>DATKNU010000032.1:0-27376 GCA_035541195.1 bacterium
GCCCGGGATTTTAAAAAAGATTCCAGGGCGAGCGCCTGGCGGTCCACCATCCGTCCCATGGTTTGAAGCCGGCCCTCTTGGATGGGGTTGTCCGACGTCAGGCGAAGGGCGTCCCCCAGGCAATTTTGGAAGGACTGCCGGGAGTTTGAGAACTTCACCCAGTCGGCTTGGCGGCCGATTTGGCAATAATCATGGGCCGCGGTGGTCAAGTCGTTCACCGAGGCCCGGACCTTTTCGAGAGAATCCAGGACTTCTTGGCTATGCACCACCATGCGGTTGTTGCGCAAAAGCCCGAAAAAATTCTCGGCGGAAATCCAGGCGCTGGCCAAGAGGAACACCAAGATGACCGAAATCGCGGTCCAAGCGAAGGACCCTATCCCTCCCCGGTCCTCCAAAGACAAACCCGTATTCTTCCCAAAAACGGTTTGGGGATAGGCGGTCAGGAAGCCCAAGGCTGAAAAGATGAAGGCCAGGGAAGTCTGGAGCGCCATGTAATTGAAGGGGGAATAAACATAGAAGCTCTTGGCCTGGTAAAGATGGCCGATCAAGGCCATCAGGGCGACGAAAAGCCCCAGGAAGGCGAAAAGCGACGACAATTGGGCCACCCGGGGAATTTTGAGCTCGGGAAAGGCCAGGGCCAAACCCACCAGGCAAAAATCAATGGCGGTCCCGATGCCCATGCGGCCCGGAAGGGTGTTTCCCGGCACGGTGGCGTCCGGGGTGAGCAGTTGGTCCAATCCCAAGTTCCACCCCAACAGGTACTCCAGGATCGTGGCCGCGCCCAGGAAAACCGCGGCGCAGGCCAGGAGCGGCCGGGCCTTCCCGTCTTGGGCGGGGTGTTTTTTTTCGGACCCGCAAAACCACAAGGCCGCGCCCAAAAAGACGAAGCCCAATCCCGTATTGCACTTGATGGAAAGGATGAAGGGCAACCGATCCGGCGGGAAAACCGCGCCGAAAAGCTGGGCGTGGAACAACCAAGCCGCCACCGTGATGAGGCCGATGACGAAAACCAGGCAGGAAAAGATCCGGGTCAAGCGTTTAAAAAGGAATAAGGCGCCGGAAGGGAGGACGATCAAGGCTGGTTTTGCGTCTTGAGCCATCGCGGACACCTTAGGAGTTGGTGAGGGTCCCGCGCGGCGGGGCCGAAAAGGATTGGTGAATGGGGCTATTTTATCCCCTGCCTCAGGGAAACCCTTCGCACTTTTTTGGCTCCAGCGTGGAAAAAAAGGTACCGGTCAAAATCCGTGCGGTTTCAGGTCTTTTTTTGGGTAAAATTTTCCCAACCTTCCGTTCGGTTACCTTTTCGTAACTTTCACCCCCCCGGGTGACCGGAAAAAAACGGAACCCCTGGAAGCCGGTCTTTTACGCCTTAGGATGGAACCGGAGCCAAGAAAGGAAATGAACATGGAAACCATTCGAAACATCACCCAAATCATCCGAGGGCAGGACACTTCCGACGGCGCGGGCGTAAAACTCAAGCGCATCCTGGGCTCGCCCGAGCTGAATTTGCTGGACCCCTTCCTGCTCTTGGACGAGTTCAAGAACGACCAGCCGGAGGATTACGCCGCGGGGTTCCCCGACCATCCCCACCGGGGATTCGAAACCCTGACGTATCTTTTGAGCGGCGAGTTCACCCACCGGGATTCCAAGGGCCACGAAGGCCACTTGAAGTCGGGCGCCGTCCAATGGATGACCGCGGGCCGAGGGCTCATCCACAGCGAGATACCCGAGCAAACCGACGGCTTGGCCTGGGGTTACCAGCTTTGGCTGAACCTGCCCGCCAAGCACAAGATGGTGGAGCCCAAGTACCAGGACATCCCCTCGGAAAAATTGCCCGTGGTGGAAAAGGACGGCGCGCGGGTGAAGGTGCTGGCCGGCGAGTATGGCGGCGCCAAAAGCCCGGGCCAGTCCTTCATTCCCTTTTCCTACCTGGATGTGGAGCTCAAACCCGGGGCGGTTTTTGATTTCCCCGCGCCCCCGGACCAAAACAGCTTCCTCTATGTGTTCAAGGGCAAGGCCAAGACCGGATCGGCGGAAAATCCTTCCTACGTCAAAACGGGCTATTTGGGCGTTTATGGCGGGGGCGACCGGGTGCGGGTGGAAGCCTCCGAGGGTGAACCGGCGCGGTTTTTGTTCGCTTCGGCGCAAAAAATCGGGGAACCGGTGGCCCGGGGCGGCCCCTTTGTCATGAACACTATCGGCGAGGTGAAAAAGGCCTTCCTGGACTACCAAAGCGGGAACTTCGCTTAACCGCTCCCGGGATGCAAGCGGGGCTTGGGGGCCCTATACTGGGCCTCACTGAAACCCCAAGGATCCGCCTTGAACCCCCTTTCCCAACCCAATATCCGCCAGTCCTTGGTCTTCGCCTTGGCGGGTATTTTTTTGGGGCTGGGCGCGCCCCTGGGGGCCTTGGCCTTGCTCTGGTTCTCGCCCCATCCCAACCTGCAGTTGCCTTCTTTCATCGTGGATGAATGGCGGGACCATCTTTTTTTCTTCACCTACATGCTGATGGGCACCAGCCTGTCCTTCGGCCTTTTCGGTTTTTTCTTGGGACGCCACGCGGACGCCATCTGGCACCAGAATCGACGCCTGAGCGACCAGGTCCTCACCGACCCCCTGACCGGCCTGGGCAATCACCGGTTCCTGCACGAGGCTTTTCAAACCGAAACCCAAAAACAAGCCTCCAGCGGCAAGCCCCTTTCCTGCCTGATGATGGACCTGGACCACTTCAAGCGCGTGAACGACAGCTACGGGCATCCCTTCGGCGACATGGTGCTCACGGGTCTGGCGGACCGGATCCGGGAAGGCATCCGGCCTGGGGACTCGGCGGCCCGCTATGGCGGCGAGGAGTTCCTCTGCCTCTTGCCCGATTGCGATCAACCGGGGGCCCGGGCGGTGGCCGAACGCATCCGCCGGCTGGTGGAGGCCAATCCTTTTCAAAAAGACGGGCAGGCCGTGCCGGTGACGGTCAGCATCGGTTGCGCCACCCGGGAAAAACCCCTGGCGGGCGGTTACCAAACCTTGATTGAAGCGGCGGACCAAGCCCTTTATTCGGCGAAAAAGAAAGGCCGCAACCGGGTCGAATCCGCCTCCTAGCGAAGGGCTACAGCTCTCCAAAACACCTTGTCCTGCTTGCCCCTTGTCCCGGCAGAGGGCTTTTCCGATTATTTCCCTTCATCCCAAAGAGGGGGCGCCATGAAATCCTTCCAGTTCCTTTCCAACGATAACCTGCCAGCGGTAAGCCCGGGCACCGTTCCGGCTTTTTTGGACAATGAGGGCCTGCTCGACGCTTATTCCAGCGCGGTCATTTACGCTTCCGAGCGGGTCGCGCCCTCGGTGGTCAACATCGACGTGTTCCAAAAAAACCGGCGGCGGGACTCCGAGCAGGGCCCCCACCGCGCGGGCAGCGGTTCGGGCTTCCTCTTTACCCCCGACGGCTTCATCCTCACCAACAGCCACGTGGTGCATGGCGCCTCCGAAATGGAAGTGACCCTGCTGGACGGCCAAACCCACCGGGCGCGCCTCATCGGCGAGGATCCGGATTCGGACCTGGCCGTTATCCGGGTGGACCAGTCCGGCTTTAAACCCGCCGCCCTGGGAACCTCGGGGGCCCTCAAGGTGGGCCAATTGGTGGTGGCCATCGGAAGCCCCTTGGGTTTCCAAACCACGGTCACGGCCGGCGTGGTGTCGGCCCTGGGACGGTCGCTGCGCTCCCAATCCGGGCGGCTCATCGACAGCATCATCCAAACCGACGCCGCCTTGAACCCGGGAAACTCGGGGGGACCCTTGGTCAACGCCCGGGGCGAGGTGGTGGGCGTCAACACGGCCACCATCCGCTCGGCCCAGGGGCTTTGCTTCGCCATCGCCGTCGACACCGCCAAACGCGTGGCCATGCAATTGATGAAGTACGGCCGGGTGCGGCGCAGCTTCATCGGCGTGGGCGGCCAAGACATCGACCTGCCCCGCCGGGTCGTCCGGCATTTCGACTTGCGGGAGGATAAGGGCGTCCTCTTGGTGGCGGTGGAACCGGGCGGCCCGGCGGCCCGGGCCGGCCTTCAAGAAAGGGACGTGATGGTGGAATTGGAGGGCCAGCCCCTGCGCGGCATGGACGACCTGCACCGCCTCTTGAGCGATGAGCGGGTGGGCGTGCCGACTTCCCTGGCCATTCTCCGCCGCTCGGAGCGGCTGGACCTCAAGGTCATCCCCGTGGAAAAGCAAATCTCAAACTGAAACCGGATGAAATTTTCACTCCTCAAAGCAAAGATCCTTCACCCCGGAGACGCGGTGAAAATCATTTTTGTTTCCCCCGGGTCTCGCTCTTTATCTTTACTTAGCGCCTCTGCGGCTCTGTGGTGAAAGAGGTTTTAGACGGCTTTTAGGCGTCTTTGCGTCGGCGGTTGGCTGGGTGTGTTAAACTTCCCCCATGACCGCGGCCCTTTCACCCTATTCTTTCGGGAACTTTTTCACCCAAGCGGTGTCCCATCTGCTGGGAATCCTTTTCGCCCAAGGGCCCGAGGCCCCCGGCCGGGAAACCGACCGCCGTTTGGTGGAGGAGGCCCTGGCCGGCGATCCGGGCTTTGAGCGGCTGGTGCGGGCCTATGAGGCGATGGTTTACCGCACGGCCTTCCGCTTCATGGGCCAGGAAGCCGACGCGCTGGACGTCACCCAGGAAGTTTTTTTGAGGGTGCACCGTTCGCTCCCGGGCTTCAAGGGCGAGAGCGCCCTTTCCACCTGGATCTACGCCATCACGGCCAATTTGTCCAAGAACGCGCTTCGGTCGCGCAAAAACCGGGGCAAACTCCAGGTGCTGGCGCCGGCTGGGCGCGGGGAAGAAGAGGGGGATTGGCTGGGCCAAGCGCCGGATAAGAAGAAGCCGGCGGCGCTGGATTTGGCCGAATCCGAGCAGTTCGGCCAGGCCTTCCAAAAAGCCCTCAAGGATTTGCCTCCCGATTTCAAGGAAGCGGTGATTCTCCGGGATTTGGAAGGCCTGGATTACGGGCAGATCGCCGGGATCCTGAAACTGGGCCTGGGCACAGTGAAATCCCGCATCGCCCGGGGCCGGGGCCTCTTGCGGGAAAGACTGAAGGACTGGGTATGAAAGACTGTTCCAAAATCCATCCCCTGTTGGCGCTGGAAGCCGAGGGGGCGCTCTCCCCCGCCGACCACCGCAAGGTCCAGTCGCATTTAAAGAATTGCGCCGAATCGAGGCGGGAATTGGAATCCTTGCGGCGCTTGGTGGAGGCCGCGGGAAAATTGCCCGCCCCGCCCCTGCCCCGGACCCTGCACGAAAGCATCATGGGGCGCCTTAGCCGCGAGGGGCTCGGTCCCGCCCGTAAGCCTTGGGTCTTGAAGCCCCTTTGGCCCTTGGCGGCGGCCGCGGCCACCACCCTTTTCTTCTTCACCCAAAATCCCGAGTGGCGCGAGATCATGACCAAGCCCGCGGCGCCCGGCCCGGCGCTTGATAAAACCCAGGCCTTCTCCCCCTCCGCTCCGGCGGCCCAAGCCCCTCGGCCTGAAACGGTTGCGGAATCCCGCGATTCCGAAACCTTGACGGCCGCTTCCAATGCGCCGGCCCGGTCGGCGACGCGCAAGAGCGCCATGGCCCTGGCCGCGCCGATGGCTGCCGGGGCCCCCTCGGTTTCAGCGCCAAACGCCAACCCGTCCTACAAAGCCATGGCGGAGGTCATGGCCCCAGCCAAGGATTTGAAGGAAGAAACGCCCTCTTCGTGGAATGGCGACCAGGATCCGCTTTACACGGCCCCCAATCAGCAGGTTTTGACCCAGGCGGAAGGGTTCTTGAAGGTTTGGCAGGCCTTGAGGCCGGGCGAAGCCCCGCCGGCTGTCGACTTCACCCGGCAAGCGGTTCTCTTCATTGAGTCCGGCGAGGAACCAAACTCCGGTTATGTGGCGGAAATTTTAAGGGTGGAAACAAAGCCCGGCCAGCTTTTAGTTTATTACCGCGTGGAAATGCCCTCGGGGTCCGCCGCCGCGCAGGTCATGAGCCATCCCTGGGTCTTAAAGATCATAGAGAAGCCCAGGGTTCCGGTCTTCTTCCAGCAGGAACCTTAGTTTCGCCGCGAAGGCAAAAAAAGGCCTTCGTCCAAAAGACGAAGGCCCTTGGGACCTTTTTACTTAACTCCACCAATACTTCACCGTGTAGGTGACCGTCGTCTTGCCGTCAGCCGGGACCGTCACCGGGAAATCGACCGTTCGGGCGTCCTCTTTATATCTCAAAATGAACGCGTCCCGAAACGATGCCAACCGGTCCGCGATCCCGGTTATAGCCGGGGTTCCGGATTCCTTGGAAATCCAAAGTCAAACCCACGCTTGGGATCGGTTTGAAAAGATAATAAAGCTCGGCGACTTCCTCGGGAGCATAACGGAGCGCTCCATCTCCGATGTTGAAGTCCAATCCACCCGCGGCCAGGTAAGCTTGATGGACGCTCGAAAGGCCGCTCATGGCAATGCCCAAACCGACTTGGTCGTCAGTTCGCCCCCAAAGGGTTCCATTAAGGACGGCCCCGAGCGAGGCATTTTGGTCTACCGCGACAAATTCCCAGGATTCGGTTTGACCGTCGTTCCACCCCGCCCGCGCGAAAAGGCCCCAGTTGGCGCCTAAGGCTTGCTCCCAACCCAATCCAAAGCCGTATTTATCTCGATATTCCCGGGTCGCCGTGACCTTGGGATCGACCGGCGAAAGATTTAACGCGTCCTGGTAACTGCCCATATGGGCCTGGTTGATATAAGCCAGGAAGCGGATCTTCCCGGCCCCATCCCCGCTGCCATAACGCCATTCAAATTCGGCGTTATCCGAATGGGCCCGGGAAAGGTTCCCGTCGTAATCCGGGCCGTTGGCCACCGTTGAAACCATCGCCTCGGCCACCCTCACCGCCCAACCCTTTTGGTTAAGTTCGCCAACCACGCCGAGGGTGTAGCCATGGGTATCGGCGGCGAAGTCCCAAGCCAAGTTGTCGATAAAGGTGAGGTTGATGAATTGGGTGCGGGCATCATGGGCATAGGCGTTGTTGTCAAAGAAGTCATTGAGCGCGAATTTGCCGACCGTCACGGTGAACCGGGATATGTCCAGCTTAGCCGCCAACTGGTTTTGGTCGTCGTCTATTTTTTCCTGTTCGCCGCCCAAACCGAATACCTGTTGGAAATAAAGCCTTGCTTGGTTGTAAGTGGGATTGGCACTGCCCACTTTTGATATTTCGCCATTGGAAAAGTCGCCCAACCCGCTTACGCCGCTGAAACCATTCCCAGCCGGCACTTCGGGGTTCGCGTAAAGGAAGCCCCCCTGCCAAGGGGTGAATCCAAGATAAAGAGTGGAAGTAAATGAAGCCGGGAACTCTTGCGAATCTTTAAGGCTGAACGGGCCCGAATATTCCGCCGGAAAAGCTGGATGCCACTGGGGAAGAAAAGTCGCCTGAAAGTGTACGTTCCAAAACTCGGGTTTGAATGATCCCCCGTCCGCCGCGTCATCCGCCCAACTCAGCGATGGAACCGCAAAACACGGTAAAAGGGCGAAAGCCAGGATTGAAAGCCTCTTTTTTTTTCCGAAATTCATGAGGAACAAAAACAGGTCCCCTCGATTTAAAGGATTGCCGCGGCGCTTATTATAGGCTGGCCGTCACGGCGGGCGGGAAGCCACCTTGCGTAAAGGCGAGCGCGGCTGTCCATTTCCAATAAAAAAGCCCCTCCCCATCAGGGCGGGGGCTTTTATTTAACACGGGCGAAAAATTGAAAAAATTTCAACCCCGCCAATAACGCACCGTATAACTCACGGTCGTCTTGCCGTCGGCCGGGACCGTCACCGGGAAATCAACCGTGCGGGCGTCCACCTGGTTGAAGTCAGCGCTTTTGACGGTGATCTTCCAATTGGCGTAGCGGTAAAGGTGCTCCACCACGTCCACCGCCACGGCCCGCTTCTTATGGTTCTTCACGGTGATGGTGAAGCTTTCCAGGATCGTATGGTTGTCCGGGTTCACGAAATCACTCTGGGTCCTTTCGCCCACCACGTCAAAGGCCGTGCCCAGGCGCACCGTCACGTCCTCGCCTTCGGGCGTGTGGTCGACGGCGTCCTCGCCCAAGAACGCTTGGGCGCCGTCGTCATCCTTCTGGTAAACCCGGATCTTCCCCGCGGGCAGGGGTTCGCCCAGGCCGGCGGCCTTTTCATTGGCGAACTTGAGGAACACGTCCACTTTTTTCACGCCGCTGTCGTTGCCGTAATAGCGGTCCGTGATGCCGTTGCCCCACCAATCGGTCAAGCCCGCCCCATCATAGCGGTAGAGTTTCTGAACCGGCACCGCGGGGGCGGACAAAAGGCCGATCTGCTTGGTCTCGTTGTTCTCCAGGGTCGTGGTCCGGGACAAGGTATAGAGGTGATAGTCGCCGAAGGCCTTCTCGGCGAAAGCGGGCGCGGGCGCCGCAGCGTCCATGGCCTTGGCTTCATAAAGCATGTCCCGCGGGGGCACGCCGGGCGCCCGGTTCACTTCCCCGGCCAAAAGCTTCAAGCGCGCGTCCGTGAAGCGGGTCCCCGTGTGGTTGTCCACCGTGACCCAGCCGTCAAAATCGGCCGTGCCCTTCGCCTCGTCCACCAAGAGCGTGTAGTCCGAGTGCCAGCTCATGCCCGAAGCCAAATAAGTGAGCTTGAGGTCCTTGGGGCCCCCGCTCTTGGCGTCCACCAGCCAACGCAAGGTGGGTTTTAGGCGCAATCCCTCGGGCAATTGGGGGAACTGGATGTTGTTGCCCGAATAAACATTGAGCAGGCTGCCGTCGTCTTTTTGCACCACCATTTGGTTGCCGTCGGCGGAAAGCAGTTTCACCGGCAGGTCCTCCCCCTTGTCGCCTCCGAACTTGAGCAGGGTGATGGTTTGGCCGATGTATTTCTGGAGCAGGGCCTGGGGATTCACCAGGTCATACTCGTAATTTTGCTCCTGGACCTTGAAGCCTTGCGGGTCCGAGGGACAGTCGACCTGCACGCTGGTGGCGTCCAAGGTTCCCGCGATGTCGGAGAAAAACAGGGGGTGGGTTCCGGCGGGGACGTTGAGGCGCCTTTCATCCCCCACCAGCACTAGGTCGTTGTTATAGACGGTCAGGTTATAGCCTTGGGATTCCCCGGCCCAAAGCCCGAGGGGCAACAGCCCCCAAACCATCGCTACAAAAACCCATTGGATCTTCATGTCCGGCTCCTTACGGTGAAATACCTTCCACCGTAAGACCCGGGCGGGCCGAAAAGGTTCCCTAAAAAAGAAGCCCCGCCAAGGCCAGCTTGGCGGGGCGGCGAATTAAAATAAGGGTTTTTAACGCCCGGAAAAGACCGGGGTGGAAGCAGCCTTTTTGGCCGCCACTGAGTCGGGGGGCGGCAATTGACGGCCCACTTCCACGATGGAATCCAGGACCGGATTGAGCTTGGCGCCCAATTCGGTGAGGGCATACTCCACCGTCGGGGGCGAGGTGGGCATGACGGTGCGGATGACCACGCCCCGCTTCTCAAGCTCCCGAAGCCGGGTGGTCAGGACCTTGGCCGAAATGGTGCCCAGGTCCCGCTTGAGGTCCCCGAAACGCCGGGGCTCCAACCTTAAATACCAAAGGATCTTGGGGGTCCAGGCCCCCGCCAAAAGCTTGAGGCTGCCTTCCAAAGGGCAGCTGTCCGGCGCCGGCCCGGATTTGTTGGGTCTGTGACGAATCATGAAAGATCGCCTCCTTGAGAGCTTATTTTTAAAGGCGATCTTGAACCCCTGAATGATCCCGGAGCGTCAGCGGAGGGAGTCATCATTCAGGGGTGGATCGCCGGATAGGCCGCGTCCAGCCCGCCTTTAATTCAAACCGCCTCGCGCCCCTGAATGATCCCGGAGCGTTAGCGGAGGGAGTCATCATTCAGGGGGTGGATCGCCGGATAGGCCACGTCCAAACCGCCTTTAATTCAAGCCGGCCTCGCGCCCCTGAATGATCCCGGAGCGTCAGCGGAGGGAGTCATCATTCAGGGGTGGATCACCCGATAGGCCGCGTCCAGGCGGTCTTCATTTCAAGACACCCTGGGGCCCCTTCAAGCGTCCAAACCGGCACGAGATCCCCGGGACCCTTGGTTACCCTCGGGTACCTACTTTCTTTTAGTAAGGCTCTCGTCTATATAAATCCAAACCCAGCCGTGAATCAAGAAAGGAAATGGAAAAATGAAGAAGCTATTTTCGTTGGTTGCCGTCGCCGGATTCGTGGCCGCCTCCCAGGCGGGCGCGGAGGATTTTGGGTTCGATAAGGCCCATACCCACATCGGCTTTTCCGTGAAGCACATCCTCAGCCAGGTGCCGGGTGAGTTCAAGGACTATGACGGTTCCTTCAGCTTCGACCCCAAGGACCCCTCCAAGGACAAGGTCAATGTCACCATCCAGGTGGCCAGCATCAGCACGGACAACGACATGCGGGACCACCACCTGCAATCCCCCGATTTCTTTGACGTGGAAAAATACCCCACCCTGACCTTCAAGAGCACCCAGGTCACCGCCGCCACGGGCGACAAGTACCAAGTGGCCGGCGACCTGACCCTGCACGGGGTCACCAAGCCCGTGACCTTGGACGTGCAATACGAGGGCAGCGACAAGATGATGGGCGCGGACGTGGTGGGTTTTTCGGCCACGACGACCATCGACCGCCGGGACTTCGGGTTGACCTGGGGCCAGGACAAATTGACCGCCGCGGGCAACCTGATGGTGGCCAATGAGGTCAACATCACCCTGGACGTGGCCGGCATGGACAAGGCCAGCCTGGCCAAGATGGCCGCCATGATGAAGGCCAAACCCGCGGCCACCCCCGGGGCGACCCCTGCGGCCGCGGCCTCCAAGTAACCGCCTTTTAAAAAAGGGCCGTCCCTTGAGGGGACGGCCCTTTTTTATTTCCGGCCCTTGGCGGTAAAATAAGGGGCCGTTCCATCCGGGGTTTCATGAGGAGGGGCCATGAGCGCTTTTGAGTTTGAGCCCAACGACGAGGTGTTCCACTTGAAGAACCACCATATCGGCTTGGTCCTGAACGTGAAGGAAACCGACCACCCGGCCGGCAAAAAATTCGTGCGGGTGCAGATCAAGCCCGACCAGCCGGACCAAATTTGGCCCGTGGAAGAAGTGGGCCTTTGGATCCGCAACAAGCGCTTCCTATGATCCCCCGCCGCGCCTTTTTCACGCCCGCGCTCTTCTCGTTCCTGAAAAGCCTGAAGCGCAACAACAACCGCGCTTGGTTCCTGAAGAACAAGGAAAAATACGAGCGGCTGGTGCGCAACCCCCTTTTGGACTTCATCGGCCAATTGGGGCCCGGCATGCGCAAGATCAGCCCCCACTTATGGGTGGACAACAGCCCCCAAGGCGGTTCCATGTTCCGCCTCTACCGGGACACGCGCTTTTCCAAGGACAAGACGCCCTACAAAACCCACGTGGCGGCCTGGTTCCCCCTGTCGCGCCAAAAGGACGTCCACACGCCGGGCTTCTACATCCACTTGGCCCCCGGGGAAGTTTTCGCCGGCGGCGGGGTCTGGCATCCCGACGCGCCCACGCTGGCCCAGATCCGGGATTATCTTTTGAACCACCCGGGCGAGTGGAAGGGGATCCTGTCCGGCCCCGCCTTCAAGCGGCACTGCACCCTGGACGGGGAAAAACTCAAACGGCCGCCCAAGGGCTATCCCCCCGACCATCCGATGATCGAGACCTTGAAATACAAGGACTATATTTATTACTCCTCCTTCACGGAGAAACAGGCCTGCGCGCCTGATTTTATGGACCGGTTCCTGGCTTCCTGCGAGGCCGGATCCCCCTTGGTGGGTTACCTGGCCCGGGCCCTGAAGATCGCCTGGTGAAGCCCGCCCCCAAATCCCTCCCCGAGGCCTTCCTTCAAAAGCTGAGGCGGATCCTTCCCGCCCCGCAATTCGACAAGGTCCTGCGCACGTTCCAGGAAACCAAGCCCACCACCTTCCGGGTCAACAGCCTCAAGGCCACGCCCGGCGAGGTGAAGGAACGGTTGGAATCCTCGGGCTTCAAACTGGAAGCCCTCCATTGGCTCAAGGGCGCCTTCATCCTGCGCAAGGGCCGCCTGAGGGACCTGGAAGAGAGCGCCCTTTACCAAGAAGGCCGCCTCTATGTGCAAAACCTCTCCAGCATGGTGCCGCCCCTGGCGCTGGCGCCCCAGGAAGGCGAAAAGGTGTTGGACCTCACCGCCGCCCCGGGCAGCAAAACCACCCAATTGGCCGCCTTGATGAATAACCGGGGCCAAATCGTGGCCAACGACAACAATCCCATCCGAGTGGAGAAACTCAAGGCCAACGTCGAGCGGCAGGGCTGTTCGATCGTGGAAGTCCTGCCCGCGGGGGACGGGGGGCTGGTCTGGAAGGATTATCCCGAAGGGTTCGACCGGGTGCTGCTGGACGCGCCCTGCAGCGCCGAGGGGCGCTTCCAAGCCGGCGACTCTTCCACTTACGGCTATTGGAAGGAAGACACCAACCGCAAAATGGCCAAAGACCAGCGGCGGCTTTTAAAATCCGCGCTGCGTTCATTGAAAATCGGGGGCACGATGGTTTATTCCACCTGCACCTTTTCGCCCGAGGAAAACGAGGGTGTCCTGCAATGGGCGCTGGAGGCCTATCCGGGGGATTTTGAGATTTTACCCCTCGCTTCCGGATTCCCCAACTGGATGCCGGGGCTTTCCCAATGGGAAGACAAGGTTTTCGACCCTTCCCTCCGGCGGACCCTGCGGGTCTTGCCCGACGGGGTCATGGAAGGTTTTTTCCTGGCGCGGCTTCGCAAAAAACGGGTTCTTCCCCCCGACCCGCCCAGTTATTGAGGGCCTTTAACTTTTCCGCCTCGCCACCCAAATTTGGGTCATCCCCCAAGGCTGGGGAAAATTAAAAAAGTTCAAGAGGGGCCGTAAGAAGGCGGGCGTCTGATTGGGCACCAAAAGGCCGAAGGCGCAGGAATCCACCACTTCCAGGTTCTGGGCTTCCAGGGCCTTTCCCAGGAAGTTTCCCTTAAAAGCCAGGGCCTTGCGTTCCTCGGGCACCAGCGCGGAGAAAAGCCACATCAGGGGATTGCGGGGATTGGGTTCCATCACCACCACATAGCGGCGGGACACCCGCTTCATTTCACGGATCACCTGGGAGAGGTCCTCCACGTGGTGCAACAGCGCGTGGCAAAAAACCAGGTCAAAGGCGAAATCCCCGAAGGCCAAATTCTCGGCCCGCATCAGGGCTTTGCGGGGCGCGGGATTCAAGGCCATCATTTGCCCCGAAAAATCCACGGCCGTGGTGGGGCCGAAACGCTCGAGGTAATGGGAAAAAAAACCATTGCCCGCCCCCACGTCCAGGATCCGGGCCCCCGGGTCCAGGGCGAGGGACTGAAACACCCAGTCGAGCTTGGGCACCGCGTAGTCCCGCACCACCGGGTGGGAGGGGTGGCGCCGCTTCCCAAGCGATTTTCTTTCCCAATAGTCCTTTTGGAACATGGCCCTACTTTACCCCGGCCAGGCGTAAAACCGGCGGGTAAATTGGGCGGCCCTCCCTATTTCACCGGCGGTTTTGGTAAACTAATTAAAGCCCGCTTCCAAGGAGAGCCCATGGCCTATCCCGCGTTGGAAATGCCCATCCGCCTTTTTTTCTTCTTGTTGGCCTTCCTGGCCCTTGGTTTTCTTGAGGCCAAAAACCAATGGGTTCCCTTGAACCAAGACCGGGAAGAGCGTTGGTTGAACCATTTGGGGCTCGCCTTCGCGGGCGCCATCCTCATCCGCACCTTCTTGCCCCTGGCCGCTTTGTCCTTCGCCTGGTGGGTGGCGGACCACCGTTTCGGGCTCTTCAACCAAGTGGAAGTGCCGCTATGGCTCAGTGTCCCCTGGACGATCCTGGCGCTGGACTGGGCGCTTTACTACGGGCACCGGGCCCTGCACGCCGTCCCCCCGCTTTGGAAATGCCACCGGGTCCACCATACGGACTTGGACTTGGACGTCTCCACGGGGCTGCGGTTCCATTTGCTGGAAACGGCCTTTTCGATGCTCGTGCGGTTCCTGGTCATCCTGGCCCTGGGATGTCCGACCTTGGGCGTGCTGTGGTTCGAGGTTCTTTACACCGCGGCGCTTCTTTTCGGCCACGCCAACCTGCGCCTGTCCCCCGGGCTTCAAAAAATCTTGGGGATCTTCTTGGTCACGCCCGCCTCGCACCGGGTCCACCATTCGAGGGACCGCGCCCAAGCCAACCGCAATTTCGGGTTTATTTTCACCTGGTGGGATTGGATCTTTGGGACTTATTTAGACAAAAGGGAGGACGAGGCGCGGAACATTTCGGTGGGGGTGGAGGGTTTTGAGCCGCCCTCGCTGTCGGCCCTGCCCAATCTTCTGGCGCAGCCCTTTTCCAACCGCCAAGGGGATCTTTCAATGGAGAACTTCAAGTCCCCCGAATCGGCCTATACCCAAAACAAATAGGGGGAAAGCGGGCCTTAGAAGAGCCCGTTAAAGGAAGATCCCCCGCCCAAAAGCTGGGATTGGACCAGCGACGCTTCTTGGGTGTAGAGATTGAGGAGCGCTTCCATCTTCGGATCGCCCGAGAGGCTGGCGGCTTGGTAGGTCCAAGCCGGCAAAGCGAAGAGGTTTTCCCCTCCCAATCCCGTCAAACCTGAACCCAACAAGGAAGTCGCTGGGTCCGCGAACATTCCCGAAAGGACTTGGCTGTCGGCCATCTTGGCCTGGGCCAAGGCTAATTGGGCGTTTTGGGGCGTGCGGGCGGTGGCGTTGGACATCATCTGATCCACCAAGGAATTGAAGGCGCTTGCCCCGCTGAGGGCACTAGCCCCAGAGAGGGCACTTGCCCCGCTGGGAAAGGAAAGACCCGTGGGGTTGGTGGAAAAAAGGGACCCGGGGTCAAAGCCGCCGATGGAGGATAAATCGCTCATGCAATCCCTAACGGCTCGGGCACACAAAGCTGAAGGGGAAAAGACGGCCTTTCATAAACCCAGAAAAAAGGCTTATTCGGCCCCGGGGGTCTCATCCGGGGTGGGGGTGGGCGTCACCTGGGTGGAAAGCCAATAACGGTTGAATTGCTTGAGGGCCTTGGGATCGGCGCAATTGAGGCAGTCGGAAACCACCTTGCCCTTTTGGGTGTCAAAAAGCGCCTGATAGGACAATTCGGAGAACTTGGAATTGGGGATGGGTTTGTCTTTGCCGCAGGTGGAAACGAGCTTGAAAAGGGCCAAGTGGGGCTTCACCCATTGGACGAAACGGGTCTCGGGCGTGCCGCAACCCGGATGGTCCTTGTCGAACTGGTCCTGGATGCCGGCTTCCAAAAGCGGCGTGATGTCGGTGGAGGTCTCCCGCGGGATGTTGACCGCGTAGGTGCGCCAAAGCCCCTCAATGACCTGGAGTTGAAAGAAGAATTCCTGGCTTTTGGTGTCCCACGCGAAACGGATCAGTTGCCAATCCACCCCGAAGGTCCCGCTGGCGGTTTCTTGGATAAAGGGGGCGCTGCCGGTTTGGATCTTGAAATGGGTGTGGCGACGGACGTCCACCACCTCGATGGGATAGCGGAAGAAGATCTGATCGTCCACCCGGCGCAGGATTTCCTGGTGGACCACCACCCGGTAGCGGGTGTCGGGGGAAACCGAGAGGAAAATTTCCTGGCCGGCGCGGGCCGCCGGGGCCAGGGGCGACAACAAGGCGAAAAGCGCGCCCATCATCCAAAGGCCTAGTTTCCAGTTGAAGGCTTTCACTAATGACATCCTTTAATCGTTACCCGCTGTAAAAAAATGCACAGGCTTCCGTGAGAGGGGTCGAACAGCTACAGGAAAAACAGCCAGAAGAGTTTCAGGGCCCCGAAAACCCGTCAGGGGGTCGTGGTCGCGGTGGGTTGGTTCTCCGCGATGGAGCCAGCGATATCGCCGATACTCAAATTTGAATTGCTACTTTGGCAAGCCACATTGAGGAACAAAGCGGAGAGAAGGACCAGTAAAAAGAGCGAGAAGACCAAGATTCGTTTCAAGGGTTGACCTCTTAACCGCCGTGATGAAGTTGATTATAACACCGCTTTTTTTAAAAACTCAACGTTTCAATGGCTCTTAGGGGGTCTGCGTCGGCGTAAGGGTCGGCGTGGGGGTCAATGTCGGCGTCGGCGTGCTGGTGGGCGTATCCGTGGGAGTCAATGTCGGCGTCAAGGAAGGGTTCCCCGCCACAATAGTTGCCAAAGCGCTGCCAAAATTCCGGGGAGCCGCGGGAGTGTCGACTTTACAAGCCAATCCTGCCACCAGGAGCAGGGCCAAAAGCGCGGTTAAAACCAAAGTCGCTGCCAAACGTTTCACTTAGACCCTCGTTCACCCTTGGGGGGCGTTAATTAATCGCGATCGTCGTCCCAACGGTGAAATTAAGCCCGGTGGAATTCAAGCTGAAACTGGAAGCCGAGTTCGTCTGCGGGGTTTCGGAGGACCGCTCGATGCCCGTGACGCCCGAATAGCCGGTGAAACGCTCGTAAGCGCCCCCCACCAAGGAAAACCCCTCGCCCAAGTAAATCTCGAGCCCCGCGCCCACATTGAGGCCGAAACCGTCCAAAGTCAGGGTGCTTTCGCCGTCGATCTTTCCGGCGCTCAAGTCCACCAAGGCCGAGGCATCGTTGATGTCGATCCAAGTATAGTTGAACCCCAGGGAGACGAAAGGCTGGGCCGGGAACTTTTCGAAAAAGTAGCGCTTGAGGTCGAAATTGATCAAGTGGTAGATGGCCGTGTTCTGGCCCGTGAAAGCCGTTCCACCCGTGAAGGAAGCCGTATGATAGGTCTGGATAAAGCTCAGTTCGCCCGCGTAAGACCCTTCCCGGTGGCCCAAAAGCACTCCAAACCCATAACCCGTGGCGAAGGAGGGAATGCCGTCGGCTTCCACTAAGTTCGAGCTGACAAACCGGTTCAAGCTTAAGAGGCCGTTGAAGTCGTCGTTGCGGTCAATGGAGCCGTAAGCCGCCAGGAAGCCCACATAGTTGCGCTCATGAATGAAATCCCCGGGAACCGCGTCCAGGTCCTCCGCCCAAAGGGGGGACATCCCCGCCGCCAAAGTCAAAAGGCCCGCCGCCAAAACCCATGGCTTCATGATTGGACTTAAATTCATGCGCTTATCGACCTCCCGCTTGGACTTTGGGCCGCTTGATGCGGGCCATCATAACATAAATCAAATAAAACCGAAGGACGTGCCGATATAAAAATCCAGGCTTGAAGTCGTAAAGCTCGAAGGGTTTCCCAAGGCGTTTTGAACCTGCTCGTCGACGTTGTTCACGCCCTTATATTGGCCAAAACCCGACCATTTTTGGTAAAAACCGCCCTCGATGGAAAAAGTGGTGTTGAAGTAATATTCGGCGCCGATCCCCAGGTCGAAGCCCACGCCCTCAAAAGTCGTGTTCCCCACCTTGTCCCCGTTGCTGGAGGTGTCCTGCGAGGTCAGCCAGGGGATATTGACACCCAACCCCACGAAGGGCTGGAAGGGGATGTCGGTCAGGAAGTAGCGCTTGAAGTCGATGTTGACGCTGTTGAGCGTGGCCGAGCCCTTCAGGGTCTGGCCATAGGGGGTGGATCCGCTCCAGCTCACCGGGTAGCTGCCGTTCCAGGAAGCCTGGTGGACGGATTGCCAAAAACTCACCTCGACGGCGTAGAACCCTTCGCGCCGGCCCAGGTAGGCCCCCCATCCGAAATTTTGCCCGAGGGAAGGGGCCAGGTCCGCCTCATAGGGAGCGCCGCTTAAAAGGGCGGTCTTGCCGAAGCCACTGCCGCTGAAGGAAACCGAAGTCCCCAAAAGCCCGAAGTAGGTGCGGCCATAAAGGAACTGGCTGATATCATCCGTGTCGTCGGCCCAAAGGCCCGAGGGTGTAAAAAGAAGGAGGAGTCCCGCGAAGAGGCTGAAAAGGCAGGCTCTATCCCGGTGGATAGATTTCATGGGGTTTATTGGTTCCTTAAGGTCGGTTGATGGGCTCAAAACTTCCGTCATGATAGCTGATTTTTCCCCAAGAGAACAAGGAAAGTTGGGACTCCGGCCATCCTTTGGACGCCGCTAAGCGCCGTAAAGTGCCAAAAGCGCCGGATGCACCAAGGCTCCATGGTCGATATTGAGCCCATGGCGGATATCCTCGTTTTCTTGCACCGCGCGCCGGACCCCCCCACGGGCGATCTTAAGCGCGTAGGGCAAGGTGGCGTTGGTCAGCGCGTAGGTGGAGGTGATGCCCACCGCCCCCGGGATGTTGGTGACGCAATAATGCACCACCCCCCACTTCACGTAGACGGGGCGGCTGTGGCTGGTGGGCCGGGCCGTGGCCACGCAACCGCCTTGGTCGATGGCCACGTCCACGATCACCGACCCCGGCTTCATGCCCTTGACCATGGCCTCGCTCACCACCGAGGGCGCCCGGGCCCCTTCCACGTAAACCGCGCCGATCAAAAGATCCGCCTTGGCGGTTTCCTCGCGCACCACCCGCCGGTTCGACACCAGGGTGGTCACGTTCTTGGGCAGGATTTCTTCCAAATGCCGGAGCCTGACCGCGTTCACGTCCAACACCGTGACGGAGGCCCCCAGCCCCGCGGCGGCCTTGGCCGAGTTGAGCCCCACCACCCCGCCGCCCACGATGACCACCCGGGCCGGCTTCACGCCCGCCACGCCGCCCAAAAGGATCCCCTTGCCGCCCATGGAGCGCTCCAAATATTTGGCGCCTTCCTGCACGGCCATCTTGCCCGCCACCTCGCTCATGGGCGTCAGCAGGGGATGCTCGCCCGAGGGAAGCCGGAGGGTCTCGTAGGCCAGGGCCGTCACCTTGGATTTTTGGATGGCGCGGGTCAATTCCTTCGAGGCCGCGAAATGGAAATAACCGAAAACGATCTGGCCCTTGCGTAACAAGCGGATCTCCGAGGGCTGGGGCTCCTTCACCTTGAGGATCATCTCGGCCCGGCTAAAAAGTTCCTTCCGGCCCACCAACCGGGCCCCCGCTTGGTGAAAATCGCGGTCGCTGATCCCCGACCCCGTCCCCGCGCCCTTTTCCACAAACACCCGGTGACCCGCGTGCGTCATTTCTTCCACGCCGCCGGGCACGGCCGCCACCCGGTACTCATGGTCTTTAATTTCCTTCGGGATGCCGATGATCATGGTGGGTCCTTTGAGGGGCTTTTACTTATTTTACTCCCCACCCCGCCCCAAACCCATCGCCTCCTATTAAAAGGGCTTTTCCTTGGATATACTGGGGCCCTTCAAAAGCTTTCGGCAAAGGAGACGGCCATGGCCATGATGGAAATCAGCGTGGTGCCCCTGGGCACCGGGAAGACCTCCGTCAGTCCCTATATCGCGGAAATCTTCAAGTTCCTGCGCAAACAAAAGAAGGTGCGTTACGAGCTCAACGGCATGGGCACCATCCTGACCGGCAAGGCCGGGGACCTTTTTAAGCTCGCCGCCCAGCTCCACCGCATCCCCCTCGCCCGGGGCGCCCAAAGGGTCTATACGGTCATCAAATTGGACGAGCGCAAGGACAAGGCCCAATTGCCGATCGAAAAAGTGGACTCGGTGTTGAGAAAACTCTGAACGGGAAGCCCCGAAAGCCTTACAATCCCCGAATCTTTTTGAAGCGAAGGAACCCATGCTCGACCCTAAATACGTGCGCGAACACGAAGCCGAAGTCCGCCAAGCCCTGGAAAACTGCCGCTCCAAGGTGGACCTTTCCCTTTACCTGGACCTGGAACGCCGCCGCCGCGACCTGATGGTGTCGGTGGACAAGCGCAAGGCCCGCCTGAACCAGGCTTCCGAGGAAATGGGCCGGATGAAAAAGGAAGGCAAGGACATTTCCCAGTACCAGTCCAAACTCAAGGAACTTTCGGACGAGATCAAGCAGATGGACGGCGAGATCGCCGCCGTGGAGAAGGACTTCCGGGACGTGGAACTGCAGGTCTGCAACCTGCCCCACCCCTCGGTGCCCGTGGGCGGCGAGGAAGCCAACCAGGAAGTGCGCCGGGTGGGCGAGCCGAAACAATTCGACTTCAAGCCCAAGACCCACGACGAGCTGGGCGTGGGGTTGGGCATTTTGGATTTCGAGAAGGCCGCCAAGATTTCCGGCGCGCGCTTCTTCACCCTCTGGAACCTGGGCGCCAAGCTGGAGCGGGCCCTGGTCAACTTCATGCTGGACCACCACGCGTCCAAGGGCTACCAGGAACTGGTCGTCCCCCACTTGGTGGCCTATGAGTCGATGGAAATGTCCGGCCAGTTCCCCAAATTCATCGAGCAGGCCTTCGCGGTGGAAAAAGACAACTTGTACCTCATCCCCACCGCCGAAGTGTCGCTGGCCAACCTGCACCGCGGCGAGACCCTGCCCGCCGGGTCGCTGCCGAAAAAATACGCGGCCTTCTCGCCCTGCTATCGCCGGGAAGCCGGAAGCTACGGCAAGGACACCAAGGGCCTGATCCGCCTGCACCAATTCAACAAGGTGGAACTCTTCCAATTCGTGGAGCCCGAGAAAAGCATGGAGGCGCTGGAAGCCCTCACCGCTGACGCCGAGGACATCCTTAAAAAATTAGGCCTGCCCTACCGGGTGGTGGCCCTGGCCACCGGCGACAAGAGCTTCGCCTCCACCAAGACCTATGACTTGGAGGTCTGGCTGCCCAGCCAAAACACCTACCGGGAAATTTCCAGCTGCAGCAACTGCACGGACTTCCAGGCCAGGCGCGGCGGCATCAAGTTCAAGCGCGAAGGCGGGGGAAAACCCGAGCTGGTCCATACCCTTAATGGCTCGGGGCTGGCCGTGGGCCGCACCTGGCTGGCCATTTTGGAGAATTACCAGAAAGCGGACGGTTCGGTGGAAATCCCCGAGGTCCTCCGGCCCTACCTGGGCGGCCAGACAGTGATTTCCAGGCCCTGAAACGCCCGAGGCTCGGGTCCATGGATGAATTAAAAGTGATTATTTTTAGACGGTTTTTTCATTTTCTTTTCTTACCGGGCCTGGTGTCTTGGCGGTAAATATCCTTGTTTTAACGCAGGTTTTGCTACAATAAGGCCCTCTTTAAGGAACCCTATGCCCAACGAAAAACAGACTGTGGAACCCAAACTGAAAGCCGCCGGCAAAGTCACGCTGGGCGTGGGAGTCGGCGTTTTGGTGGCCGGCTATATGTTTTTGGCCGTGGGATCCATGTCCTTGGCGCCGGTGCTCATCATCGGCGGGCTCATCACGGTCGGCGTGGGCATCTACAACCTCTGAGCGGTACGCGACGCATCCGATGGCCGGCCTCCTTTTCCCTCCTCCCGGGCGAATATCCCCCCTTTCGGGCCATGACTTTGGTATTTTATAAGGAAGCATGCAACCGCAATTGCCCCAGTTGATTCCCAGCGAGGTGTGCCTGGAGTGTCCGGTTTGTTGCCGGTTTCCGGAGAAGCAAGCTTCCCTGTCGCCTTTCTTTTTTCCTGAGGAACGGGCCCAGGTGGAAGCCCTGGGGGAGGATGGCCGCGCTTTCCGCGCCGCCGGGGCCTCCAAAGCCGAAGTGGTGGAATGCGGTCACGGATTCGCGTGCACTTTTTTTAACCCCGGGGATCACACGTGCCGGATTTATCCGGTCCGTCCCCTGGATTGTTCGATGTACCCCGCGGCGGTGATGTGGAGCCAGGACCGCCGTCAAGTGCTGATGGGCGCGGACACCAAATGTCCGGCCTTAAGGCGGCCCGAAATCGCCGCCAAGTTGGACCACTATCTCGATTGGATGCAGCGATACTTGGAAAGCGCCGACATTTCTTCTTTAATCCATCAACATCCCGAATGGATCACCGATTTTCAGGAAGAAGTCGTGGAGGCGCGTCCGCTGTCGCTCGGAAAGGTTTAATTTTATGGTCGCGACGCTACAGGCCTTAAGGCCGCCCCGCGCGATGCGTTGGGTTCATTATTGGTGGAGCATCACCGCCCTTTGCGCGCTGGGCGCCATTCTCTCCTTCTGGTTCCTGCATTGGTGGTGGTTGAGGCTCCTGGTGGGCCTGGCCTTCGTGGCCGGCACGGTTTACAGCTTGGGCATCGCCCGGCACCGGGGCCGCATCGTGGGCGAGGGCAGCGAGGGCGAGGCCATGGTGGCCAAGGCGCTCGACAACCTGCAGATGGACGCCCGGGTCCTGCACTCGGTGCAGTTCGAGTCCGGGGACCGCACCCGGGAACTGGATCACCTGCTCATCACCCACAACACCATGTTCGTCATTGAGACCAAGTACCTGCGCGGCCGCATCGCCGGTGAAACGCTGGACCGGGAATGGACCCTGCACAAGCGGGCCCGGAAAACCCGCTCACGCTATAAGCGGGGCTTCTATAACCCCCTCAAGCAGGTGGCCACCCAGATCTATCACCTGCGCAGCTACCTGGAAACCAATTTGGGTTCCCGCTGGGCCCATGAGTGCTCCCAAATCTGGATCCAGGGCGTGGTGGTGTTCGCCCATCCCCAAGGCGACGCCTCGGCGGTGGTCAACCACGCCAATGGCGTGGTGACCCTGGACGACCTGCCCCAGTACCTGGCCAATTACCGGCCGCCCTCCCGGGCGCACCGCTTGAGCTACGGCCTGAGGCGCGAGATCGCCCGGGTCCTGACCGGACAGTAAAGCAGCCGCGAGTTCACCCTTCTTGGTGTTGGCGCCCGGGGTCGCCCGTCGGGGATTTTCCCGACGGGCAACCACCCGGTTTGGAACCTAAAACCCAAAACCTGAAACCGGATTCATGAGCCTTGTCCCGCTTCCCCAAGCCGATTTTTTTGACCAGGTGGCCCCTTTAGAGGGGGACCCGGAAAAATTCCAGTCCCTTTATCCCAGCCCTTTCCTGACCGCGTCCCTGCCCTCGTTTTTGATGTGGCAGGACGAGTTTCTTTACGCCGAAACCTCGCTGGGCAAGAACCTTTTTATCCTCGCCCTCTACGGTAAATACGTTTATCTGCCCACCCCGCCCCGGCCCTTCACGAAGCAATCCCTGGGGGAGGCCTTCGCTTATATGAAAGCCGTCAACGGCCCGGGCAAGGGCGTTTCCCGGGTGGAGGGCTTAAGCGAAGCCCAGGCCCAAGAGGCCCAAGGCTGGGGGTATCCCGCCCGGCGGACCTTGGAGGAATATCTTTACGATCAGTCCAAGCTCGCGGCTCTGGCCGGCGACCCCTACCGGGCCAAGCGCGCCGAGGTCAACCACCTGGTCAAGCACCAAGCCCTCGTCTTTCGGCCCTACCGGCGGACGGACCTGGCCTCCTGCGGTGAGCTTTTTGAGTTGTGGAAAACCCAGCGGCTGCCCGCGCTCAAGGGCGGCATCGGGGAGAAAATGCTGCTCGCCTCCCAAAAGGCCCACTTGCGGGCGCTCACCCAGGGCGAAGCCTGGGGATTGAAGGCCTGGGTGGTGCTTTTGGGCGGACGGTTGGCCGCCTATACGGCGGGAACGCCGCTGGACCCTTCCACCTTCGGGGTGTGCCTTGAGGTGGCGGACTTGACGGTAAAGGGCCTGTCCGCTTATATATTTCAAAATCTTTGCCGGCAGATGGAATCCTACGCCTTCATCAATACCGGGGACGCCGAGGGGCTGCCCCGCCTGGCCGAGTCGAAGGACCACTGGCATCCGATCCGAAAACTGCCGGTTTTCGCCTTGGATCCCGCGTGAAGAAACCGCCGCACCAAAGGACCGACATGAGCGCCCGCGTGAAAGTAAAGTTCAAGAAAAAGGCCATGGCCCGCCTGAGCCGCCGTCGCGTGAAGCCCCAGGCGGCGCCCAGCCACCGGGTGCGCGTGGACTGGCACCAATATTTCATGAACATCGCCCGGGAAGTGGCCACCCGCTCCACCTGCGACCGCAAGCACGTGGGCGCGGTCATCGTGCGCGACAAGACGATCCTTTCCACCGGCTATAACGGCAGCGTGCGGGGCATGCCCCATTGCGACGACGCGGGGCACATGATGGAGGACGGCCATTGCGTGGCCACCATCCACGCCGAGGCCAACGCCGTCATCCAGGCCGCGCGCAACGGCGTCCGGCTGGAAGGGTCGGAAATCTACGTGACGGCCTCGCCTTGCTGGAATTGTTTCAAGATGTTGGGCAACGCGGGGATCAAGACCATCTATTACGGGGAATTCTACCGGGACGACCGCATCTTCGACGCGGCCAAGAAGCTGGGGATCCTCACGACTTTAATCCCGATTAAAAAACCCAAGTAAGGCAAACCCTTTTCCCGCCGCCAAGCTCGCCAAGAAAACACAAAATGCTTGGGTCATCGTGATTTTCTAAAAACCTCGAAGTGTGGCACCCTTTGGGACGGGAAGTGAACAGCCTCGAAGGTGTTTTTTTCGGGTTTGGCTCTGGAAAGGGGTTTTGTTTCAGGCCCTAATCCTTAACTTTTCGCAACGCTTCCCTCGCGTAAAACTTCAGCGGTTCGGACAAGCCCCACGTGGCTTCGCTCAAGTCCGTTTCCCCCAACCACTGGATATCCTTATGTTCCTCGGTGTTCAAGGTGACTTCCCCGCCCTTGACCCTGGCGAAATAAACCATGCCGATATGCCAATGGGGTTCTTGAATCAGGTGCAGATCCATATAAGCCGGGTTTAAGAGGGGAATGAAGCCCGGCTCGCCCGCCAGGGGGGATCGCTCCCCCACCAACTCCACGTCCAACCCGCTTTCTTCCTTGGCTTCCCGGAGCGCCGCGGCCTCGGGATGCTCATCCAATTCGATGTGCCCGCCGATGGGCAGCCAGCGGTTCAATTGCTTATGGAAGATGAAAAGGACCTTTTGGCCCCTCACAATAAAGATCGAAACCGTGAAGTCTATTTTTTCATGCAGGTGCGGCAACTTATTTCTCCCTCAGGTATTTCGCGATGGGCTGCCAATAAAAGGCCCGCCAACCCTTGGCGTAATTGGAGGCGCGGGCGGCGATGCCCGCGTGGGTCAGGGTCAAACGACAGCCTCCAGGGGCCTTTTCAAAGGCCAGGACCAGGATGGAATCCGGGTAACCGGGTTTAAACTCGGCGCTTCGCCAACTTTGGACAATGGTCTTGCCGCGGACCAACAACAGGTTTTTACCCCGGATATAGCCATTCCAAGCCGTGAACTTCCCCCCTACTTTGCGGCTCACGACGGCCTTGGCCCCCGTGGCTTGGCTGTGTTTCTTGGAATCCAAGAAAATCCCATAGAGTTTTTCCGGCGACGCCTTGAACTTCACCTTTTGGACGATCGTGTCCATGCCCGCCTCCCTGTTTGAGATAACCGTCCAAATAAAAAACCCCGCTTCCCTCAAGGGAAAGCGGGGTTTTTGAACCCAAAGACCTAAGGCCCGAACATCAGCAGGAATCGATTGTTATTGTCTCCAACGATAATATTGACCAGGGTGCTTCCGGCCATGATGAGCTGGATGGAAGAGGGAATCATCGTCTTGGGAAGAATAGCCGGCCCACCCCAAGACCGCACGAGGGTGGCCGAAGTCGAGCTATTAATCGTGTATTCCTCAACCTTCCCGCCATTGCCCGTATCGGTGACATAGAAGTTGCCATTGTTGTCTACGGCCAATCCGTTGATTACCGCACCCTGGGCCAAATTCCACATGCCCAAAACGGTCGTGCCGCCGGAAGCCCATTTCTCCACTACGGAGGGGCTGTACCCTGCATCTCCCACATAAACATTCCCCGATGAATCACAGGCTAAAGCGACCGGTTTGATGAAAGGTTTAGTACTAGAGGAACCATCCCAATAATGTTCCCAATCCGGCGCCGGCGGCGGGCCGGAGGGACAATCGCCCTCAAACTCTTCGATATATTTATTGCCCGTATCCGCCACGTAAAAATTACCGAATCCATCGCCGACCATAGCCTTCGGGGATGAAAAAGCGATGCCATCATAGCCGTTAGTAAAACCAGGATATTGGGACGTGCCAATCGCAATTGAATCGGGATCCAGAGTTTCACATCCACTCCAAAAAGTTGCGCTGCCAGATGTAGTAGAATCCAGCAAACCATAATAGGGGCCCGATTCCGCATAAGCTTGAGGCAGATTGGCCACTATCGTCGTTCCCGACCAAGCCGGTGTGATGCCCGGGGTTGGCGGAGGAGGTTGAGGAGTAGGATAACCAGTGACGAATAAATTACCGCGAGTCCGACTATAGGCAACCGGAGTTGCTCCCGGAATCGGGGCCGGACTCAAACTTCCAACCGACACCGTCCATTTGTCAAACATGGTGACCCCTGGGTCCCCCGAGGCCACATAAAGATAAGTACCATCGTAATAAAGCCCATTGGGGCTTGCCGAAGTATCGTAGTTCGCCAAAAAAACCGGAGTGGGCAGAAAAGTCGGTGTGAAAGTCGGAGTAGCCCCAGGCAAAAGGGTCGGCGTGAAGGTGGCCGTAGGCCCGCTGGGGGTGTTGGTCGGGGATCCGCCGATAGTGATGGGCGTGGTCGGGGAAGAGCTGTTGTTGGTGGTGCAGGCCAAGGGCAGGCCGATGGCCAACAAAATGACCATTACCGCGAGGCTCTTTCTCTTGCGCTCAGTCTTTTTCATAGTTTCACCTTAAAGATGTAAGTTGGGACCCCGACAAATCCCGCTAATTATACCTGACTTTTATAAAATGAAATAATTTTAAAGGAAGCCGGGAACGCCAAGCTCTCCTTGGGCGTCTATTTCCCTAGGAAATAAGCTAAAAGTCACTCCGCCCTTTTAACTCAAAACCGAGGTCGACCCCGTGAATGCCCTGGTCAAACAAGCCCTCTGGAAAAGCCTGCCCCGCGGCTGGGCCGTCAATTGGCTTTTCGCGGTCCCCTATTTCCACCGCTACCACCGCCGTTTTCCCCGAAGCCTTCGGTCGCCCCAAGCCGGTTTGGAAGATTATATTTTCCACCGCATGATCCGGCCCTTTTCGGATTTTGAGGCCCGCTGCGTGGATAAAGAGACCGCCAAGGAAGAAGCTTTGAGGCTCGCGCCCGGCCTGAAGGCGGCCCCCACCCAAGCCGTCATGGCCTTGGGCCCCCAAACCAAGCTCAAGGACGTGGAAAACTTCTTGGCGCCCTTTTGGGGGAAGGCTTTCGTGGCCAAAGCCACCCATGGCTCGGGCAAACACCTTTTTTTGGATGAGGCCCAGGGCCACCCCGCGGCCCCGGCGCTGGAACTTTTGATCAACGCCCGGAAAAATTATTTCTTCAAGCGCTTCGAGTCCCAATACAAGAGCCTGGCGCCCAAGCTGCTGGTGGAAGAATCCCTCGGCCGGCCTTCCCCGCCGGACTTCCGTTTTTTCGCCTCCCGGGGAACCGTCTTTTTCTGCCAATATGACGAGGGCGGCCAGCCGGGACATCCCCAAGCCTTTTTCGCCGTGCCGGACCACGCGCTTATCCCCCTTCGGACCGCCTGCCCCCTGCCCGATCCCCTGCCCCCGAAACCGGCCCATTG
>DATKNU010000033.1:0-2491 GCA_035541195.1 bacterium
CTGTTGACCGCGTTGCTGGCAAAGATACCGGTGGCAAGAGCTCCCCAGGTTCCGCCGATGCCGTGGACGCCGAAGGTGTCCAACGAATCGTCGTAGCCCAGTTTGATCTTCACTTGGATGGCCAGGTAGCAGACGATCGAGACGATGCCGCCCACCCAGAAGGAACCCACCAAGTCCACGAAACCGCAAGCCGGGGTGATGGCCACCAGGCCCGCGACCGCGCCCGAAGCGGCGCCCAAGGAAGTCGCCTTGCCCTTGTGGAGCAATTCGATCAGGTTCCAGACGATGGCGCCCATGGCGGTCGCCGTGTTGGTGGTCACGAAAGCGCTGGAAGCCAGGCCGTCATGGGATTCCACCGCCGAACCGGCGTTGAAACCGAACCATCCGAACCAGAGCAACGAGGCGCCCAGGAGCACCAAGGTCAGGTTGTGGGGAACCATGGATTCCTTGCCATAGCCCTTGCGGGTCCCCAAGAGGAGCGCCAAGGCCAAGGCCGAGTAACCGGAGGACATATGGACGACCGTGCCGCCGGCGAAGTCCAAAGCGCCCAGGTTGCAGAAGTAACCGCCGCCCCACACCATGTGGGCGATCGGGTCGTACACGAAGGTGGCCCACAAGAGGGAGAAGACCGCGAAGCCGATGAACTTCACGCGTTCCGCGTAGCCGCCGGTGATCAGGGCCGGGGTGATGACCGCGAACATGGCCTGGAAGATCATGTAGGCGTAGTGGGGAATCGTCGGGGCCAAGGCGCTGACCGGGGGCATGTTGTTCAACATGACCCAGCTAAGCCCGCCGAACCAGTTGTTCCCTGGTCCGAAGGCGATCGAGTAACCCACGATCACCCATTGGACGCTGACCAAGCAGAGGATGAAGAAGCTCTGCATGATGGTGGCCATGACGTTCTTCTTGCGGACCATGCCGCCATAGAAGAATGCCAAACCGGGGGTCATGAGCATGACCAAGGCGGCGGAAGCCAAAACCCAGGCCGTGTCGCCCGAGTCAATTTTCGGCGGGGCCGGGGCAGCCGCCGGAGCGGCAGCCGCCGTCGTGGGCGCGGCCGCGGCCGTGGAAGGAGCCGACTGGGCCCCGACCGAACTGACAATGAAGAAAGCGAACGCCAAGGCGAACAGGGCCAGCGCTCCCTTTTTCACGAAGCTAAGATCTTTCATAACATCCTCCTTCGTTGATGGTGCGACACAACTTCGACAACAGGGCGGAGTATACTTTCCTTTTTTTCCCCTCCAAGCCGGAAAACCCTTGGAATCCAAATCTTTACGCCCTCTTTACGCTCATCTTTGTAGGACAATACCTTTTTGTGCAAAAAAATACATAAATGTATTTGTCCCGCATTTTGCCCCAATCCCGTCCAAGGGCTTTTTTTGAAAAAAGCGCTCGCCCCGGCGCCAAGTCCGGGGGCCGCGGAGTAAAATGATTCTGTTATCCCAAGCGAAACCGGCCCCCTTTTTATGAGTAAAAACATGACATCCGACAGCCCCCAAGGCAATCCTTCCCCGCCGCCCCGGGGGAAACTAAGGGTTTTCTTCAGTTATTCCCCCCAAGCCGGCAAGACCACCGCCATGCTCCAGGCCGCGCGGGACAAGGACGCCCAAGGCGTGGACGTGGCCGTGGGCCTGGTGGAAGCCCGACCCTGGGAGCCCGTCCAGACGCTGTTGCGGGGCCTGCCCACCATCCCCCTGAAGGAATTCATCCGCGAGGACGAAGTCCTGCGGGAATTCGACCTCTTGGGGGCGCTGGAACGCCGCCCCCGCCTGCTGGTGCTGGACGACCTGGCCCACACCAACGTGCCCGGCGCCCGCAACCCCAAGCGTTGGCAGGACGTGGAAGAGCTTTTGGAAAAAGGCATCGACGTCTACTGCACCCTGAACCTGCAGAATTTGGAAAGCCTCAACGACATCATGAGCCAGATCACGGGCTCGGCCATCGCCGAAACCGTGCCCGACAGTTTCATCGAGCAAGCCGAGGAGGTGACCTTCATCGACGTGTCCCCCGACGACTTGGTGAGGCGCTTGGAACGGCAGAAAAAAAGCGACGGCGGCTCCCCCAAACCTTGGCTGCGCAACTTCTTCAAGGACCGCAACCTGGAGCTGCTGCGGGAAATGGCGCTGCGCTTCGTGGTGGACCGCGCGGAAAATTCCGTGGAACGGCAGGCCCGCGATTCCAAAGCCTCGGTTTCCCGTTCCCCCGCGGACCGGCTGTTGGTATGCGTCTCCTCCAATCCCGCCTCGGCCAAGCTGGTTCGCACCGCCCACCGCATGGCCCGGGCCCTGCGCATCGAATGGATCGCCGTCTATGTGGAGACCCTGGCCCACCTGCACGCGCCCGAGAAGGAAAGGGACCTGGCCCTGCGCCACTTGGCCCTGGCCGAGAAACTGGGGGCCGAGACCAACATCCTCAGCGGCCTGGACCTGGCCACCGAGGTGCTGCACTTCGCCAAGTCCCGCTCGGTCACCAAGCTCATGGTGGAAAAGCC
>DATKNU010000034.1:0-3476 GCA_035541195.1 bacterium
CTTGGGCTTGGTCTTGAAAAGCTCCAGCATGGTAGTCACGAAATTGCGGCCGCCGGGCCCGTAAAGCCAGGAGGTGCGGATCAGGTAGAAATCGCATTTCTCGGCCAGGATCAGGTCCTCGCCCTGCTTCTTGGTGCGGCCGTAGGCGTTGATGGGCGCGGGCCGGTCGGTCTCAAGGTAAGGCCCTTCCTTTTCCCCGTCGAAGACGTAATCGGTGGAAAAGTGGACCAAGGTCCGGCCCTGGAGCCGGCAAAACTTGGCCAGCCAACCCACCCCCACGCCGTTGACGGCGAAGGCCTCGGAATGCCAGGCCGCTTCCTCGCAGGCGTCCACCCGGGTGAAGGCCGCGCAATTGATGAGCAGGGGGAAATCATGGGCCTGAAAAAATTTTTCCAAGGTCAAGGGCCGGGCCAAGTCCGCCTCGGCGTGGGACGGCGCCAAGACCGAATGGCCAGCCCGCCGCAAGGCGTCGGCGATCTGCCCACCCAACATCCCCCTGGATCCCAATAAGGCGACTTCCAAAGACCGCTCCTTGAACCGAATTGCGCCGGGGGATTAAAACCCGGCGGTTTCGCCCCGGCCCATGCCGTGATAGGCGAAACCCTTTTCCGCCATTTCCCTGGAGTCGTACATGTTGCGCCCGTCGATCACGACGGGCGTCTTCACCATGGACTTCAGCTTGGCGAAATCCACCTGCTTGAACTCATTCCAATCGGTCAAGACCAGCACGGCGTCCGTCCCTTGGGCCGCCTCATAGGCGTCCTTGCAGAACTTGGCGCGCTTGAAGAGGGTCCGGGCCTTGGGCATGGACGCCGGGTCATAAACCCGCACCTGGGCGCCCTTGGAAAGCAAGGCGGGAATCACGGTCAGGGACGGCGCTTCCCGCAGGTCGTCGGTATTGGGTTTGAAGGAAAGCCCCCAAACCGCGAAGGTCTTGCCCTTCAAGGCGCCCGCCGCCCGGGATATTTTCTCGAGGAAATAACGGCGTTGGTATTGGTTGACTTCCAAAACTTTTGGCAGCATCCGGAAAGCGTAGCGGCTCTTTTTGCCGATCTGAACCAAGGCGGAGACGTCCTTAGGAAAACAGCTTCCCCCGAAACCCAGCCCCGCGCTCAAGAATTGGTTCCCGATGCGGCTGTCGTAGCTCATGCCCTTCGTCACCTGCAGGATGTCGGCCCCCACCTTGTCGCACAAGTTCGCGATCTCGTTGACGAAGGAGATTTTCGCCGCCAGGAAGGCGTTGGAGGCGTACTTGATCATCTCGGCGCTCTTGAGGTCCGTGATGAGGATCGGGCGCTGGAGCGGCTTGTAAAGCTCGGCCACTTTCTCGGCGGCGGACCTTTGGGCGGCCCCGATCACCACGCGGTCCGGGTGCAGGAGGTCGGACACCGCGGAACCCTCCCGCAGGAACTCGGGGTTGGAAACCACGTCGAAGGCCACGTTCTTGGGGCCGTGCTCGAGGATGATCTGGGTCACGATGTCCCCCATGCCGATGGGCACCGTGCTCTTGTTGATGATGATCTTATAGCGGTTGATGGACTTGGCGATACCCCGGGCCACGGCCTTGACGTTGGTGATGTCGGCCTCGCCCTGGGCCTTGGGCGGCGTGTTGACCGCGATGAAGATCAGGTCCGAGGCCTGCACGGCCTTGGCCAGGTCCGTGGTGAAAAAGAGCCGGGAGCCCTTGTTGCGGCGCACGATGTCCACCAAGCCGGGCTCGAAGATGGGCACCAGGCCCTTGTTGAGGTCCCGGACCTTGCGCTTGTCCACGTCCACGCAGGTCACTTGGTTTCCCAAGTCCGCGAAACAAGACCCCGTGACCAACCCCACATAACCCGTGCCGACGACCGCGATTTTCATGCCGCCTCAACCCCCGGGCCGCGCCCCATTGGAATCAAAATGAAAAAACCGGGGCATCGCTGTCCCGGTTTTTGAAACGACCTTCCGCCCAAAGCCCGCCCTAGTTGGTCAGGCACTTTTCCGTTTCTTTGTCGAAAATATGGGCCTTCTGCATGTTGAAAACCAGCTCGATGTCCTGGTTGATCTCGATCTGGTCGTGGTTGCTCACCCGCGCGATGAAGGGGCTCTTGCCCGTCGTCAAGTACAGGTAGGCTTCCGCGCCCAAGGGCTCGATGATCTCCACGGTGGCGCTGATGGTGTTGTCCGGCGAGGCGTTGGCGGCGTCCATCTTGTCATGGATGTCCTCGGGCCGGATCCCCAGGATCACTTCCCGACCCACGTGGCCTTCCACCTGGGCGCTGAACTGGTCGGGCAACTTGATTTCGAAGTTTTCCTCGTTGAAATAGATGCCCGTGCGCTTCTTGTTCAAGGTGCCTTCCATGAAATTCATGGAGGGCGTTCCGATGAAGCCGGCCACGAACTTGTTCACGGGTTTCTCGTAGAGGGTGATGGGCTCGGCGATCTGTTGGACGAACCCGTCCTTCATGACCGTGATGCGGTCGCCCATGGTCATGGCCTCGAGCTGGTCGTGGGTGACGTAGATCATGGTGGCTTGGAGCCGGGTGTGGAGCTTGGAGATCTCGGCGCGCATCTGCACGCGCAATTTGGCGTCCAGGTTGGACAAGGGTTCGTCGAAGAGGAACACCTTGGGCTTGCGCACGATGGCGCGCCCCAGGGCCACGCGTTGGCGCTGGCCGCCGGACAGTTCCTTGGGCCGGCGGTTCAAGAGGTCCTGGATGCCCAGGATGTTGGCGGCTTCATGCACGCGCTGCTTGATCTCTTCCTTGGGATACTTGCGCAGCTTCAAACCGAAGGCCATGTTCTCGAAAACCGTCATGTGGGGGTAAAGGGCGTAGTTTTGGAAGACCATGGCGATGTCGCGGTCTTTGGGGGGCACGTCGTTGACCAACACGTCGTCGATGCGGATTTCGCCGCCCGAGAGTTCTTCCAGTCCCGCCACCATGCGAAGGGTGGTGGATTTGCCGCAGCCCGAGGGTCCGACCAGGATCAAGAATTCCTTGTCCGCGATCTCGATATTCACGTTGTTCACGGCCACCACATTGTTGCCGTAAACCTTGTTGACGTTCTTCAGGATAACCTTGGCCATCGAACAGCCTCCGTGCGTGGGACCGGTCCGTCCTCGTGAGGATCGGCCCAGTTCCTGGTTCACCCGCGGGCGCCAAGCTTCCTCCGGCGGGCTCAAAAAAGCTTGATTATTTAAACATCGAACCGAGGCACTGTCAACGAAACCGGGCGCCTTAAATCTTCTCCAATCCCCTTAAACCCCTTAATTCTTTCCGGCAATCCCCCAAGAGGTAGAGCGAGCCCGTGATGAGCAGGCCCAAAGGCCCCTTGGTCTTTTGCCCCGCGAGCCACAGGGCCCGCCGCCAATCCCCCACCGCGATGGCCCGAACCCCCGCCCTTTCCCAGGCCTCGAAAACCTTCACGGCCTTTTCGGCCCGGGGGTTGGCCGGCTCGGTCACCACCGCGAAGGCCGTGAGGGGCGCCAGCCGCCT
>DATKNU010000035.1:0-2013 GCA_035541195.1 bacterium
GCTTATGCTTGAACTGCATCTTGTACAGCTTGGCATAGAGGCCCTGTTTTTTCAACAAAGCGCCGTGCCGGCCCTCCTCCGCCACGCGGCCCTTGTCGATCACCAGGATGCGGTCGGCCTTGCGCACGGTGGACAGCCGGTGGGCGATGACCAGCGTGGTGCGCTGGCCCACCAGCCCGTCCAAGGCCTTTTGCACCACCTGCTCGCTTTGGGTGTCCAACGCCGAAGTGGCCTCGTCCAGGATGAGGACCGGGGGGTTCTTCAGGATGGCCCGGGCGATGGCCAGGCGTTGGCGCTGGCCGCCGGAAAGTTTCACCCCCCGGTCGCCGATGAGCGTGTTGTAGCCCTTGGGCGTATTCTCGATGAACTCATGGGCGAAGGCGGCCTTGGCCGCGGCCTGGACCTGCCAAAAATCCGCGCCGGGTTTGCCATAGGCGATGTTGGAAAGGATTGAATCGTGGAAGAGGATGGTTTCCTGGGTCACGATGCCGATATGGCTGCGCAAGGAGGCGATTTTAACCTGCCGCAGGTCCACCCCGTCCCAAAGGATTTGGCCCGCCGTGGGATCGTAAAAGCGCGGGATCAAATCGGCCAAAGTGCTTTTGCCGCCCCCCGAGGGCCCCACCAAGGCCACCATCTCGCCTTTTTTCACCGAAAAGGAAACCTCGCGCAAAACCGGCCGGCCCGGCAGGTACTCAAAGCTCACGCCCCTGAACTCCAAAGCCCTTTTCAAGGGGGCGACGGCCACGGCCTCCGCCGCGTCCGCCATGTGGTCGTGGGTGTCCAAAATCTCAAAACAACGCTCGGCGCAGGACATGGCGTTTTGGACCCCGCCCCAAAGCCCGTTGAAGTTCTTCAGGTGCGGATAGAGGGTGGCCGTGATGGCGAAGAAGCGGACGAAATCCCCCCCCGTAATGGTGCGGGGCGGGAACAAGGACGCGTGGGCGAGCCAGACGACCAACCCCAGGAGCACCAGGGTGGTCATGCCCTCCACAATGGGCGAGGAGGCCGACAAGGCGCGGATGGAACGCATGGAGACCTCGAAATAGCTCCGGTTGGTCTTGAAAAAACGGGCCTTCTCGAAGGGTTCCATGACGAAGGCCTTCACGACCCGGATACCCGAGAGGGTTTCGTGGACCTGGGAATTCAAGTCCGCCAACAGTTGCTGGCGCTCCTTGGAGGCCCGGCGGATCTTGCGGCCGAAATAAAAAATGGGGACAAGCGCCAGGGGGAAAACCACCAAGGCCATGAGCGCCATTTTCCACTCGAAGTAAATGAGCGACGCCGACAAACCCAAGGTCATGACCAGCGAGGAAACGCCGGTGCCCACCACGTTGGGGATGGAATCCTGCAACACCTGGACGTCATTGGTGATGCGGGTGGACAGGTTGCCCGTGCGTTGGGCGTTGAAAAAAGCCATGGGCAGTTTCATGAAATGGCTGTAGAGGCTGTAGCGCAGTTTTTGGATGACCTGCTGGCCCAGGTAGCCCATCAGGTATTGCTGGCCGTAGCCCGAAAGGGCGCGGGCCAAGGCCGCCGCCAAGGTGGCGGGAATGATGAAGGACACCAAGTGGTCGAACTGGGCCCGGGGATCCTCCGTGACCAGGAAGGCCCCGTCAAAGATGGGCTTGAGTTGGACGAAAACGAAGCTGGTGGACGCCGCCGAAAGGAGGATGAAGAACCAGGTCAGCCAAATCCGCACGCGAAATTCCCTGGCGAAGGCGAGCAGGCGCAGGTAAATCTTGAAGGAGTGTTGAAATGAGTTTTCCGACATGGCCGTTCCCCGGAGGACTTGAAAGGCCTGTCATTTTAGCAGTGAACGAAGGGGGCGTCAGGCTTTTTTGGCCCGGGAAAGCGGCCTTCAGGCCAGGAAAGGCTTGAAGAAGAAGGCTTCCACGCCCGCCTCGGCCAAGACGGCCGCCTGCCCGCGGGTGGGCTCTTCCAAAACGATCCACTGAAAAACCATTTCCCGGCCCTTGAAGATGCCGTCTTTTTGTGACAGGCGCGTCAAAT
>DATKNU010000036.1:0-4551 GCA_035541195.1 bacterium
ACCGCATGACGGCCAACCACTGCCTGGACATCCTCCGGCGGCGCAAGATCCTGACCTTCATCGGCATGGACCACGCGCCCGAGGCCCAGGACAAGAGCGGCAAGGACCAGCCGGGGGCCCTCCGGGGCTTAAGCCCCGTGATCGAGAAGGTGTTGAACCGCCTGCCCGAAAAGCAGAAGCGGTGCCTGGTGATGCGGGAGATGGAAGATTTGACCTATGAGGAAATCGCCCAGGTGTTGGGCTTGAGCTTGGGGTCGGTGAAGTCGAACATCCACCGGGCCAAGGCTTTTTTGAAGCAGAGCTTGGAAAAAGAAGGAGTGACCCCCGAGGACGCTTGAGGGGGTTTGAGACAAAGTGGAGCATGACGATGGCAAAATGGACTGACGAACAAATCACGAGGGCCCTCAAGGCCGCGGCCCAGGACCCCAATGTGTTGCCCTGGTCCGAAAGGGCTTGGGACAAAATCGAGGCCCGGTTGAGGGCCCGGCAAAACCGCCACTTTTGGAAAAGCCTCAATCCCTGGGGCCGGCCCTACCGCATGGCCTTGGTGGCCACCAGTTTCTGCGCGGTCATGGTGGGGGTTTTCGCCTACCAGCAATCGGCCGACCAGACGGACCTGGCATCCTACCTTTTGAACGTTTCGGACCCCCGGGTGAACGTTCCGGAGGACTCGGGGATGGTCAAGACGTCGGTGCTGCTTTCCCCCGAGGGGACGGCCTCCGTGGGGAACGTGAAGGTGCCGGTGATTTTGGGCGACGACAACCAAGCCCCCATCCAGGACGTGAACTTCTCGGGCGGGGACGACGACGACATCCTGCTTCAAATTTAAGGCCTTGGGTGTTTTGCTGAAAAAGCGGCGGGGATGGTTTAAATCCGAAGGGCAAAGGGGCGACATGAAAGGTTCGACTTATTGGGCGGCGGCGTTTGTGATCCTCTTGGGCGCGCCCGCGCTGGCCGTCAATGTGCCGCCTTCCCCGGCCCAAACCAAAACCACGCCGCACCACCGCCGCGAAATCCTGGACCAACTCCAATTGACCGACGCGCAGCGCCAGCAGATCGCGGACTTCCGCGCCTCCTACCGAAAGAAAATGGCCGAGCTCAACGGCCAATTGAAGGTCAAGCAGGTCGAGTTGGAGAACGAACTGGACAAGGCCGCCCCGGACCAGGACAAGGTCACCGAGTTGACCCAACAGATCGGGTCCTTGCTCGGACAGCGGCTTTTGGAAAAGGCCATGGCCAACATCACGGTGGAGAAGCAGATCCTGACGCCCCAACAGGCCGATCAATTGAAGGCCCTTCAACCCGACGGGCCGGTTTCCTCGGGCGACAATTTCTGAAAAGTCCTTCCTGACAAATTTCCGGGCGTCCGCCTAAAAAATTGACAAGGCCCCCTTCCGGTTATAATATTTTTCACACCATGAAAATCATCTCCTATTTCTTCGCCCCTTTCCTGAATTTCCTCCGGCATTTCGTGAACGGCGTGGAATACGAGCGGTTCAAGGCCGCCGTGCGCCGAAACCCCAATGACACCTACCTGCGGGCCCGCTTCGCCAAATACTGCCTCAAGCAATATTTCAACCACGAGGACACCCAAAAGGCCACCCGCCACCGGGTCTCCGAGGCCGTCAACGCCTTCGAGAACATCGTGCATGATGACGTGCTGGACCTGGAGGTTTTCTACCTGATGGGGAAGTATTACCAGGGGGTGGACAACCAGAAGGCCATGGAGACCTACCGCAAGGGCATCCGGACCTACAACGGCTTCGTGGCCAAGAGCCAGTCCTTCAAGCATGAGTACGTGGAGATGGCTTTTTCCATCGCCTTGAACCTCTTGGCGATGGAGCCCCAGGGCGCGGACCCGGAGCTTGAGAAATTTTTCAAGGTCGTGCGCAAGACCTACTTGAAGAACTTCCTGGAACAAAAGATCGAGTTCAAGTCCGAGGCGGCCGCCGAACCCAGGCCCCTTAACTGACCCCTGCCGGTCCGGCTGGCGAAACCGCCCGACGAATTCATCCGAAATAAAAAAGGCCCCTGGGAATCCCAGGGGCCTTTTTAGGTTTGAGGCTTAAACGTTGGTCGAAATCTTGGGCGCGACCTTATAGAGGTGCTGGGCGATGGCGAAGCCCACCAGGATGACGCCCAGGAACCAATACCACTCGTCGTGCAGGAAATGGCCGCCGGCGGCCAGCATGGCGAAAAGCATGGGGAAGGACAGGAACACGTTGATCTTGGAGGCCAGGGCGGCGGTCTTGACCACGTTCGCCGGGGCCGGATTGCCCTGCTTGACGCCGTTGATGATCTTGCGCTGGTTGGGCCAGATGATGAACCAGACGTTGAACCACATGATGGTGGCGAAGCCCGCGCCCATCATGATCCAGTGGCCCCGGGAGGTGGTGAACTCGGACCCGCCGTTGGGCATGTAGTTCAGGTAGAGGAGCACCAGGCCGGCCAGGAAGGTCGCCATGGCGGACCAGCGGAAGAAGAAGAGGGCCCGGGGCATCAGCTCGGGGACGACCTTCTTCTTGGTGTCGGCGTCCAGGGTGGCGGCGAAGTTGGCGTTCACGAAATTGAAGAAATACAGCAGCCCGATCCAGGTGATTCCGGAGAAAACGTGGATCCAACGGAACAGAATGTTCAAGATTTCGACTAAGGTCGGCATGGGCCCTCCTCGGTTTTTTTGAGACCAAAAGCTCACAAGCGACGGGGTTTACGGTATTCAGGCGGCCCGGGATTGTCAAGCAAAAGGCCGGCGCCCGAGAGAATCCCCCCGGGCCGGGGTAAAACTGTTATTATTCCACGGTGAGCCTTTTCCAACCGCGAGGCGCCGAAGCACCATGAATGAATGCGATAAAATTCATCCCCGGCTTCCGGACTATCTTCGGGACAAGTTGTCCATGGTGGAACGCCGTTGGGTGGCCCGGCACCTGAACCTTTGCGCCGCGGCCCGGCGCGAACTGGACGAGTACAAGACCGGCGCGCGCAAACCCCCGCCGGAGCGGCCGGCTTTGCCCGCCCTGCCCTGGGACCAAAAGATCCTGGCCTGGATCACCCGCAACGCCGGCGTCGAAGCGCCCGCGCCGCCCGTCCTAGAGGAGCCGATCCCCGAGGCCCCCGTCCCCGCGAAAAAAAAGGTGGGTTTGATCGGCATGCTGGTGATGGCCGTTTTGGTGGTGCCGGTCACGCCCCTGCTTTTGCTTTTGCCCCAAAGCGTTTGGGACCCGATTTTGCGCGTCCCGGTGGTCCAAACCGAGATCCAAAGCGTGAAGGCCCTGGTGGTGGAGGCCCGAACGGGCTGGCTCCATCAGTCGCCCGAGCAGGCCGGTTGGAAGGCCTCCCAAGCCCCCCATTGGGAAGGGGTGACGGGGCCGGTGGCCGAGGCCCAGCAGGACTGCGTCACGATCGAGCAGGACTTCGAGGCCTATTGGCAGCTCCTTCGGCCCGGCACGGACGAACCCGACGTTAATTTCAACCGGGAAGCCGTGGTGATCCTCTTCCAAGGCCAGAAAAAAACCACCGGTTTCGGCATCGGGCTCACCAAGCTCGAGGACCGGGGCGCCTCCCTGGTGGTCCATTACCAGGAAAAGGAACCGGGGCCTTTTTCGCTGGTGAAGTCCCAGGTGAACCGGCCCTGGTTCATGATGGTCATTCCCCGGCCCGCCAAACCGGTGGTCTTCCAAAGGGATTGACCATTCCGCACTACTTTTTTCCAAGCCAATCCTGCTAGAATCCCTGCCGTTCAATAACTCTTCTGGAGATTCGCCCCAATGAAAATCGGAATCGTCGGCCTGCCCAACGTGGGCAAGTCCACCCTCTTCAACGCCATCACCAAGTCCAAGGCCCCGGCCGAAAATTACCCCTTCTGCACCATCGACCCCAACGTGGGCGTGGTGACGGTCCCCGACGAGCGCATCGACAAGCTGGCCGAGATGGAAAAGAGCGGGAAGAAAGTCCCGGCCATCGTGGAGTTCGTGGACATCGCGGGACTGGTCAAGGGCGCCAGCAAGGGGGAAGGGCTGGGCAACAAGTTCCTGTCCCACATCCGCGAGACCGACGCCATCGCCATGGTGGTGCGTTGTTTCGAGGACGGCAACATCACCCACGTGGAAGGCTCGCTCAACCCCGCCCGGGACATCGAGATCATCCTGACCGAGCTTTGCCTGGCGGACTTGGATACGGTGGACAAGCGGCTCCAGCGGGTGGAAAAGGGGAAAAAGTCCGGGGACAAGGAAGCCTTGGCCGAGTGGGAACTCTTCAGCGCGGTCAAGAAGGCCTTGGAGGAGGGCAAGCCCGCCATCGCGGTGGAAGCCACGCCCGACCAGGAAAAGAAGCTCAAGGAACTGAGCCTGCTCACCCGCAAGCCCTTCCTCTTCATCGGAAACGTGGCCGAGGGGGACTTGGCGGACGTCTCGAAAAACAAGCATTACCAGGCGCTGGTGGAATACGCCAAGAAGCAGGGCGCCAACTGCCTGCCCATTTCGGCCAAGATTGAGGCCGAAGTCGCCGAGCTTCCCGAGGAAGAGGCCGGTCAATTCCTGGCGGACCTGGGGATCC
>DATKNU010000037.1:0-3260 GCA_035541195.1 bacterium
GACCCTTTGGGTCTCCAAACTGATCATCAATCGGGTGGTGCAGGTCATCCGCCACGAGACCATCGACCAGACCCTTTTTTGGGAATTGGTGGCGCTCGACATCCTGTTGGCGGTGGCGGCGGACGTGCTATCCCGCCTGACGACCCTGGTGGACAGCCTGCTGGGGGACCGCTTTTCCAATTCCATCGACCTGAAATTGATGAAGCACGCGGTCTCATTGGACCTGACTTCCTTCGAGGACCCGGCCTTTTACGACAAGATGGAGCGGGCCCGGCGGCAGGGGGCCATCCGCATGGGGCTTTTGGCTTCGCTGGCGGGCATGGCCAAGCAGCTCTTAACCCTTTTGACTCTCATGTCGGCGGTCATCCTTTTCTCGCCTTGGCTGTTGCTTCTCTTGGCGGCGGCGACCCTTCCGGTGTTCCTGGGGGAGACCCAGTTCGCCCTGCTCAATTACTCCATCCTTTACCAGCAGACCCCGGCCCGGCGGGAGCTGGATTACCTGCGCTATATCGGCGCCAGCAACCACAGCGCCAAGGAAGTGAAGATCTTCGGCCTGGGCGACTACCTGATGGACCGGCTCCGGGGCCTGTTCGGGCGTTTCTACCACGAGAACAAGGGCCTGGCGGTTAAAAGGGCGGTTCGAGGGTCGTTGCTCAACCTCATTTCCACCGCCGCCTACTACACGGCCTATATCCTGATCCTCATCCGGGCCCTGGCGGGGCTCTTGTCAGTGGGGGACTTGACCCTCTTGGCCGGCGCCTTTTCCCGCGCCCGGGACATCATGGAAAACCTGGTTCAACAATTGGTTGAGGTTTCCGAACAAGCCCTCTATGTGAAGGACCTTTTCGACTACTTCGACACAAAGCCTTTGATCACGTCCAAGCCCGACGCCTTGCCCGTCCCCAGGCCCCTTAAGACCGGTTTTGAGTTCCAGGACGTCCATTTCCGCTATCCGGGCGCGGCCGACGAGGTCTTCAAGGGGGTGAGCTTTAAGCTCAAGCCCGGGGAACGCATCGCCCTGGTCGGGGAGAACGGCGCGGGCAAAACCACCCTGGTGAAGCTCTTGGCCCGGCTTTACGACCCGACCGAGGGGCGGATCCTGCTGGATGGGGTGGACCTGCGGGACTACCGGGCCGAGGATTTGCGGCGGGAGATCGGCGTGCTGTTCCAGGATTACGTGCGCTACGACATGACCGTGGGGGAAAACATCGGCTTTGGCCGGGTCGAGGAGATGGGCAACCAGCCCAAAGTGGAACAAGCCGCGGTGAAAAGCCTGGCCGCGCCGGTCATCGCCAAGCTCAAGGACGGTTACCGGCAGATGTTGGGCTGGCGCTTTGACGGCGGCGCGGAGCTTTCCACCGGCCAGTGGCAAAAGATCGCCCTGGGCCGGGCCTATATGCGCGACGCCCAGATCCTCATCTTGGACGAGCCCACGGCGAGCCTGGACGCGCGGGCGGAGTTCGAGGTCTACCAGCGTTTCCTGGACCTGACGGGCGGCAAAACCGCGGTTCTCATCTCGCACCGCTTCTCAACCGTGCGCATGGCGGACCGGATCCTGTTCCTGGAGCATGGCAAGCTGGTTGAGGAGGGCACCCACCAAGAACTGGTGGCCCTCAAGGGCAAGTACGCCGAGCTTTTCGAGCTCCAAGCCAAGGGTTACCGCTAGGCCCCCGGGCCCCGGGAACGGCGGCTTCGAGCCGCCCTTCGGAAGCCGAACCAGGCTTCAAATCTCGCCTATTTGAACCCTGGGCCCTTAAGTCGTTATTTATCAGGGAGCTTAAAAGTCCGCTCGGGCGGGTTTTTCTTCCGCCCGTCCATCCCGCTGTCACTTGGCCGCGTCCATCCTCAAAACCGAAGCTTCCCGAAAAAAACACGCCGATTTCGCCGTTTTTGCATTTAAACCACTTTTTTTTAAATGATTTTTGGCGGGCATGACCTGGAAGTCGTCCGGCGATTTCGCTCAAATCGGCCTAAAACGGAAAAAATGGGAATGTCTTTTGGCGCGGAAAAGGGAAGCCCGAAGGGTTCGGAAAAGACCCCAAGCTTATCGAAGCCTTCTGAATCCGGCTGCGAAGGTTCCTTAAGCGGGTAGCAGACCGGTTACTTGAACCCTTAAAGTAGCCTCAATTTGGGGCCTCAGGGGGTTTTGAAGGCTTCTTTCGGGTTCTTTAAACCCCGGGCTAGGGCCCGAAGACCTCCACCCGGTTGTTCCAACTGTCACAGACGTAAACGTCTCCCCCGTTGAAGGCAATGGCTTCTGGGTAGTGGAACTGCCCATTGGCGGTGCCTGTGCCGCCCCATTGGGTCAGGAAGGTCCCACTGGCACTGAATTGTTGCACGAAGTCATCGGCCTGGCCGCCGGATTCCCCGTCGGAAACATAAACATCCCCGTTGGCCGCCACGGCGATCCGGTCGATCGCCTCAAATTGGCCCTGACCAACGCCGCTGACGGGGGCCGTGCCGCCCCAGGAGGCCATGGAGACACCGGCGGAGGAATATTCGGTGATTAGATTGGTCGAGGTCCCGCTGGCTACATAGACGTTATAGGGGCTGACCGGGCTGACGGAGATGGAAATGGGGTTCACCACGTCGAAGGAAGTGACGGTGGCCCCCGCCGAATTGAATTCGAAGACCTTGCTGAGCCCCGTGTCGGCGACATAAAGGCGTCCATTGGGCGCCGTCGAGATATCCACCGGGCTCAGGAAGTTGGTGCTTCCATAGGCGCTTAAGAAGCCGACCGTGGCCCCGGCGGAAGTGTACTCGTACACCTTTTTCCCGCTTTGGTCCAAAAGGTAGACGTCCCCCGTGCTGGGGTTGACCGCGTCGCTGAGCTCGTTATTGACCCAACTGGTCCCCCCGAAGCTCGTGAGCGTGGTGACGGCGGACCAGTTGGTGTAAAACACGAAGCTCGAATTGGCGCCATTGGGGAAAATGACATAGCTGGAGTTCCCGCTGGGGGAAAAGGCGATCCCCTGGGGGTCATAGATCAGGCCGACGGAGGTTTTATAAGGGGGCGGGGTGGGAATGACGGTCGGGGTTGGGGTCGGGGAAGGGCCGGCGGGGCTTTTCGAACCGCAGGAAATGACGGACAAGATGGAAGCCATCAGGGCCAGTCCGGCCAGGATGAGGCGAATTTTCATTGTGGGATCCTCTGGAATTAAATATAAAGATTTTTAAAGCCGTTGGAGCGAAAGGGTAGCGTCGTCCCCCAAAAATAAAAGAGACAGTTGGGTGAAAGGCGGACCATTACAGTTGGTGGG
>DATKNU010000038.1:0-3044 GCA_035541195.1 bacterium
TGACGGTGGCGGTGGCCGAGATCTACACCCGCCAGGGCCTTTACGAGGAAGCGCAAAAAATCTACCAGCGCATCATCCACGCCGAACCGGACAACTTCGAGGCCAAGAAGAAATTGGCGGACGTCGAAAACCTCATAAAAACCAAGGGCGGCAAGGCCCCCGCCCCGCCCGCGCCCGCCGCGCCGGCCGCCGAAAAGTCCCCCGAGGGGGAAAAAGATTCGGGTGGCAAAAAGAAGTCAAATCGGGTAGGCTACGTTTAAAAGCCGCCTGTTCTTCTTCGGTTCGCCCGGGTTTCTCGCTTCAGAAACCCCGGGTCTTCGTCATTAAAATTAAACGCAAAAGGCCGCGGGGGTTTTAGGACTTGGCCCGCCGCGCCCGATGACCGACCTTCTGAGGCCTTATGAGCTACGAACAATTCTACGGTTTGCGGGAACAGGCTTTTTCCAACGCCCCCGACAGCCGCTTCTACTTCGAGAGTAGCCAACATTCCGAAGCCATGGTCCGGATGCTCCACGCCGTGGACACCATGAAGGGCCTCACGGTGGTGGTGGGCGACATCGGCGCGGGGAAGACCCTCCTGGCCCGCAAAGCCCTTGAAAAGCTCGAGCAGGACCACCAGTACGAAGCCACCTTGCTGGTCATCGTCCACACCGAAATCACCGCCGAATGGATGCTCAAGAAGATCGCCGTGCAATTGGGCGTGGAAAATCCCGGTGAGACCAAGGCCCAAATCATCTCCCAGCTCTACGAGCGCCTGATGAAGATCTACGAGGAAGGCCGCAAGGCCGTCGTGCTCATCGATGAGGCCAACATGCTCCAGAAGAAGGAAATCTTCGAGGAGTTCCGGGGACTTTTGAACCTGGAAGTGCCGGGCCGCAAGCTCATCTCCATCGTGCTCTTGGGCCTGCCCGAGTTGGAGCAATACCTGGCCTTGGATCCCCCCCTCTTCCAGCGCGTGGCGGTGAAGTTCTTCGTGAAGTCGCTCACCCGGGAAAGCACCGAGAACTACATTCAACACCGCCTGTCGGTGGCGGGTTGCGCCAAGCCGGTCTTCACCCACGAGGCCTTCCAGAGCATTTTCGACTATACCAAGGGCATTCCCCGGCTCATCAATACGACCTGCGACAACGCCATGCTGGAAGGTTATTTGCTCAAAAAAGAACTCATTGACGCCGATATCATCGACCAAGTGGCCAAGGACCTGGGGCTCAAGAAGGAATAGGCCGGGCGGAGGCTTGGGCGATGGGTTCAGCCTTGATTTCCCCAATTGACGCGGGCCCCGCCCGCCGGTATAATCCGCACCGCTTCGATAGTTCGGTTCGACAAAAGCGCGGGAATAACTCAGTGGTAGAGTGCAACCTTGCCAAGGTTGAAGTCGCGGGTTCGAATCCCGTTTCCCGCTCCATTTTTTCACCTTCTTTGAAGTCCCCATATTCCCCCGATTTTCCCCTCTCTGGTTTTTTTGTTTTTTGGGGCGGCATACCCAAGTGGTTAAGGGAGCGGTCTGCAAAACCGCGATTCGGCGGTTCAAATCCGCCTGCCGCCTCCATTTTTTTCCCCCGACGATCCGGTGCCCGGCCTTGAGCGCCCCTTTCTGGAGCCCCGAGGATCTCCGGCAAATGGAATCCCTCTCGATCCCGCCCGCTGAGGTGGAGCGGCAGATCGGCTTGTTCAAGAATCCCCCGGCCTTCGCCCGTTTGGCCCGACCCGCGGCCCTGGGGGACGGGATCCAGCGGATCGCCCCCGGGGACCAAAAGGCCTTGCTGGCCTTTTACGACCGGGCCCGGGAAGCGGGACGCCTTTCCAAATTCGTCCCGGCTTCCGGCGCGGCCACCCGCATGTTCCAATCCCTCTTGAGGCTGTTCCGGGAAGGTCACACCCGGCGGGAAGACCTCCAGAAAAAATCCGCCGCGGGGGATTCGGAAGCCTTGGGCGCCCTGCTTTTGATGGACTCCCTGCCCCAAGTGGCTTTTTACGGCGAACTTGCCCATTGCCTGGGGGCCCAGGGGCTGGACCTGAGGGCTTTGCTCGCCCAAGGGGACTACGCGAAGGTCTGGGACTGCCTCTTATTCGAGGCGGGGTTGGGATACGGCGCCCGGTCCAAGGGGCTCATCCGCTTCCACGGCTACGCCGCCGGGGCCCGCACGGCCTTGGAAGAGCACTTTTGGGAGGCCCTGGGCACGGTCAGGGACGCCCAGAGGATTTGCCGGATCCATTTCACCGTCTCCCCCGAGCACCGCGCCGATTACGAGAAGGCGGTGGCGCAACTGCTCCCGGCCTTGGGGTCCCGGGGCCAATTCAAGATCGATTTCTCCGAGCAGGAAAAATCCCAACAAACCCTGGCGGTGGATTTGGACAACCGGCCTTTTCGCGACGCCAAGGGCCGGCTGGTTTTCCGCCCCGCGGGGCACGGGGCGCTGATCGGAAACCTTGACCGCTTGGGCGCGGATATCGTCTTCATCAAGAATATCGACAATGTGGTCATCGAAAGGCTTTTGGAACCGACCCTGGAGTGGAAAAAACTCCTGGCGGGTTACCTTTTATCCGTTCAATCCGGGATTTTTTCGCTCTTGGAGAGTTTGGAAAAAGACCCGGAGGCCGTGGCGGAGGCTTTGGCTTTCGTGGAGGCCCGGTGGGGGCCGGCGGCCACGGCCGGGGCCCGGGCTTTGTCCCGGACGGAACAAAAGAAATGGCTCGTCCGGTTCCTGGACCGTCCCTTGAGGGTTTGCGGCGTGGTGCCCAATACCGGCGAACCCGGCGGAGGCCCCTTTTGGGTGGAAGGCCGCGACGGGGAACTGTCGCTTCAAATCATCGAGGGGGCCCAGGTGGACCCGGAATCGGACGCCCAAAAGGCGGTTTTTGGCCGATCCACCCACTTTAACCCCGTGGACTTGGTTTGCGCGGTATCGGATCGGCATGGACGGCCTTATAATCTGAAATCCTACGTGGATGAGGCGGCGGTTTTCATCAGCCGCAAGTCCCACCAAGGCCGGGAATTGAAGGCCCTGGAATTGCCGGGCCTTTGGAACGGGGCCATGGCGGGA
>DATKNU010000039.1:0-11709 GCA_035541195.1 bacterium
CCCCTGGGCGGCTCACTTCAAAATCCCTTCACGGGCGGCAACGCTTTCACGCCCTCGCTGGCCCGGTTGCCGCAAAACAGTTTTTACCTGAAACTGCGTGCCCGCTTAAAAATCCTATTCTTCGAACTTCATGTCACCAACAACCAAGACGATTACACCCTCGACCGCCTCACCCCTTCTTCCACCATCCTGCCTTTCACCGGCAATTTCGGCCCGGGCCGGGAAGCGGACGGGCCGGGGACTTTGCTCCGGGGCTTCTCTTATCAAAACCCCGGTTTCATGATCCGCTCGGGGGTGGAGTTTTGAGTTCCCCCGCCCAATGGCTATGGACGGTTTTTCTCCTGGCGGCCCTTCCGCTGGCCGCCCAGACCACGCCCACAACGTCCCCCACGGCCGCCGAAACCGCCTCAGCCACTCCCACCGCCTCCCCGGTCACGGCTTACCGTTTCAGCTCGGATACGGTTTGGGCCCATTTGGAAGTCGTTGTTAAACCCGACACCCATGGTTTTTCGGTGGAAACCCAAAGCAATAGTCCCCTCTCCGGTTGGATTTTGAAGGATCCGTCAGGCACCCTGCTTTCCAAGGGAGGCTGCGGCCCCCAACCGTCCTTGCGTTTCGAGGTGGCCGGCGCCTTCGAGTTCGGTGATTCGCTCACTTTGTTTATCGAAGCCGACCACGAGCAAATCCCCGCCGTGCTGCATCTCACCGCCAATTTCCCGGAGGCGTCCGCCGGGGATCCGGACTTGCCCGCGGGGGTCGCGCCGTTCCAAGAGGACGCGGACCGGCCATTCAACAAAATGGTGGAAACCCTTTATAGCCGGGCCGCCCAAGATTATGGGCGGGGGCAAACCGACGACGCCCTCTCGCTTTTAAAGAAAGCCCAAGAGCTGGATCCCCTTCAGGCCCAAGTCCAAGCGCTCCTGGATAAGGTGCGGGGAACCCTGGCCTCCTCCGCGCCTCCCTCGGGCCTTTCCCACGACTCCTCGGTCGAAGCCGACATAGCCCGGGATTTTCAAACCGGCAAGGCCCCCGGCGCTTCGGCCAAAAAGAAGGAACCTCAGGACGAGAGCATCGCCGCTTATTTCAAGGACTCAGAAAAGGTCAAGACCCCCAAACGCAAAAAGGGTGCATCCAAGAAAACTAAAAAAAGCCCGCTCTCCCCCATGGAAGCCGCGGCCCAAGCCGATCAAACCTATAACCTGGGCTTGGCCAGCTATCGGGACGGAAATTATTCCGACGCGAAAAAATATTGGGAACAAACCTTGGCCCTGCAACCCAATCATCCCCAAGCTGAGCGCAACTTAAAGCGCTTGAAAATCCAGCATCCCGACCTGCCCTAAGGCGTCCTTTTCACTCGAAATTTTCAAGAGCCCGAGGCGTTGGCGCCGCCCCTGGCGTCTATAGTAGAGCCGTTCATCTTGGCCTTCCGGGGGCGCTCTTGCCTTTTCGCTTGGGGTTGGGTCTCTTTCTGTTCTTGCTGGCTGGGCTGGCGCGGGCCTCGGCCGTCGCCCACCAGCCCCACATCGTCCTGGAACTGGTCAGCCAAACCTCCACCCTTCGGCCGGGCCAAGCCGTGACCCTGGGCTTCCATTACCAAATCGAACCCGGCTGGCACCTCTATTGGCAGAATCCCGGGGACTCGGGCTTGGCGCCCAGTTTCACCTTCACCTTGCCTGAGGGCTACAGCGCCGGCCCCGTCCTTTGGCCTCGGCCCCAACGCTTGGCCTCGCCCGGCCTGGTGGATTATGGTTACCGCAACGACGCTTTGTTCATGGTTCCCATCCAAGTGCCGGCGAACGCCCACCCGGGCGAGCTCGTCACCTTCTCGGCCATGGCCCGCTGGCTGGTTTGCGATGAAATCTGCATCCCGGGCCGGGCGGCCTTGGAACTCAAATTGGTGGTGAAAAAGAAGGTTCCCGGCCCCTCAAAAAACGCCAAACTTTTCACCTTGGCGGCCCAAGCCCTTCCCAAACCCTGGCCCGGCGGTTGGAAGGCCCAGGGAACCCTGGACGCCAAGGCCTTCCACTTGGCTTTCGCCACGCCCGACAAACCCACCCAAGCGCTCTTCTTCCCGCTGCATCCCAACCAAATCGACAATGCCGCGCCCCAGGAATACCGCTTCTCGTCCCATGTGGTCCATTTGGATTTAAAGCGGTCCGACCAACTGGTTTCGGGCGTCCAAACGCTTGAAGGCCTGCTGGTTTTAAAGTCGAAAAAGGGGTCGAAAAGTTACTCTATCAGCCTGCCGTTGTCGAGCCGTTAGCCAAAGCGTTTCAAAGGAGAAACCCATGAGATTAGGGAGCCTGATTTTGACCGCCTGCCTCACGATGACGGGAACCCTGGCGGCCCAAGCCGCGGCCGTGGGCCAACCGGCCCCGGCTTTTTCCGCCACCGACATTCAAGGCAAGACCGTGGCCCTGGCGGCCCTGAGGGGGAAAACCGTGGTGCTGGAATGGCACAACCCGGACTGCCCCTTCGTGAAAAGCCAGTACAAGGGCAAGATGCAGAAGCTGCAGAAAAAATGGACCGACCGCCAAGTGGTCTGGCTCTCGATCATTTCTTCCGCGCCCGGCAAGGAAGGCTCGCTGGACGCCGCGGGGGCCGCCGCGGACGTAAAGGCCACCCAATCCAACGTGACGGCCACGATCCTGGACCCCACGGGCAAGATCGGCCACGCCTATGGGGCCAAATCCACGCCCCATATGTTCGTGATCAACCCCAAGGGCGTCCTCATCTACAACGGCGCCATCGACAACGACCCCTTGGATGACGCGGTCTCGGACAAAACCCAGGACGGCGCCGCCTATGTCAATTACGTGGACCAGGCCCTCACCCAGTCCCTGGCGGGACAAAAGGTGTCGGTCCCTTCCACCGCGCCCTATGGCTGCGGGGTCAAATACGCCGATTGATTTTCACGCCTAACCGCGAAAGCCCCCGGAAAAACTTCCGGGGGCTTTTTGTTTTTCCGGCGCTTTTAAAGTTTTCTTGGGTGGGGCCGGGAGGATTTTCCCCGCGGGAAACTACTGGGCCGCCTTGGCGGTGGTCGTGACGCCCCCGCTCCAGTCCTGGTTGGGGTCATAGGCGCTCAAGCGGCCCAGGTCCGCCTGCTTGCGGGGAAGGACCCTGATCCAACCGTCGTTCAGGTTGGAATCCATGTTCATCAAATGGACCCCGCCGATGCGCACGTCCACCGGGTCCGCCGTGCTGTTGAAGACCCGGTAGCTCAAGCCGTTGTTGGCGTCATCCTGTTCGAACAGGATGCCGGGGAGCCCCGCGTCGCACCAAGCCGCGTAATTGCGGGCCGCCTTGCTGTTGCCCGAAGCCCCCGGGGCCGCGCAGCTGGCCACCGGGGAAACCGTGGGGGCGGCGGTCACCCAAACCTGGGGCGTGATCGCGGGACTTGGGGCGGCATCCCCGAAGGAGACCGTGGGCGTCGCCGCGGGAAAGGCCCAGGGATCGGCGGCCCGGGCCGGTCGGACCAAGGCTAGGGGCCAGGCCCCCAAAAGCGCCAGACCCGCCAATAGGACTGCCTTTAAAAAAAACCGATTGCTCATCGCCCGCCCCCCGCCGTCGGAATTTTTTTAAACCAATAGCCCGAGTAAAAAACCCGGGTGCCTTCGCGGCCGTCCTCGGCCCTTAAAGTCCCCCCGTCCCCGTAAAAAAGGCCGGGCACGGTCGCTTCCTTTTCCGACAGGGGCAAAAGGGCCACCCGATATTCCTGCTCCTTGAGGTTGAAGGCCGGCAGGGAGACCTTCATGTCCACCGTCAGGAACCCCTCCCGCTCGGTCAATTGGATCCGCTGGAAACTCAGCATGGGCTCGGGGTTTTCCTGCGCATAGTCGCCTTCCCGGGCCTTCCAAGCGTCCGGGATGGGCTGGGGGGTTATTTTCTGCAGGGGCAAAACGAAAGGCAAGCCGCCCAAAAGCGCCACCGACTGGTTGGCGGTGTTGGAAAAGGAAAGCGGGTACTGGGGCAGGTCGATGGGAAAAAGCAGAAGGAAGACCAGGTGGGGCACGTAAAAACCCCCGGCCACGGGCAGCAGGTCCACCCGGTAATGGGAAAACTCGGCGGACAGGTGGTTGTCCTGCCGCTCGATGCGCACCAACTGGCCCAGGGCCGAATAGTCGCCCGAAACCCGGTCGAGCTCCTCCGCCGCCAGGGGCACGACGGGCGGCATGACGGGCTTGGTTTTTTCCAGGGTCACCGGGGCGCCGGTCTTGGCGCCCAGCATGAGCTTCAAGGCCCGGCGGACGGCTTCCCCGGCCAGCTTGTCCGCCTCGTTGCAGTTTGAAAGAAAGACCACGCCCAACCGCTCCTTCGGCAAAACCGCCATTTGGCTGGTATAGCCGGGATATTCCCCGCCCCGCCAGGCCGTGGTTTCGCCCGGCGCCACCTCAAGCCCGCTTAAGCGCCAACCCAACCCAAAGCGCTGGCCAAAATCCAGGGGCAGGCCCTGGAACTGGGGCTCGAACATGCGTTTCAAATTTTCCCGGCTCAAGGGAGCCGGCGCCGGCGCGGCGCCGCCCAAAACCCATTGCAGGAATTTCGCCACGTCGTTGGCGGTGGAAATCATGCCCACGGCGGGCACGTCCCGGTAATGGGGGATCTCCAGGCGGTTTCCACCCCGGCAACCCGGGGCCAAGCGCATTTCCATGGCGGGGTCGTTCTCAAAGGAGGAGGACGTCATGCCCAAGGGGTCCAAAAGGTCGGCTTGGACCGCGTCCGCGAAGGCCTCGCCCCTTTTGAGCTCGATCATCCGGCCCAACAGGTCGAAGTCCAGGTAGGAATAGCGGTAAAGGGTTTGGGGGGCGGCCACCAGGTAGTCGTCCCTCAAATCGGCCGTTAAATCCGCCAGGCTTTCGGAAGGCTCCGCCCACATACCCCGGTAAAAAAATCCCGGCAGGCCCGAATGCTGGGCCAGCAGCGAGCGCAAGGTGGTGGGTTTGGTTTTTTTGAAGCGGCTATGGATGGTGAAACCCGGAACCGCCTGGGCCAAGGGCTCGTCCAACCCCACCAGGCCCTTTTGGACCATGCGCAGGGCCTCGACCGAAGTGAAAATTTCGGAAACCGCCCCCAGGCGGTAAAGGGTATCCGCCGTGGCGGGCCGGTGGGTGGTGGGGTCCGCCTCGCCGTAGCCTTGGGACCAGAGGAGCTTCCCGTCTTCCACCAAGGCCAGGCTGAAGCCCTTCACGTTGTCCTTGCCCACTTGGTCCCGCAAGTAAGCGTCCAAGCTGGAGACCGCGGCCGAATAATCCGGCCCGGGGGCGTTTGGGCGATCATCCGCCAGGCCGCCCGGGGAAGGGCTGGGGGAAGCCGGCGCCGTCGCAAGGGGCGTCTGGGCGCGAAGTGAAAAGACGTTCCCCCAAAACAAAAACAGGACGCAGAAAATAATGTTGAAGCCCATCCGTGGTTGGAACATGGTCTCCTTTAAGACGCCCCTCAAGGCTTTCGCGGGTCCATTCTAACGGCGAAACCCGATCCGCGCCGGAGGGCCCTCGTGGTTTTCCCCCGACCGGCCGTCGCGCGGGCGAAAAGTCCCCCTTTCATCTTCCGCCGGCCATGCCGCCCAACCCGGGAAAGCCCGGATGGTCCTAGGATCCCCCCCAAAAGCGGATGATCTTGGTCCAGTCATCCGAAAGCTTGAAACGGGACTTCAGCGCCGAATAAAGATAAACAGCCTTTTTGTCCAACCAGATCAGGGGCGCCTTCCAACCATCCGCCGGTCGGGCCCGGTAATTGGTGGAGCGGGGCTTGGCGTCCGAATCCAGCATCGGGGTGTAGTAATAAAGCGCCAGGCTTTTACGGGAAACCCCCTCGGGGCAAAGCAGCCTTTCCGGAAACCCGTGGTAAGAGTCCTCGTCCGTATTGAAAAGGATGGCGTGGTTCATCCTCGGCGCCACCTTCTTGACGCAACGCTTCATGTCCTTGTCCCACAGTTCCAGGCTTCCCCCCCAACTTTCCTTCCATCCCTCGTTCAGGTAGAGGATGAGGTTCAACCGGCGACGCCAGGGCTGATAATGGTTCCGCGTGAAGTCGGCGTGGATGTTCAAAAAACCGCCCCGCCCGCTTTGGTGCATCCCGCCGCCGTCCAATCGCGGATCGGCCAAGAGGCCGGGAATGCCCGTCAATTTTTCCAGGAACCCCAGGAACCGCGGCGAATTCAATTCGTCCACCACTCGCCCGATGAAGGGCGGGAACTCGTCGCGCTTGGACTTACCCAGTTTGTTTTCGTTGAAATGTTTGTATTGGATCCATTCGATGTCGGTGGGCCCCGGAAATTCCCGGACCACTTCACGGACCGCCGCCGGTTCCAGGAGTCCGGAAAACAAGACGTGGGGATAAGGTTCCCCCCGCGCGTATTCTTTTTTCAGGGATCCCAACCTGCGGTTCCATTGGTCGTAATCGAATATTTTGGAGGGGGTCATCATGTTCCCGGGAATTGGGCGCAAAGAAAGGCCATGGGCGCCGCCAACCACCCCAAGAAGCCGGGGATAGAAGGCGGCATGAGGGCGGCGGGTTGGGGGTTCATGGGTTCATTTTATCTATAATTTGGGCCGATGCCGCCTCAAAAAGGCGTCCGGAAAACCGTCAATATTGGAAATACATCTGCATGACGGGGCCGAAGCCCGTGTTGGACCCGGCGGAGACGGGGTTGGGGAAAACCGCTGAGGCGGTCCAGAAGGTCGAGACAAAAGCCGTATCCGCTTCCGTGACGAGGATGCTGGTGGAAGTGTCGGGGCTTGAAATGGCCGTCCAGTAATCCCCGGGACAGACCGTGACCGGGGCGGCGGACATGTCGTACACATAGGTCCCAGCGGCCGTGATGTTGATCAAGGGCGATTCATAAACCACCGTGGTGGGCAGGGTTCCCAGGCCGTTGTCCGCGTAGAACCCCAAGTGGACCTGTCCCGGCGCGCTGGTCAAGAAAACACTCAAGGCCGTCACCGCCGACGATTGGGAGATTCCAAAGGGCCCGGAAATATAAGTGCCGGGGTCGTCCAACACGGATCCTGACGCGGCCGCGGAACCCACCGCGGCGAAATTCCCCCCCGTTACCACGCAGCCTGTCGGCGTGGAAGTGACGGAAGGCGTCGGGGTCATGGTCGCGGTGCGGCTGGGGGTCGAGGTGGCCGTAGGCATGGCGGTGATCGTGCGGGTCGGCGTCACCGTGGGAGTCCGGGTAACCGTAGGCGACAAAGTCTTGGTGGAGGTCGCTTGGCTGGTGGCGGTGGGCAGGGGCGTGTGGGTCTTGGTGGGCAAGGCGGCCCCCGGCGTGTTCGTGGGGACCGGGCTGGCGGGGGGCGGCTCAAAAGGCGACCCGGTGCCGGAGGTGGGCCCGCCCGTGCAGGCGCTCAAAACAAAGAGCAAGGCGACCGAAAGCAAAGCGGGCAATAGGAGATATTGGGGTCTCGTCATGGTCTTGTTTAAGAATCCCAGTGAGGTCGGAGTTTTGAAATCAGTTCTGGGAAGATTATACCGCCAAATGAGGCCATAAGAGGGCCAGGCTTTTTTTCGGCATCCGCACTTATCTCACCGCGAAATACTCGCAATCCGGATGGTGAATGACGATGGCGCTGGTGGATTGCTCGGGCACCATCATGTGGGCCTCGGTCAGGGAAATGCCGATGGCCTTGGTAGCGTCGAGCAGGCGGAAATATTTCTCCTGGTCGCTTTGCTCCGGGCAGGCCGGATAACCCGGCGAGTAGCGCTTGCCTTGGCCGATGGGCAGGTCCCACTCCTTGCGGATGCGGCGGTGGATCCATTCCGCCATGGCCTCGGCGGTTTGCACGGCCAAGCCGTGCAGGTAATAAGACTCGCTGTACTTCCCCTCTTTATTCAACCGCTCGGTTTCTTCCGTGGCCTTGTCGCCCACCGTCACCACCTGGAAAGCCACCACGTCCTTCTCGCCCGACGAGGCGGGCTTGAAGTAGTCGGACAAGCACAAGTGCCGCCCCACGCGCTGGCGCGGGAACTTGAAGCGTTCCAATTCCTTGCCCTTGTCGTCGTAGATCATCAGGTCGTTGCCGTCCGAGTTGGCCCACCAATAACCATAAACCAGCTTGGGCTCGAACAAGCCCTTGGCCAAGATCTCATCCTGCATCTTGAGGCGCATGGGCTCGAACTGGCTCTTGAGCAGGTGCTTGTATTCCTCGGCGTCCTTGCCCTTCACGCCCCAATTGAGCTTGTAAAGCTGGGTCAGGTCCAGGTAAGGCCAAACTTCCCGCAAGGGAACCTTTTGGATGATGGAAGTGCCCGCGAAGGGGTTCCGGGGGATGAAAGTGGCGGCTTTCACCGTGGGCGGGTACTTGTCCGGCGTGGCTTCGCCCTCGTCGGTCTTGAGGGGGTCGGCGAAATTGCTTTGCTTGGCCTTCAAGGCCTCTTCCTTGATTTTGTTGCGGAAGGTCTCGCGGGACGCCAGGTCCGACAAGGCGTTGAGGATGTCGAGCCCTTCAAAGGCGTCCTTGGCGTAATAGACGCCCGGCTCGTAGAGCTTTTCGTCCACGAAACTGATGCGGTAGCCGTAGCGGCGGTTGATGGCGGCCCCGCCCACCACCACCGGATATTGCAATCCCAGTTTCTCGAGTTCTTCCACGCAGATGGGCATTTGTTTGGACGTGACCACCAAAAGGGCCGAAAGGCCGATGGCGTCGGCCTGCACTTCCTGGGCCTTGGCGATGATGGCGGAAACCGGCACCTGTTTGCCCAGGTCATAAACCGTGTAGCCGTTGTTGGACAGGATGGTACGCACCAGGTTCTTGCCGATGTCGTGCACGTCGCCGTAGACGGTGGCCAAGACCACCTTGCCCTTGGAGGTCGAGGCGTTCTTGTCGAGGAACTGTTCCACGTAAGCCACGGCCTTTTTCATGACCTCGGCGGACTGCAGCACGAAGGGCAAAATCAGCTCGCCGGAGCCGAACTTGTCCCCCACTTCCTTCATGGCGGGCAGCAGGACCGTGTTGAGGGTCTCCACCGCGGTTTTTTCCTTCAGCACCTCGGCCAGGTCCAATTCGATCTTGTCGCCCTTGCGGTTGACGATCTTCCAATGCGCCTTCTGGGCGGGCGTCATGCCCTCGGTCGGGTCGGCGGCGCTTTGGGCCTCCACCGGGGCCTTGCCCGCGAAATGCTGGATGAATTTGGCCAGGGCCTGGGGGTCCCTATTGAAGACCAAGTCGTCCGCCAGCTTGCGTTCTTCCTCGGGGATGGCCGCGTAAGGCTTGATGTCCGCCGGGTTCAGGATCGCCATGTCCAGGCCGGCCTGCACGCAATGGTAAAGGAAAACCGAGTTGAGCACTTCCCGGGCCTGCTTGGAAAGGCCGAAGGACACGTTGGAAAGGCCCAGGGTGGTCCGCACGCCGGGGATTTCCCGCTTAATGGCCCGGATGCCCTCCATGGTCTCGACCGCCGAGTTCTTGAACTCCTCCTCACCCGTGGCCAGGGTGAAGGTGAGCGCGTCGAAGATCAGGTCCTCGGCGGGGATACCGTATTCGCCCGTGACGATCTGGGTGATTTTTTTCGCGACCTCGAGCTTCCGGGCGGCCGTCTTGGCCATGCCCTTTTCCTGCGGCTTGGACTTGTCGTAATAAACGTCGTCGATGGTCAAGGCCACCAGGACCGATCCGTACTTTTTGGCCAGGGGGCAAACGCGCTGGATGCGCTCGCCCTTGCCTTCCAGGTTGATGGAATTGATCAGCGCCCGGCCCGGGTAAATCTTGAGGGCGGCCTCGATGACGTCCGCCTCGGTGGAATCAATCATGAGGGGCGTATCCACGCCCAAGGCCATCTTCTTGACCACCTTCATCATCTGTTCCTTCTCATCCACCCGCTCGGTCAAGGCCACGCAAACGTCCAGCACGTGGGCGCCGCCCTCGGCCTGGCCCCGGCCCACGGCCACCATGCCCTCGTAATCGTCCGCCAAGAGCAGTTGCTTGATCTTGCGGGACCCCTGGGAATTCACCCGCTCGCCCATGATGAGGGGTTTGGGGTCCTGGTCCATGGAAACGGCCTTGATCATGGAGGACACGTTGACCGCGTGGGTGATCTTGCGTTGCTTGGGCTTTTGCCGGCCGATGGCTTCCACGACCTGCCGCAAATGCTCGTGGGTGGTGCCGCAGCAACCGCCCACCACGCCCACGCCGAATTCCTCGACGAATTCCTTCAAGGCCGCCGCCATGTCCTTGGGGCCCAAGGGATAAAAGGCCTGGCCGCCCCGGTTTTCGGGAAGCCCCGCGTTGGGGATGGTGGCGATGGGGAACTTGGAAAATTGGCTCAAGAAACGCACCGAGTCCTTCATTTCCTTGGGGCCGGTGGAACAGTTCATGCCGATCACGTCGATGGGGAGCCGGGAAAAGGTGGTCAGCACCGAACCGATGTCCGTGCCCAAAAGCATGCGGCCCGTGGTGTCCAGGGTGGTTTGGGCCTGGATGGCGACCTTGGATTTCTTCTCGGAACGGGCCCGGTGGCAACCGAAGACCGCCGCGCGCATTTCCAAGATGTCCTGGCTGGTCTCGACCAACAGCGCGTCCACGCCGGCGTCGATCATGATGCAGGCCTGTTCGTAATAGATGGCTTCCAGCTCGTCCGGGTGGATCTTGCCCAGGTCCGGGTCCTCGGAAGCCGGCAACATGCCGGTGGGGCCCATTGAGCCCACGACAAAACGGGGGTGGTCGGGGGTGGAATATCGGTCGGCCAGTTCCCGGGCCAGCCTCACGGCGGCGGTGTTGACCTCGACGATTTGGTCCGCGATGCCGTACTCGGCCAGCTTCAGGCGGTTGGAGCCGAAGGTATTGGTCTCCAACGCGTCCACGCCCACCTTGAGGAATCCCTCGTGGATTTCCCGGATGACCTGGGGCTTGGTGACGACCAAATAGTCATTGAGGCCTTCCTTGCCGCCGAAGTCCTCCTTGGTCAGGTTGTAGGTCTGGATGTTGGTGCCCATGGCCCCGTCGAAAATGAGGACCTTTTCTTTCAGGGCGTCTAGGTAGAGCGGTCGGGCCAAGGCTTGCCTTCTTAACGGAGGATGGAGAAGCGTCCAGAGCGGCACAGTTTAAGGTCTTATGCCCCAGGCTTCAAGCGCCGCCCTGGGCGGGCGATGAAAATGGGCGGACCCCCTTACCGGCGTTGAACCCCTCGGCCGGTTTTAAGCCCACCCTGTCGTGGAAGCGGGCCCCGGGAGGCTCATCCCATCGAGCCGGCGGGGGGGCTTTTTTTCGGTGCCCTTTTCTTTTCGCGGGCCCGCGCTCCCAACCATTTTTCGGCCAACTTCATTTTGGCCCGGTGGGTCTTTTGTTTGTGCCGGCGCTCGCGCCTCAAGGCCTGCGGGTAGGTCCCGATCTTCCGGCTGAAAACCAATTCCACCGGAAGCCGCGTCTTGGTGTATCGGGCGCCCCGGCCCCGCGAATGGTTTTGGACCCGGACCGCCAGGCGGTTGCTGATGCCGGTATAAAAGCTGCCGTCGGCGCAGCGCAGCATATAAAGGAACCAGCTTTTGGTTTCTTTCACCATATCCCCGGCACCAACCGATGGCGGACTTGGCGGCAATAGGCCTTGTAGCCCGGCAGTTTTTTCGCCAAAAATTTTTCCTCTTCCAAAAGCCGCGCGACGATCACGGCGAAAAGCCCGGCGACCGGAATCAAACCCCAGAGGGATCCCAGCGCCAAGGGCTGGCCCGCCAACAACAGGAAGGCGCCCGCGTAGAGGGGGTGCCGCACG
>DATKNU010000040.1:0-9348 GCA_035541195.1 bacterium
GGTTTCAACGTGGAAGTCGGGTCCTATACGGCGAGCCGGCCCCAACCCCGCCAGGTCCGGAAGGAAGCAACGGTCAGGCATTGGTTCGGGCGTTGTAGTCAACCTGGCTTCCACGGTGGAACCGCTTAATTCAGCCCCGAGGTGGCGATGTCCCCCCAAGTCATGGCGCTCAAATGGCGCCCCCAAACCTTCGCCGACATGGTCGGCCAGGAACACATCACCCAGACCCTCAAGAACGCCATGTCCGCCGACCGGGTGGCGCACGCCTACATCTTCGCCGGACCCCGGGGCGTGGGCAAGACCACCACGGCGCGCATCTTCGCCAAGGCCCTCAATTGCCGCAAGCCCCAGGGCGCCGAGCCCTGCAATGCCTGCGACCTTTGCGAGGAAGTCAACCAAGGCTCGGCCATGGACGTCATCGAGATCGACGCGGCTTCCTTCAACCGCGTGGAGGACATCCGCAACTTGCAGGAACAGGTGGGCACTTATCCGTCCAAGGCCAAGTACAAGGTTTATATCTTCGACGAAGCGCACCGCATCACCCGGGCCGCCTTCGACGCTTTTTTGAAGACACTGGAAGAGCCTCCCGCCCACGTTATCTTCATCCTGGCCTCCACCGAGATCCACCAATTCCCGCCCACGGTCCAGTCCCGCTGCCAGCGCTTCGAGTTCCGGGCCATGAACCTGGAAACGCTCATCAAACAACTTCGCCGCATCAGCGACTCGGAAAAAATCGAGGTGGACGACAAGGCCCTCTACCAGATCGCCCGTTCCGCCGGCGGCTCCATGCGCGACGCCCAGCGCACGTTGGACCAGTTGGTGGCTTTTTCGGGACGTAAGATCACCACCGAGGACATCCGGGTGGTCTTGGGCACCATCGAGGGCGAGGTGTACCTGAATTTCCTGCGCGCCGCCGCCCAGGAAGACGCCGGGGCGGCGCTGGAGCTCATCCGCCAAGTGCTGGAAAGCGGCAAGGACCTGGACCATTTCTACTCGGGCCTTTTGGAGTTTTACCGGCACCTGGCCGTGGCCAAGGCCTACCCCGCCTCCGCCGCCAAACTCATTCCCCTCGCCCAAGAGGAAGTGGAAAGCCTGGTTCAAATCGCCCAATCCTGCGATGACGCCTACGTGCTTTCGGCCCTGAGGCTTTTGATCGAGCAGGAATGGGCGGCCCGCCGCTCCTCCCTGCCCCAAGTGGTGCTGGAAACCCTGGCGCTGGAGCTTTGCCGCCTGCGGCAATTGACCTCGGTCAGCGCCCTTTTGGCGGGCACCGCCCCGGCGCCGGCTCCCGCGCGGCCTTCCATGGCCCCCCTTCCCAAGCCCGAAGCGCGGACCCAAGCCACGGCGCCCCTCCCCACGCCCGACAGCGAACCGGTTCTAGCCGTCGAGGAAATCGAGGACTTTGAGCAAGACTCGAAAAACCCCGAGATGGCCAAACTCAAGTCCCAGTGGCGCGAGTTTTTGGAAACCGTCGCCGGACAAAAAAAAGCCCTGCAGGGCGTCCTGGTGGACACGCGCCCCAAAAGCCTGGAAGAAGGCACCTTGGTTTTGACCTGCAAAGGGCCCTTCCACCAGGAACAACTTTCCAAGGCCGAGAATAAAACCCTGGTGGAGCAAATCCTGAAGGACTTGATGGGCCGCCCCATCACCCTGGTGCCCGTGTTGGGGGCCGAGGCCCCCAAGGCCGCCGACACCAAGGCCCCGGGAACCGCCCGCGCGCCCAAAGCCATGGCCGCCCCGGCGGTGGACGTGAAGGAATTGGAAAAAGAGGAGCCTTTGGTGGCCGCCGCCCTCAAAATGTTCGGCGGAAAAATCGTCGAAGTGAAGCGCAACACCCCCAAACAGCTTTAACCCCCGGAGACGCGCCTTGCCCAATATGTTCGACATGATCCGCCAAGCCCAAGCCTTGAAGGAAAAGATGTCCCAATTCCAGGAAGAGCTGGAAAAACAGACCTTCACGGGCGAAGCCCTCGGCGGCGCGGTCACCGTGGTGGTCAACGGCAAGCACGCCGTGCAAAAAATCACCCTGAAGCCCGAAGCCCTCAAGGACGGGGGAAAACTCGAAGCCGCCCTCCAGGAAGCGCTCAACGCGGCCGGCACCCAGGTGAACGCCCGCCTGAAGGAACAAGTTTCCAAGATGACCGGCGGGCTGGGCCTGCCCGGGCTATTTTAAGAAGTTTTAAGTTCCAAGTTTTGAGGTTTAAGTTTCGGCCCTGCCGAAACCAGGATCGCTCAAAACCCAAAACTCAAAACTTAGAACGGGTTTGATCGTGCCAGAGTATCCTCCTTCCCTCGAGCGGGCCGTCCATGAACTGGGCAAATTGCCCGGGGTGGGGCCCCGCACGGCCCTCCGGCTCGCTTTCCACTTGCTCAAGCAACCCGCCGGAGCCTCCCAGGCGCTGGCCCAAGCCTTGGTGGAAGCCCGCGCCAAGCTCCATCCCTGCCGCGACTGTTTCAATCTGACCGAGGAAACCCTCTGCGGGGTTTGCGAGTCCCACGGGCGGGACAAAACCTCCCTCTTGGTGGTCGAGGACCCCAGCGACGTGGTGGCCTTCGAGCGCACCCATCAGTACAAGGGGCTTTACCATGTGTTGGGGGGGACCTTGTCGCCGCTGGAAGGCCGGGGGCCGGCCCAATTAACGCTGGAGCCCTTGGTGGAAAGGGTGAAGAAAAACCCCTCCATCAAGGAAGTCATCGTAGCCACCGACCCCACGGTGGAAGGGGATTCCACCGCCCTCTATATACAACAGCTTTTAAAAGGTTCCCAAGCCCGTGTCACCCGCCTGGCCCGCGGCCTGCCTTCCGGTGGGGATGTTGAATATGCGGATGAGTCAACCCTCCTTAAAGCCCTGGAAGGGCGAAGAGAGTTATAAGGGTTGACGAAACCCCCGCAGTTCGCGAAAGGGCGCGAGCCCTGTAGCCGCGGGGGCGAGTCTAACCTCCTTAAAGCCCGGGTCGTCATGGCCTCGGTCCATGACGGGACGGCCATAGCGCATTGATAGATTCCACCCGTCCAGGGCGAAGAGAGTTATAAGGGTTGACGAAACCCCCGCGGTTCGCGAAAGGGCGCGAGCCCTGTAGCCGCGGGGGCGGGTCTTTGTGATTGGATTGTTTTTAATTTTTTCTTCATCGAGGCAACCATGGCGCAATTGGACTTGGAACAACTGGGCCCCCTCCAGAACTTGGTGGGACCTTTCGAGGGCGGCGTCGGCGACGACATCGCCCCCTCAGACGACCGCGGCACCGAGAACAACAAATACCGCGAAATCATCGTCTTCACCCACATCCTGCCCACCGCCAACCACGAGCAAACCCTTTACGGCCTGAGGTACCACCAACAGGTCTTCCGCCACGGCGAGGAATTTCCCTTCCACGACCAAGTGGGCTACTGGCATTGGGACCCCAAGGCCAAGCTGGTGATGCAGTCCCTCACCATCCCCCGGGGCCAGGCGGTTTTGGCCGGGGGCCCCGCGGCGCAGGACGCCAAGTCCCTTAAATTGAAGGCCCAACTGGGATCCCCGACCTTCGGGATCGCCTCCAACCCATTCCTGGACAAGGAATTCAAGACGGTCGAATATGAGATCCAAATCACCTTCCTGGACGGGGAAACTTTCAGCTACGAGCAGATGACCAAAATCCAAATCAAGGGCCATCCCAAAATCTTCGAGCACCGCGACAAGAACACCCTGAAGCGCTTGAGGGATTAAGCTGAAAGCGTCGTCCCCATTCCTCATCGGAGGCATCCTGCTCTTGGCATCCACCGCCCAAGCCCACAGCCTTATCCCCGCCGACGACCCCCGGATCCAATATTCGGGCCGGGTGGATTGCTCCAACCCCCAATCGCCTCGCTTTGATTGGTCCGGCGTTTCCCTCCGACTTCGCCTGAAGGGCCCCTCCTTGGGTTTGCTCCTGGAGGACCGGCAAAACCGCTTCGACGTTTGGGTGGACGGCAAGCCCCAAACCGTCCTGGCCGCGGACGGCCGAAAGGGCCCTTATGTCCTGGAGGACTTGGGATCGGGCGAGCACCAAATCCAACTGACCCGCCGCACTGAAGCCTCCTGGGGCGTCACGACCTTCCGGGGCCTCTCGCTTCCCCCCGGGAGCGAGCTATTGGCGCCTCCCGCGCCGCCCACCCGGCGGGTCGAATTCATCGGGGATTCCTGGGTCTGCGGCTACGGCAACGAGGCGGTCTCCACCCATTGCGATGACCTGCTTCCTTATGAGAACGCCAACCGCGCCTTTCCCCTGGTGGCCGCCCGGGAACTGAAGGCCGAGGTCCATTTGGTCTGCTACTCGGGCCGGGGCGTGGTGCGCAATTACGGCGACCCCCAGCGCCGTTCCGAGGAACCCTTTCCGGCCCTTTATGACCGCCTGCTTTGCGCCGAGCCCCAAAGCCGCTGGAACCCGGCCTATTGGCAACCCGACGCGGTGGTCATCCACTTGGGCACCAATGATTTTTCCACCGAGCCCCATCCGGACCCCCAGGACTTCAAGGACAGCTCGATCGCCCTCCTGGCCCACCTGCGCGCCCAATATCCCCAAGCCTCCCTCTTTTGGTTTTGCGCCACCGGTTGGCCCAACTATTATTCGGCCGTGGAAACGGCCGTGAAGGCGCGCAACGCCGCGGGAGACCCGAAAGTTTACTGCGTGGGTTACCCGCCCGCGCCCGCCGACCAGATGGGTTGTGATTTCCACCCGAACGTGAGGGTGCACCAGAAACTGGCGACCCTGCTCGCCCGGGCGCTTCGTCAAAAGTTGGGTTGGTGAGGGACCCCGGTTTTCGCCGCCCGGGACGCCCCGAAGGCCAAAATTAAATCACCCGGCTTTTAATTCTTGGGTGTTTAAATATCCTCATTTGGAAAAAGGAAAAACCATGAAAGTGCTCCTCATCGGCGGCACGGGACTCATCTCCACCGCCATCGTGAATCAGTTGGTCGAGCGGGGCGACGAGGTCACGGTGGTCAACCGGGGGGTGAGCGAAAAACGCATTCCCTCTTCCGTTAAAACGATCATCGGCAACCGCTGGGACTACCCGGCCTTCGAGAAACTGATGGAAGGCCGCGAATACGACGCGGTCATCGACATGGTGGCTTTCGCCCCCGAGAACGCCGAGTCGGTTTTGCGCGCCTTCACGGGGCGGGTGAAACAAATCGTGGTTTGCTCCACGGTCTGCGTTTACGGCGGGCCCATGACCAAGCTTCCCGCCGGCGACGACGAGCCCCACCGGCCCGTGGGCGATTACGGCAGGAACAAATCCAAGATCGAGTCCATCCTGCTTTCCGCCAACGGCAAGAAGGGCTTGAACACCACGGTGCTGCGTCCCTCCTTCACCACCGGCGAGGGCGCCACGGCCTCCGGCATCCTCTTTGACGACAGCCTGCCCAGCCGCCTGCGCGAGGGCAAACCCGTCATCGTGATGGACGAGGGCAAGGCCGCCTGGGCCATCGCCCACGTGGGCGACGTGGCCCGGGGATTCGTGAACGCCCTGCTCAACCCCAAGGCCTACGGCCAGGCCTATCACCTCACCAGCGACGAGCACACCGATTGGAACGGGGTCTTCCAAGCCCTGGCTGAGGCCGTGGGCGGGAAATTCAACCCGGTCCATATTCCCACGGACTGGCTTTACGAGCAGGCGCCCAGGCGCAGCGTGGGCGTGAAGTTCATCTATCAATATCCCTCCATCTTCAACAACTCCAAGGCCAAGAGGGACTTGGGGTTCAAGACCACCGTCCCCCTGGTGGAGACCTTCCGCCGCCAAGTGGAGTGGATGGATGGAAAAGGCCTGACGAAAAAAGTTTCCGAGGAACCTTTCGAGGATTTGATGATCGAGGCTTTTAAAAAAGGGACAAAACCCGTCCTGCCCGAAGGAATGGATTTCAACCCCTGGGGCAACGGCACGACCAATTAAGGAACCCATGACCCATCATCCCGCGCCCAAAATTTCCCTGAACCAACTCGCCCGCAGGGCCATGGCCGAGAACGGCCTGGAGGCGGATTTCCCGCCCGAGGCTTTGGAACAATTGGCCGCCATCACAAGCCCCGCGGAGGACGCCTCGCTTCCCGACCTGACGGGGCTTTTGTGGTGTTCCATCGACAACGACGATTCCCGGGACCTGGACCAACTGAGCGTGGGCGAAAAGCTCCCCGGGGGTTCCATTCAAATCAAGGTGGCGGTGGCCGACGTGGACGCCCGCGTGGCCCAGGGCACGCCGCTGGACCTGCACGCGCGGAAGAACACCACCTCGGTCTACACCGGCGTCGAAATTTTCCCCATGCTCCCCGAAAAACTCTCGACGGATTTGACGTCCCTTTCCTTCAACGAAACCCGCGTCGCCTTGATCGTGGACATGCGGGTGAACGCCAAGGGCGAAGTGGACGAGGCCAAAATCTACCGGGCCCGGGTCAAAAACAAGGCCAAGCTGGCCTATAACGGGGTGGGCGCTTGGTTGGAAGGCGCCGGCCCCCTGCCCGAGGCCGCCGCGCGCGTGAACGGCATGGAGGCCCAATTGCGGCTCCAGGACGAGGCCGCCCAAAGGCTGCGCGCCCTGCGCCATGAGCACGGGGCGCTGGACCTGCAAACCCTGCAACCCCGGCCCGTCACCGAGGCGGGCGTGGTGGTGGACCTGGCCTTAGAGACCCAAAACCGCGCGGGGCAACTGATCGAGGATTTCATGGTGGCCGCCAACGGCGCCACGGCCCGGTTCCTCACCGCCCACAATTTCCCCACCCTACGCCGGGTGGTGAAAACCCCCAAACGCTGGGACCGCATCGTCTCGGTGGCGGCCGACCTGGGGGAAAAGCTTCCCGCCGACCCCGACTCCAAGGCCCTTTCCCATTTCCTGACCCGCCAACGCCAGAAAGACCCCCTGCATTTCCCCGACCTGTCCCTCACCATCGTGAAGCTCATGGGCCGCGGCGAATACGCCCTGGAACTCCCCGGCCAGGCGCCCCAGGGCCATTTCGGCCTGGCGGTGCGCGACTACAACCATTCCACCGCGCCCAACCGCCGCTACCCGGACCTTATCACCCAACGACTGCTTAAAAACGCCTTGGGCGGCGCGGCCGCCCCTTATGCCCCGCCGGAATTGGAGTCGCTGGCCCGCCATTGCACCCAGCAGGAGGACGCCGCCGACAAGGTGGAGCGCCAGGTCCGTAAATCCGCCAGCGCGGCTTTTTTGGCCCCCCGCGTCGGGGACCATTTCGAGGCGCTCATTACGGGCGTTTCGGACAAGGGCACTTGGCTCAGGCTTTTAAAGCCCCCGGTGGAAGGAAAGCTCGTTCAAGGCGCCCAAGGCTTGGACGTGGGCGACAAGGTGAGGGTGAAGCTCATCGGCGTGAATGTGGAACAGGGCTGGATCGATTTTGTGAGGATTCCCTGATAACATCTTCCAGCAAACCATTTCACCGCCAAGACGCCAAGTTCGCCAAAAAAGAATAAAATCTCTTCCTCGAAATTTTTCGTTTGAAAAAAATTAACTGTTCAGTTTTTTAAAAAAATTCATTCGCCTTCTTGGCGAACTTGGCGGTTCAATAGGTTTAGTTTAAGGCTTTCATCTTTTCGGAAAGGAAAACGCCATGCCCCACCTTCCCATTCAAGCCCTCTTCCTCGACGTAGGCGGCGTGCTCCTCACCAACGGCTGGGACCGCAAGGCCCGCCAAGCCACCGCCGAGAAATTCGGCCTGGATTACGCCGACCTCGAGGAACGCCACCACCTCACCTACGACACCTATGAGGTGGGCAAGATCACCCTGGAAACCTACCTGGACCGCATCGTCTTCCACCAGAAGCGGGCCTTTACCCGGGAAGACTTCCGTTCTTACATGTACGCCCAGACCCAGCCGTTGCCCGGCATGATCGACTACTTCACCCGCCTCAAGAAGGCCCATGGGTTGAAGGTGGGCGTGGTCAGCAACGAGGGCCGGGAACTTTCCGAGTACCGCATCAACCACTTCAACCTGGGCGCGCTGGCCGATTTTTTCGTGATGTCGGCTTTCGTCCATTTCCGCAAGCCCGACACCGACATCTTCAAACTGGCCCTGGACATCGCCCAAGTGCCTCCCCGCCAATGCCTTTATTTCGACGACCGGCCCCTCTTCGTGGAAGTGGCCCGGCGCTTGGGGCTCCACGCCATCCACCACAAGGGCCTGGAAAGCACCCAAAAGGCCGTGGCCGAGTTGGGGCTTCCCCTGGAATAGGGGCTTCCCAAACCCGCCCGCCGCCGTTAAAGTCGGGGCATTCCAAAACCGAACGGGGATCCATGGCGTTGACCAAAAGGCAAAGGATGGGGCTTGGCGTCGCGGCCGGTCTGGCCCTGCTCTTGGTTTTGGACTACCGCTTTTATTCCCATTGGTTCGCCCAACGCCAGGCCGCCCAGGCCGCGCTAGAAGCCAAGGAACGCCCCCACCGCGAAATCCTCGCCCAATTGGAAGACTTAAAACTTCACGGCGCATCGCTTCCGCCTTGCCCCCTTGTTTTTCCGCTGCTTGATTCCAAAGGCCGCGTGACCCCCCTGGGAAGTTACTTAAGTTATCTTGGAATGCGGCAGGCCGCTTACCAACCCCAGTCGGTTTTGAGCCTGCCCAACTTGGACCAGGCCTTCCGGGACTTCGACCTTTTCAACCCCCGCCGGGCGGCGTCGGAAGCTTATAAAACCCAGCTGCCCTTCCGGTTCCAGACCAAGGATTTCGCGGAAGGCACCTGGAAAAAAACATTCACGGGTTGGAAACTCCACCTGCGCTTCGGGGGATCCCAAGCGGAAAAAACCTACGACCAATCCTTCGCGAAGGGCGATTTACACGACGCGCCCGGTTGGATGGCCCTCTGCCTGCTGGATTACCTGGGCCTCAAGCCTGCCGCCGACCCATCGGCTTTTTTGAACCGGCCGTTTTTCACCCAGGACGCCGATCTTTTACGGGCCGCCGACCTGGAAATCGACTTCCACCACGGCGGCGAGGCCCTGGTTCCCCATTGGGAAGACCTGCTCACCCCCAACCCGGATCAAGCCGTCCTGGCGGGCGCTTGGATGGGCATCCAAGACCAAAGGGAAGGCCGGTTCCATCCCGAGCTCCTGGAGGCCTTTTTGAAGAAGCAACCCCTATCCAGTTGGGCCTCCCAACAATTGGCCGAGGAATATTTCGAGGCCGGCCGTTATGCCGACGCCTTGCCCCTCTTCTTCACGCTGTTGAAAAACAACGACAACAACGGTCCCCTTTACGCTTGGACCGAGGTTTGCCTTGAGCGGATGGGGGAACGGGAAGCCGCGGTTCAATTGAGCCGGACCTGGGCGCAAAAACATCCCGAAAACCCTGAAGCCTGGATGACCCTATCCCTCGGCTTGACCCCGGCGG
>DATKNU010000041.1:0-4501 GCA_035541195.1 bacterium
GGTCGGTGACGAAGGAAAAAAACTTTTGGCTTAAAAATTATTTCGGCCAATCCACGAGCAACGCGGACAAGATCGCCGACCAATACTTGAAGCTGGTGCCCCGGCTCAAGCCCCTGGTGACCGACACGACCCATTACCTGCAAAGCAAGCTTGGCGCGGGCAAGAACATCCTGGCCGAAGGGGCCCAAGGCACGCTCCTGGACGTTGATTTCGGCACTTATCCTTACGTGACCTCCTCCAGCGCCAGCGTGGGCGGGGCCTGCACGGGGCTGGGCGTGGGGCCGCATTGGTTCGACGAGATTTACGGCGTGGCCAAGGCCTATACCACCCGGGTGGGCGAGGGGCCTTTTCCCTCGGAGATGGACCCGGACTTCGGCGAGAAGATCCGCCAAAGGGGCGGGGAGTTCGGCGCCACCACGGGGCGCCCCCGACGCTGCGGCTGGCTGGACTTAGTGGCGCTTCGTTATGCTTGCCAGGTGAACGGCTTCACGGGCATTTTATTGACCAAGATGGATGTGTTAAGTTACCTCAAGAGCCTCAAGCTTTGCGTGGCCTATCGCTATAAGGGCAAGTTGCTGGACCGTTTCCCGGCGGCCCTGGACCAATTGGCCCAATGCGAGCCGGTTTACAAGGAAATGAAGGGTTGGGACGGGGACCTTTCCCAAGCCACGTCCCTGCGCGAGCTTCCCTTGGAAGCCCGGAAGTATTTGGTGGAAATCGAAAAAGCCATTGAAACCCCCATTACCTGGGTTTCGGTGGGGCAGGACCGCAAGCAGATCTTCCAGAAATAGCCGCTTTCGCTTTGATTTTTCCCGCCCCCGGGTGATAATTTTTTCCCACGGGACGGGCCTTGGGTGAGTCGTTAGCTCAGCTGGTAGAGCACCACACTTTTAATGTGGGTGTCCCGGGTTCGATCCCCGGACGACTCACCCAGGGCCTTTCCCCGATTCTTTTCCCTCGTGAAGGAGACGCCATGGCCGCGACCCAATCCACCATGTTGGCCCTGGGGACCCAGGCCCCGGATTTTTCATTGACCGACGTGCGCACGGGCAAGAAGGTTTCCCCCAAGGACTTCGCGGGCGCCAAGGGCCTTTTGGTCATGTTCATCTGCGCCCATTGCCCTTACGTGAAGCACATCCAGCAAGAGATCGCCCGGGTGGGGAAGGATTTCGGCCCCCGGGGCATCGCCATCATCGCCGTGGGGTCCAATGACGCCGTGAACTATCCGGATGACGGTCCGGCGGGACTCAAGGCCCAGGCCGAAGCCCAGGGCTTCAACTTCGCTTACGTCTATGACGAGTCCCAAGAGGCCGCCAAGGCCTATCGGGCGGCCTGCACCCCCGAGTTTTACCTTTTTGACCAAAGCCAAAAGCTTTACTATCGGGGCCAATTCGACGAAAGCCGGCCCAAAAACACCGTTCCCGTGACCGGGAAGGACCTTCGGGCCGCCTTGGAAGCCCTCTTGGCGGGCGCGGCCGCCCCGGCGGACCAAAAGCCCAGCTTGGGGTGCAACATCAAGTGGAAACCCGGCAACGAGCCGGATTACTTCGGCTAAGGCCCCTTTCGCCGCCAATATCCCTGTTTTTATTTCCCATCGGTTGGACTATCATGGATTGGCCTAAATAAAAGCGAAGGTGCCTGTTTGAACGTTCCACATAGGCTGAAAACCTTTTTGGACGACGTCCTGCTGAAAGCCATTGGCGACATCGGCGAGGGAATCCTGGTGGTCGAGGGAACCCGAATCGTTTACGCCAACGAGGCTTTTCAGAAGATGACCGGTTATGCCGAAGAACAGCTCCTGACGCTCTCCTCCTTCTTCAACCTCCTCGATGACCCCCATAAGGAAAAATACCAGGAAAAGATCATCGCTTTCCGCAAGAACCCCAAGGGGGTCCTGCGTTTCCCGGCGATCCTGCGGGCCGACCGGGTGAAAAGCCTTTCGGTGGAGATCACCCTGACGGTCCTCAAGGAAGATCCCCAAGACCGGATGGTGGCGCTGGTGCGCGACGTGAGCGACCAGAAGCGGCTCCAGGAAACCGTGAAGGACCAAGAGCTGCAGTACAAGCTCCTGTTCAAGAACAACCCCAATCCCATGTTCATCTATGACTTGGAAAGCCTGGCCATCCTGTCGGTCAACGACGCGGCGATCCTGAAATACGGTTACACCGAGAAGGAATTCCTGGGCATGACCTTGAAGGGCCTGCGCCGGGAAGAAGACGTCCCGAAACTGCTCCATAAGCTGGAAGGCCTGAAAAAGGGTTCCAGCGTCCTGAAGGAAACCGTCCTGCACCGCAAGAAGGACGGCACTTTGATGGAGATGGAAATCATTTCCCACTCCACTTTGTTCGAGGGCCGGATGGCCCGGGTCCTTTTGGCCTATGACATGACCGAGCACCTCCAGGCGGAGAACGCCCTGCGGGAAAGCCAGAAGCGCCTGAGCGCCATCGTCACCAGCGCCCCCCTGATCCTTTTCACCATCGACCCCAACGGCCTCCTGACCCTCTGCGAGGGTTCGGGACTGAAGGCGCTAGGCCTCAAACCCGGCGAGCTGGTGGGAAAATCCGCCTTTGATTTGTACCGGGACAACCATCCCATGATCTCGATGTTGCGCAAGGCCCTGGACGGCCAGACCATCAACGAGGTGGTGGAAATCGGCGGCATCTACTTCGAGACCCGCTGTTCGCCGCTCAAGGACGATGAGGGCAAAAACCGGGGCGTCATGGGACTGGCCATCGACATCACCGAGACCAAAAAGATGGAGAACATGCTCCGCCAGCGCGAGCGATTCGAGAAGCTCATCACCAGCTTCTCCTCGAAGTTCATCAACCTGGCCCCCGAAAAGGTCAACGACGGCATCTCCAAGGCCCTGAAATCCATCGGGGAGACCATCGGCGTGGACCGGATCTTCATGTTCATGGCCAAGACCCCCGAGGTGGTGGTGCCGGCCTTCCAATGGCGGGCCGAGGGCGTGGAAGCCGACCCGGACGGGGACAAGCCCTTTCCCCTGGGCCAATATCCCTGGTTTTCCAAGAAGCTGGGGCATGGGGAAGTCATCGACCTGAACTCGGTGGAAGACCTGCCGGCGGAAGCCGCCGCCGAAAGGCGCCTGATCGAAAACCGAAAGGTGCAATCCACCGTCTTCGTCCCCATGGCCTATGGCGGGAAAATGACAGGTTTTTTGACCTTCAGCACCTTGAAGTCCCGCAAGAGTTGGACCGAGGAACATTTGGCGCTTTTGAAGATGGCCGGGGAGATGTTCGCCAACGCCCTGGAACGCCGCCGGGCCGAGGCGGCGTTGGTGGAAAGCGAGCAAAAATTCAGGGAGTTGTTCAACAACGCCAACGACGCCATCTTCCTTTATCCCTTGTCCGACGAGGCCGTACCCGGGAAGTTCCAGGAGGTCAACGACATCGCCTGCAAGAAGCTCGGTTACAGCCGCGCCGAACTGCTGAGCATGACCCCCCTGGACCTGCTTTTGCCCGAGGGCGCGAGCGAGATGCCGAAAATCTACAAGAAGTCCATCCGGCAAGAGCACATCACCTACGAGAAGGTGCACGTCACCAAGGGCGGGACGCGCATCCCGGTGGAAGTGAACGCCCACACCTTCCTGAGGGACGGGAAGCGGGCCGTGCTTTCCATCGCCCGGGACGTGACCGATCGCAAGCGCGCCGAGGAAACCATCCGCCGGCAGGCCTATTACGACCCGCTGACCAACCTGCCCAACCGCATGCTGTTCAAGGACCGCCTGGAACAGGCCATGAGCCACGCGCACCGCAACAAGCAGTCGCTGGGCGTCATCATGCTGGACCTGGACCGCTTCAAGAACATCAACGAGACCCTGGGACACATCTTGGGCGACCGCCTGCTGGTGGCGGTGGCGGAGCGGCTGATCCATTCCATGCAGGAAGGGGAGACCCTGGCGCGTTTCGGCGGGGACGAGTTCACCCTGCTCTTGCCCCAGGTCAACCAGGTGGACGAGGCCACCCAGCACGCGCAAAAAATCATCGAACTGCTCGCCGAGCCTTTCAAGATCGACGGCCATGAACTGCACCTGACCACCAGCATGGGCATCGCCTTCTACCCCGACGACGGGGAAAACGCCGAGGTGCTTTTGAAGAACGCCGAAACCGCCATGTACCGGGCCAAGGAACAGGGCCGCAACAACTTCCAGCTCTACGCCTCGGTGATGAACGTCAGCGCCTTCAAGCAGCTTTTGATGGAAAACAGCCTGCGCCGGGCGCTGGAGAAGGAAGAGTTCGTCGTCCATTACCAGCCCCAGATCGACCTGGCCTCCCGGCGCATGGTGGGCGTGGAGGCCCTGGTGCGGTGGCAGCACCCGGACTTGGGCCTGGTTTTCCCCACGGAGTTCATCGGTTTGGCCGAGGAAACGGGGCTCATCATGCCGATCGGGGAATGGGTGCTGCGGAAAGTCTGTCAGCAGAACAAGAAGTGGCAGGACAGCGACTTGGACAAGATCCCCATATCGGTCAACCTTTCCGCG
>DATKNU010000042.1:0-4277 GCA_035541195.1 bacterium
GGGGTTCAAGATGTTCAGGGAAATGGTGGAGAGGAATGAATAAAGTGGCTTGCTCTGGATTCGAGGTGTTCTGGAGGGTGGCTAAATGAAATGTTTTGGTTCACTTGGTTTATGAATGAAAAAATAGTCCGGGTGAGCGCCGAAAGAAAGTCGGCAATAGATACGTTTTTAATAGCATTTCCCTCTGCTTTTATTACAACAATTATTGTGATGGGGACATCTGGGAGTACGCTGGCCAAACCAACGATTGTTGTCTTTTTATTATCTGTCTTAATTTTGGTTTTGAGATTTTTCCAAAATCTTAAAGTTCAAAGTTTTGAATACATTATTGCCGATGAAATTTATTTAGACGTTTTTAATAAAAAAATATCGATTGATTTAGGTTTTGGAAAAACAGAAATTTCGAAAATCATTAATAATTTATTTTCGGAAAAAATCTTAGAAAACTCTCTTGATGCAACCGACCAGGATCAAACCAAGGAGTTGAATTCTTATTGGTTGATTGTTTTGGATTTATATGAGTATCTAATAATCGAAGCTATTGAGGACGCCAACACTTGGGGCTGGGGAATGGTTAGAACGGGAAAGTATTCATATGAGTCTATGCCTGGAGCTGTCGACGGAGGAGTTAGCCAAACTGATTGGCCGGATAAATTAAAAACGGAAAACGTCTTGTTTTTAAGAATGGGAAAAGAAATTCGTGCCGAAAAACCAAAAATAGCACAGCTTCCTTTTTTTATTCCATTTGATTCGAAAATGGATTATTGCCGCTTAGATGATGAAGGGTTCGACAGGAAAATATCGATTTGGAATAAGTTTGGAAAACTTGATATTTTCTTGAATAAGGCTTCTTGTGGATTTAGCTCTATGGACACTACATCTGGAGCGAAAACGATTTATTATTCTCCGCGGATTTATTTCAACTTTGTTTCGAACCCGTTTTGGGGGTTGATGAAAAATTCGATCAAAGCTTTTGCTTGGTCGGATTACATGGTTGCTTGTTTGAAGCGGAAGCTAGTCGGGTTTTCTACAAAGGAACGAAATGCCTAAACGTACTGACATCAAAAAAATCATGGTCATCGGGGCCGGGCCCATCATCATCGGCCAGGCCTGCGAATTCGACTATTCCGGCACCCAGGGTTGCAAGGCCCTGAAGGAAGAGGGCTTTGAGGTCATCCTCATCAATTCCAACCCCGCCACCATCATGACCGACCCCGAGTTCGCCCACCGCACCTACGTGGAACCCATCACGCCCGAAGTTTGCCGCAAGATCATCGAAAAAGAACGTCCCGACGCGCTTTTGCCCACCCTGGGCGGCCAGACGGCCCTCAATACCGCGGTGGCGCTGGCTGAAAACGGCACCTTGAACGAATTCAAGGTGGAGCTCATCGGCGCGAACCTGGCCGCCATCAAGAAGGCGGAAGACCGCCAGCTTTTTAAAGAAGCCATGCTCAAAATCGGCCTGGACCTGCCCAAATCCCTCACGGTGAATACTTTGGAAGAGGGGATTGGCTTCGCCGAAGGCAACGGTTTTCCGGTCATCATCCGGCCGGCCTTCACGCTGGGCGGAACCGGCGGCGGCATCGCCTACAACCGGCAGGAATTCGAGGAAATCCTCTCGAAGGGCCTGGACCTGTCGCCCATCCACCAATGCCTGGTCGAGGAATCGGCCCTGGGTTGGAAGGAATATGAGATGGAAGTGATGCGCGACCTCAACGACAACGTGGTCATCATCTGTTCCATCGAGAACATGGACCCCATGGGCATCCACACGGGCGATTCCGTCACCGTGGCCCCGGCCCAGACCTTGACCGACAAGGAATACCAGCGCATGCGCGACGCCTCGATCGCCTGCATCCGGGAAATTGGCGTGGACACGGGCGGTTCCAACATCCAATTCGGCGTGAACCCCGAAAACGGGCGCATGATCGTCATCGAGATGAACCCCCGGGTCTCCCGCTCCTCGGCGCTGGCTTCCAAGGCCACGGGTTTCCCCATCGCCAAGATCGCGGCCAAATTGGCCGTGGGCTACACGCTGGACGAGATTTTCAACGACATCACCCGCACCACCAAGGCGGCCTTCGAGCCTTCCATCGACTATGTGGTGACCAAGATCCCCCGTTTCACCTTCGAGAAGTTCCCCGACGCCGAGGACCTGCTCAACACCTCCATGAAGAGCGTGGGGGAGACCATGGCCATCGGCCGCACTTTTAAGGAAAGCTACCAGAAGGCCATGCGGTCCATGGAAACCGGCACCATCGGCTATGGCGCCGACGGGCGGGAATTTAAGGAAGGCCGCTGGCAGAAGACCGGCGCCCGCAAGCCCGGCAAGCTGCCCGTGGATTTGCTCGAGGCCCAACTGCGCAAGCCCACCTCCATCCGGCACTTCTTCATCCGCCAGGCCTTCTGGCAGGGTTTTGACGTGGACCGGGTTTACAAGCTTTCGGCCCTGGACCCCTGGTTCCTCAATGAGCTCAAGGAAATCGTGGATTTGGAGAAGGAACTGGAAAAATCCACGGCCAAATCCGGCAAGCTGGCGAAAAAGCTGCCCGAGGAGCTGCTGCGCCGGGCCAAGGCCCTGGGCTTCTCCGACGCCCAATTGGCCTTCCTCTGCAAGGCCAAGGAAACTGACATCCGCAAGTACCGCAAGTCCAAGGGCGTGAAACCGGTCTATAAGATGGTCGACACCTGCGCCGCCGAGTTCGAGGCCTTCACCCCCTACCTTTATTCCACTTATGAGTTGGGGAATTCGTCCTTCGCGGGAAAAGACATGGAGGCCGCCCCCACCAAGGAAAATAAGATCATGATCCTCGGCGGCGGGCCCAACCGCATCGGCCAGGGCATCGAGTTCGACTATTGCTGTGTGCATGGGGCCTTCGCCCTGCGCCAAGACGGCTATGAGGTCATCATGGTCAACAACAACCCCGAAACCGTCTCCACCGACTATGACACCTCGAACCGGCTTTATTTCGAGCCCCTGACCTTCGAGGACGTGATGAACATCCTGGACCGGGAAAGGCCCAAGGGCGTGATCGTGCAGTTCGGCGGGCAGACCCCGCTGAAGCTGGCCGTGGCCCTGGAAAAGGCGGGGGCCCCCATCATCGGCACCTCGCCCCATTCCATCGACGTGGCCGAGGACCGCAAGCTTTTCGGCGCCATGCTGAAAAAGCTCAAGATCCGCCAACCCGAGAACGGCATCGCCATGAACGTGAAGCAGGCCAAGCCCGTGGCCCGCAAGGTGGGTTACCCCGTGGTGGTGCGCCCCTCCTATGTGCTGGGCGGGCGGGCCATGGAAATCGCCTATGACGAGGAATCCCTGGACGAGTTCGTGGCCCGGGCCGCCGAGGCCGCCCCGGACAAGCCCATCCTCATCGACCATTTCCTGGAGGACGCCCTGGAAGTGGACGTGGACTGCGTGTCCGACGGCAAGGAAGTGCTGGTGGCCGGCATCATGGAACACATCGAGGAAGCGGGCATCCACTCGGGCGACTCGGCCTGCGTGATCCCGCCCTACACCCTGCGCGAGGACCAGATCACGGCCATCAAGCGGCACAGCAAGGAAATGGCCCTGGCCCTGAAGGTCAAGGGGCTCATGAACGTGCAATACGCCCTCAAGAACGACATGGTCTATGTGCTGGAAGTGAATCCCCGGGCCAGCCGCACCGTGCCCTTCGTCTCCAAGGCCACCGGCACGTCCTGGGCCAAGGTGGCGGCCAGGCTCATGTCGGGCAAGACCCTGAGCCAATTGAAGGTCAAGGAAGTTTCTTACTTAAAGCACGTGGCCGTGAAGGAATCGGTTTTCCCCTTCAACCGTTTCCCGGGCGTGGACACCGTGCTGGGCCCCGAGATGAAATCCACCGGGGAAGTGATGGGCATCGACGCCGACTTCGGCATGGCCTTCGCCAAGAGCCAGATGGGCGCCAACGCCGCCCTGCCGCTCAAGGGTACGGTTTTCGTGTCGGTCAAGAACAAGGACAAACGCTCGGTCATTTTCATCGCCAAGCGGCTCTTTGACATGGGCTTCAGGCTGGTGGCCACCCAGGGCACGGCCCAGGCCTTGACGAGCAACGGCATGGAAGTGACGGTGGTGCGAAAGGTGCACGAGGGGCGGCCCAACGTGGTGGACCTCATCAAGAACAACGAGATCAACCTCATCTTCAACACGCCCGCGGGCAAGGGCCCCCGGTCGGACGACTTCCAGATCCGCCGGACCGCGGTGGTTTATGGGGTGCCCTGCATCACCACCCTGTCGGCTTGCGCGGCGGCGGTGAACGGCA
>DATKNU010000043.1:0-5174 GCA_035541195.1 bacterium
TCGCCGGGGACGAGGGGCCCGCCAGTTTGGTCCGGGGTTCGGGCGACGGCGCCGAGGACCTCAAGCGGGTCTTGACCGATTGGAGCCGTTTCCGCTCCGCCTCCTTTTTCGCCCTGTCGGGCGAGCGCCAAACCGGCAAAAACACCCCGCCTTTCCTTCGCAGCTACGGCGGCCGCCAATTCGTGCTCATCTTCAGCGCCGCCCTCAAGGGCGATTTCAAGGCCGCGCTGTCCCTGGGGGGCGACCCCAGCTTCGAGCCCCTGGGATCTTCCGCCGCCGAACACGCCTTTTGCTGGCTGCTCCACCAACTTTTCCTCAGGCAGGCCCGCCGCCTGTCCGACGTGCCCTGGGGGGATATCCGCAATTGGTTCCAGGAAATCAACGCCCTGGGCGAGTTGAACTGCGTCTTAAGCGACGGCAAGAACCAGGTGGCTTACCGGGACAAGGAAGGGCGGGGAAGCCTTTACAGCCTTCGGCGCCTGCCGCCCCATCCCGAAGGGCACCTGGAAAATGAGACCTTGACCCTGGACCTGGGCGACGCGTTGGACACCAACCGCACCCTTTATCTTTTTTCCAACCAACCGCTCTCGGGCGAGCCCTGGAAACCCATGGAGCCCGGAAGCCTGGTGGCCGTGCGCCGGGGCAGGCTGCTTTTCGACAGTTCCATCTCGGAGGGGGCCCTGACCCGCTCCTGGTCGCTGGTGGGCAGCCAATCCCAGCAGACTTCCCTGTTGGAACCGCTTCCCGCCATCGCCGCGCCCCCGCGGCGCGGGTTCGACAAGTGCGTCATGAACGTGCTGCACGAGACCACCTACCATTACCGCATGCCGGTGGAACGTTCCCGGCACTTGATCCGCCTTCGGCCCGCGCAGGACCGTTTCCAGGAGCTTTTGGAATTCAACCTGCAGCTGTCCATCGACGGCCGCAAGCATGAGTTCCAGGACGTGTATGGGAACACCACGCTGGAATTGGAAGTGGACCGTGCTTTCACCGAAATGTCGATCCGGGCCTCCTCGCGGGTGCGCTTGACCGAGGGCCCGACCCGCTGGCTCAACGCCTCGGGCAAAAGGGAGGCGCTACCGACGGTTTGGATGCCGGGCCAAAGGCAGATGATGCTTCCTTATTTATTGCCGCCCGAGCTTCCGGAAGCGCAGTTGAAGGAGCTCACGGAGTACGCCATGGGCTTCGCCCAACGCAACGACATGGACCTTTTGGACACGATCCTGGACATCAACCAAACCCTCCACGACGACTACGCTTATGTCGCCGGCTCCACCACCAGCGAGACCACGCCCTACGAGGTCTATTCGACCCGCCAAGGCGTCTGCCAGGATTTTTCCAACCTCTTCATTTGCCTGGCCCGGCTCCTCAACCTGCCCGCCCGTTACCGGGTGGGGTATATCTACACCGGCGGCAATTACGAGAACAAGATTTGGTCCGAGGCCTCGCACGCCTGGGTGGAACTATTCCTGCCCGAGAGCGGCTGGTGCGGCTTTGACCCCACCAACGGCAGCGTGGTGGGGTTGGACCATGTGCGGGTGGCCTGCGGCCGGAACTTCCTGGACGCCACACCCACCTCGGGCACCCTCTTCAAGGGCGGCGGGCCCGAAACCCTTTCGGTTTCGGTGAAAATCGAGATGGAACCGCCCTCCCAATTGTCCTTCGAGAACGGCTAAGTCCCGGGGTTGACATCCGCTCCCCCGGGGGGTATAGTTCTTCCACTTGCAGCACCTAATTTAGGAGACGATGATGACCTTCGGAAAAGCGACCCACTTACTTTTAACGGTACAGGTAGTCGGTTTGCGTCCGGAGGCGGCTCGCCCCTAACTGACGGCCTACAGGCCGCGGGGTCCCGCCCAACGGGACTTCCGCGGCTTTTTTGTTTTAAGCCCCGGTTTTCCCGCCAAGCAGACCCCGTAAAAAATAAGAGTTTTTGAGGGTAGCCGGCCTTCGCGGCCTGAAGACCTTGATTTTTCAAGGAATGAAGGCGGATTGGCCTCGAAAAACGTGGAAGTTATTGTAAAATCACGTTCTTTCGCGCGCGATTCCCTTTAACGAAACCAGAGGAGATGATTATGGCGACGAAGTCCAAGAAAATGAAAACCGGGGCCCAGATGGTGGTGGACATCCTCATCGATGAGGGCGTCACCATGGCCTGGGGCGTGACGGGCGGCGCGATCCTGCCGGTTTACGACGCCATGTTCCTGAACCGCGACAAGATCAAGCTCATCGACACGCGCCACGAGCAGGGCGCCGTGCACATGGCCGAAGGCTACGCCAAGTCCACCGGCAAGGTGGGGGTCTGCGTGGTCACTTCGGGCCCCGGGGCCACCAACATCGTCACCGGCCTGGCCGACGCCTATATGGACTCGGTGCCCCTGGTCGCCATCACGGGGCAAGTCCCGACCTCGCTGATCGGCACCGACGGGTTCCAGGAAGCGGACGTGGTGGGCATCACCCGTTCCTGCACCAAGCACAACTACCTGGTGAAGAACATCCAGGAATTGCCCCAGATCGTGCGCGACGCCTTCTTCATCGCCCGCACGGGGCGCCCCGGGCCGGTCCTCATCGACATCCCCAAGGACATCGCCGCGGCTTCCGCCGAGGTGGAGATCCCCTCCAAGGCCTCCATCCCCCTGGAGAAGTTCGTGCCCAAGATCGACTATTCCCAGGTCGACAAGATGGCCGAGCTGATCAAGCACGCCAAGCGCCCGCTGATCTACGCGGGGGGCGGCGTCATCAACGCCGGGGCGGCCGAGGAGCTCTATAAGTTCGCCCGCAAGACCAACATCCCGGTGACCCTGACCCTGATGGGCCTGGGGGCCTATCCGGCCACGGACCGCCAGTTCATCGACATGTTGGGCATGCACGGTTCCTACCGCGCCAACATGGCCCTGACCCATTGCGACCTCTTGATCGCCGTGGGCAGCCGCTTCGACGACCGCGTGACGGGCAAGCTCAGCGAGTTCTCGCCCAATTCCAAGAAGGTGCACATCGACGTGGACCCGACCTCCATCGGCAAGAACGTCAAGGTGGACGCCCATGTCCTGGGCGACATGAGGCACATCCTCAAGGACCTGACCAAGAAGGTCGGCACCAAGGAATATGACGAGTGGTACGACCAGTTGGAAGCCTGGAACCATAAGCACCCCCTGGGCTACCGGCAGGGCCCCAAGGGGGCGACCCTGCCCCAGTTCGCCATCGACGAGATCTACCGCATCACCAAGGGCGACGCCTTCGTGGCCACCGAGGTGGGCCAGCACCAGATGTGGGCGGCCCAGTACTACAAGTTCAACAAGCCCCGCCGTTGGCTGACCTCGGGGGGCTTGGGCACCATGGGCTTTGGTTTTCCCGCGGCCATCGGGGCGGCCTTCGCCCATCCCCATGCCACCGTGGTGGACATCGCCGGCGACGGCAGCTTCCAGATGACGCTGCAGGAATTGGCCATCGTCAAGGAATACGAGCTGAACGTGAAGACCATCGTCATCAACAACAAGTTCATGGGCATGGTCAAGCAGTGGCAGGACTTGTTCTTCGACAAGCGCTACGCGGCCACCTCGATCCCGGCCCAGCCGGACTTCGTGAAGCTGGCGGAAGCCTACGGCATCAAGGGCTACCGGGCCAACACCCCGAAGGAAACCACCAGCGTGCTGGAAGAGGCGCTCTTGAAGAAGGGCCCCTGCATCGTGGACGTGGTGGTGGACGCCGAGGAACACGTCTATCCCATGGTGCCCGCGGGCGGCGCGGTGAAGGACATCGTGCTTTCCAAGGAACACCAGATCCAGAAGCTGATGGAAGCCAAAAACGACAAGGGTCCCAAGAAGCCGACCCAAGTCCACCTTTAAGGGGAGGGACGCCATGCGACACACGATTTCGGTTCTGGTCAACAACCACGCGGGGGTGCTTTCCCGCGTGTCCAACCTCTTCTCGGCCCGGGGTTACAACATCGACAGCCTGGTGGTGGGGGTCACCGACGACCCGAAAGTCTCCCGCATCACGATCGTGGTGAAGGGCGACGACCGGATCATCGACCAGGTGGAAAAGCAGCTCAACAAGCTCATCGACGTCATCAAGGTGTTCGACTTGACCCACGACGACTTCATCGCCCGGGACCTGGCCTTGATCAAGGTGAAGGCCGAGGCCCACACGAGGAGCCAGGTGATGGAGATCGTCCAATGCTTCGACGGCAAGATCGTGGACGTGGCCCTGAAGAGCTTCATCATCGAGGTCACGGGCAAGGAAAGCAAAATCAACGCCATGGTGGAGCTGCTGAGCAACTATGGCATTTTGGAGCTGGTCCGCACCGGCGAAGTGGCCATTTCCCGGGGCAAGAAGGTGGCTGAGGAAGAGGGTTCCAAGCTGAAGGTCAAGGCGGGCAAGGCCGGCCAGTCGAACCTGTAAGCCGGTTCACGCGAAGAAGGGCTGTGGCCTCAAACAAACATTCTTAAGGAGATTGAAATGCCGAAGATCTATTACGAGCAAGACGCCGACCTGAACGCCCTCAAGGGGAAGACCATCGCGGTCATCGGTTACGGCAACCAAGGCCGCAACCAGGCCCTGAACCTGAAGGACTCGGGCGTGTCGGTCATCGTGGGCGCCCGCTCGGAGAAGACCAAAGCCCAGGCCAAGGCCGACGGCATCCAGGCCTATGACGCCAAGGAAGCGGCCGCCAAGGCCGACATCATCCAGATCCTGATCCAGGACGACCTGCAGGGGAGCCTCTACAAGAACGACATCCTGCCGGGCCTGAAGGCCGGCAAGGCCATCATGTTCTCCCACGGCTTCAACATCCACTTCGGCCAGATCCAGCCCCCGTCGGACATCGACGTGTTCATGATCGCCCCCAAGGGCCCGGGCCACTTGGTGCGCACCACCTACGTGGACGGCAAGGGCGTGCCGGCCTTGGTGGCCATCCACCAGAACGCCACGGGCAACGCCTTGAAGCTGGCCTTGGCCTACGGCAAGGCCATCGGCGCCAGCCGCGCGGGCATCTTGGAAACCACCTTCAAGGAAGAGACCGAGACCGACCTCTTCGGCGAGCAAGTGGTGCTTTGCGGCGGGCTCTCCGAGCTCATCCGCTCGGGCTTCGAGACCCTGGTCAACGCGGGCTACCAGCCCGAGGTGGCTTATTTCGAGTGCCTGCACGAGGTGAAGCTGATCGTGGACCTGATCTA
>DATKNU010000044.1:0-7535 GCA_035541195.1 bacterium
GCTTTGGCCCGCGAATCGCTTGCCCAAGTGGGGCTCGCCTTGGACTTGGACATGCCCGTCAAAAACCTCGGCATCGGCCAGCAACAATTGGTGGAGATCGCCAAAGCCCTTTCCAAAAAAGCCGAAATCCTGGTGCTGGACGAGCCCACCGCCGCCCTGACCGAGTCGGACGCCGCCAAACTGCTCCAATTGCTCGGCGGGCTTCGCGCCCGGGGCGTCAGTTCCATCTACATCAGCCATCGCCTGGAAGAAGTGGCCCAAGTGGCGGACCGGGTGACGGTGCTGCGGGACGGCCGGTCGGTGTCCAGCGGGCCCCTGTCCCAAATGCCCAAGGCAAAAATCATCGCCGACATGGTGGGCCGGGAAGTGACGACCTTTTATCCCAGGCCCCAGGCCGCCTTTGGCCCGGTTCTTTTGCGCGCCGAAAATTTAAGCCTGGCCCCTCCCCAAGGCGCGGGCCGGAAAATTTTGGAAAACCTGTCCTTGGAAGTTAGGGCCGGTGAAATCCTGGGGTTGGGCGGGCTCATGGGCGCGGGACGCACGGCCCTCCTGAGCTCCCTCTTCGGCGTGGCCCGGGGCAAGGTGGGGGGCTTTTTGCGGGTGGGGGATTACTCGGGCGAGCCCTTCAAAAACCCGTCGCAGGCCATCGAAGCGGGGCTGGCCTTGGTCAGCGAGGACCGCAAACGTTATGGACTGGTTCTGGAATCCAGCGTGGGCGAGAACCTGGTCTTGGCGGTCCTTAAAAGTTTGACCCGGGGCGGGCTGGTGGATAAGAAAGCGGTGGAAATCTCGGGGGAACGGGAAGTGCTGGAGCTTCATATCAAGACCCGGGGGCTGCGGTCGCCGGCGCGCGAACTTTCCGGGGGCAACCAGCAGAAAGTGGTCCTGGGCAAATGGTTTTTGACCCACCCGAAAGTGTTGTTGCTCGATGAGCCCACCCGGGGCATCGACGTGGGGGCCAAGGCGGAGCTTTACGAGCTTCTGGGGCGCTTGGCGGGGCAAGGCCTGGCGATCCTTTTGGCCTCCTCCGACTTGCCCGAACTGTTGGGGCTGAGCCACCGGGTCCTGGTCTTGAACCAAGGACGGCTGGCGGGTTCTTTTGAGAGCGCCTCGCCCGAACAAATCATGGCCGCGGCGACGGCCTTGGAAAAAAGGGGAAACCATGACTGATTCCAAACCCGGCGCTTCCGTGCCCTGGCGGGCCCTGACGATGGTGGGGGCGCTTTTGGCCATTTGGTTGATTTTTTCCATCACCACCGGCGGCACTTTCCTTTCGGCCCGAAACCTTTCCCTGCTCATGCGGCAAATGGCGGTGACCGGAATTTTGGCCTCGGGCATGGTGCTGGTCATCGTGGCGGGCCAGATCGACCTGTCGGTGGGCGCCATGACGGGTTTCTTGGGGGCGCTGTCGGCCTTGCTTTTCGTGGACTTCCATTGGCCATTGGCCTTCGCGGTGGCGGCGGCCCTGGCGGCGGGCGCCCTCTTCGGGCACCTGCAGGGCCATTTGGTGACCTGGTTTAACCTGCCGCCTTTCATCGTCACCCTGGGCGGCATGCTGGTTTTCCAGGGGAGCCTCTTGGGGATGACGGGAGGCGTGGCCATCAGCCCCACGCCGGATTATTTGGCGGTGGGCCAAGCCTTCCTGCCCTTGAGCCTGGGTTGGGGCCTGACCGGGCTCCTCGCGGCTTTTTTCCTTTGGCGGGCCGCCCGGGAAACCAAGGGGGCGCGCCTTCAATGGTTGGGATGGGCGGCCTTGGCCACGGCCTTTACGGGCGTTTTAAGCGCCTATGAGGGGATCCCCCTGCCGGTTTTGATCCTCTTGGGACTGACCGGTCTCTTGGCGCTGGTGGCCCGGCAGACGCCCTTTGGACGCCACCTTTACGCCATCGGGGGCAACCGGGAAGCGGCTTTTTATTCGGGGATCAACATCCAAAGGCACCTGGTCTTGGTTTTCACCCTGATGGGGGCCTTGGCGGGCGTGGCGGGCGTGGTTTTGACGGCCCGGGTGGGCGCGGCCACTTCCGACGCGGGCCACATGATGGAACTGGACGCCATCGCGGCGGCGGTGATCGGCGGTACATCGCTCATGGGCGGGCGGGGCAGCGTCTGGGGCGCCCTTTTGGGCGCCCTGGTCATGGCGTCGCTGGACAACGGCATGGGGCTCATGAACACCGAGGCCTTTTGGCAGCCGATCCTGAAGGGTTCCATCTTGATCCTGGCGGTGAGCGCCGACATGGCGGGAAGCCGGAAAAACTGAAGCGCCTTACCGCGAGGCCGCGGAGGCGCTAAGCCGGTTCAATCTTTAATGGGGATGGGTTAAAACCGCACCGTGGCGTCCAGCGCCCCGCCCAGGGCCACCGAGTCTTCCAGATTGGGCAGGCTGCGGGTGATGAAGGCCCCATTGAGGCTGAACTGATTCGTGGCAAAACCCGCGCCGATGGCCCAAAGTTGGTCCCCGGAAACCGGGTCGGCGAAAGTCCCCAAACGCACCACCAAATTATTGGCTGGGTAAAAGCGCTCGATCCCCACCTTCCAACGGGTGGGTTGGCCCTTGGCGAAGTCCGCTTCGGCGTCCACGAAGGTATCCGAGTCGCTGGGAGCCGCCAAGATCCCGACCTTGACCGTGTAGGGGAAGGGCGCGGAAATCGTCACCGATTGGGTGGCGGTCACGGCCTCGGCGCCCGTGGAAGGGTCCAGCGCGTAACTTTGTTGCTGGGCGGTCCAATTGAAGGAAGACGTCAGGTTTTGAAACAGCACCCCGACTTGAAGGCCGTCGGTCACCTTGGCCAAAAGCCCCGCGTCGGTGCTAAGCCCCAGCCCCGAGGTCGAGGTGGTCTTGGTGTAGGTGACCGGCCCGCCGCTGCCTTGGATGAAGGATCCCGAGAGGGCGGTTTGGGAGAATTGGGTGCCATAGTGGTATTTCAAGCTGAAGCCCGCGGAGACGAACTTGAAGCTGGTCAGGGGCAATTGGGTGGAATAGCTGAGGATGAGGGTTTCCACGTCCTGGGTGGTTTGCTGCTCATTTAAATTGTAGGTGGTGCCCGACGACAAGGTGATGGCGCCGCTTTGCTGGTCGGCGAAAAACTGGTAGGCGTCATGGGATTCCACCGAGTCCTGCGTATGGTCGTAAAGCACCCCGCCGCCGTAGGAAAGGTATTGGACGGCCACCAGCCCCAAATCCTCCAGGCGCTGGGACACCGGGTCCTGGCCCGAGGCCAAGGCCGCCGAGGAATTAAAACGCAGGATGGGGGAACCCGAGTTGCTGCTGTTGAGGGCCGAATAACCCGTGCTGAAGGACCAAGGGGAGGTGCCGGAAGTCATGGGGGTGAGCCCCGCGGGGTTCCAATAAATCGAGAAGGGGCCGTTGAAACCGCCCACGGCGGCGCCCCCGATGGCGAAACTGCGGGCATCCTGGGCCAGCGCGAGGGACGGCATGGTTGAGAGAAGGAAAATCCCCGTCCACTGTTTCCAATTCATGGGCTCATCTTAACCGCCCGCCCGCGGCAAAATCAAAATAAAAAGGCCCGCCGCGGCCTTGGGGCTTTGGAAAGGCCCCGCCCCTTGTTAGAATCCCCCCATGACCTCCCGGGCCCGCCGCCGAAAAGTTTCCCGAGCCGCTTTTCCCTTTCCTTGGTTTTTCCTTTTGATGTCTTGGATCCTTTGGACGGCGTTGCTTTTGCGGCAATGGCCCGGGGACGCGCCCGGTTTTTTCCCGGCCTTGGCCAAGGGCCTCGTCCTTTTAAGCGCGGCGGCGGCGGCTTTCGCCGGCTTAAGCCGGGGGCTTTGGCCCAAGGCCCGGCCCTTCTTGTCCCTCTTTCCCTTGGCTTGGCTGGCCCTTTCCCGGGCCCAATGGCACCTTTGCGCGCAGGCTTCGGGGATGGAGTGGATGGCCCCGCTCTTATTCTTGGCCGGCGCCCTCTGGACCGCTTGGCGCGCCGACGGCAAGGCGATCCTGGGTGGGATGGTTTTGATCTGGACGGCCTTGGACATCCTTTGGACCCAGGCGCTTTTATGGCCCTTGGCCTTCCTCAGCGTCCGGCGGGGGGCCTTCAAAAACGCCGGTTGGGTGAAGGCCGGGGGCTTTTTGGCGTTCCTCCTTCTCGCGGTGGCGACGAGGGCCTGGACCCATTGGGGATGGAACGGGCTGGGCGTTTATGAATGGCTCTTCGAGAAAAATTTCGCCGTCTTCGCCCTTTTCATTTGGCTGGGATGGGCGGCTTTTCCCCGCAAGGGAACCGCCCGGTCGGTTTTGGCGGGAGTGACGGCTTTGGGTTTGGGCGCCCTTTTCTTCGACCCTTTTTTCCGGGACCACTCGTCAGGATGGGAGGGTTTGAGTTGGGTTTTCATTTGGGCGGCGGGGTTTGGGTTGGAGTGCCTGCGCCGGGACTTGCTGGATGCCTCTTGGCACGGCCGCGCGGTGTGGGCGGCCTTGGGATTGGCGGCTTTCTGGGCGGTTTTTTGACGGGCCGCGCGGCCTTTTTTGATGCACCCCAAAATGGGAATATGGTAAACTCCGCTCATTCCGGTTTTCTTCCCTGTCAAACATCCAAGCGGCGAGGTTGATATGAAACGGCTCCAATGGTGGACGGTGTTTTTCCTATTCCCGGCGGGCCTTCACGCCCAACCCGCGGCGGTTTCGCCCATCGTGACGCCCGGCGCGCTTTTGACCCCCAGCGCGGTCGCCTCGCCCGTGGTTTCGGCGGCGAACGGCCCCAAACTTTATTGCGCCCACCCCAAGTTCGACTTCCACAACGTGGACGAGGGGCCGGACATCGTCCACGAGTTCCATTTCCGCAATTTGGGCAAATCCACCCTGGTCATTTCCGAAGTGCACACCTCCTGCGGCTGCACGGCCGCCGTGGAGGATAAAAAGCAGGTTCCGCCGGGGGGCGTGGGAACCATCAAGGCCACCTACCACACCCAAGGCCGCCCGGGCCACGCCACCAAGATCATCACGGTCACCAGCAACGACCCGGTCAATCCCAGCTTCCAGATGCAGTTGGACATGACGGTGATCCGGGAAATCGACGTCCAGCCCGAACGTTCCTATTTCTACGGCCTCAAGCACAACACCAGCCAGACCAACACGGTCAATATCCTGGGCAAGCCCCATAAATTGCTCCATGTCCTTTCGGCCCAAGCCGCCGGCGGCCAGGTGACGGTCCAATTGACGCCCTTGGTGGACAAGACCGCCCACCGTTATGGGGCCACCCTTTCCATCACGGCGCCGGCCTCCCTTCCCATCGGGGAATTCTCGGACACCATCAACGTCAAGACCGACGACCCCAAGAAGGCGGACCTGCAGGTTCCCATCCAGGGGGAGGTCATCGGCCGGGTGCAATACAGCCCCAAAACCCTTTATTTCGCCTCCCACCAGTCCCAACCTTCCTATGTTCAATTCACGGTCAATCCGCCCCAAGGCTTCGCCATCCGCAGCGTGTCCAGCGTGAAGCACCTGGTGCGGCCCGACGTGAAGAAAATGACCTCCCCGGACGGCACCGATGGTTACTCCATCGAGGTTTATGCCTTGCAGAGCCTGCCGGCCAACAGTGACGGCCAGGACCAATTGGTGGTGGAAACCAACGACGCCGAACAGCCCAAGATCGTGATTTCGGTGACTTTGGCCAAGCAGTAAGATAGACGGGTGCGGGTGGACTTTATCCAAAGGGGTCGGTTATGACGGCGGACGCGGGCTTAGAGGGGATTGTCGCGACAAGCACCTCGATTTGTTCCATCGAGAACGGCGTGTTGGCTTATCGGGGATACAACATCGACGAGTTGGCCGAGAAGGCCAATTTCGGCGAAGTCACCTACCTTCTTTTCTATGGTTACCTTCCCAAGAAGGACCAACTGGAGCGCTTGAACGCCCAAGTGGCCCAGGAGGGCAAATTGCCCGCCGCGGCCTTGGCCTTGTTGCGCCAGTTCCCCCTCAAGACCACCCCGATGGAATGGCTGCGCACCGCGGTTTCCGCCCTGTCCTTCTTCGACGCCGACGCCCACGACAATTCGGCCGAGGCCAATTTACGCAAGGCCATCCGCTTGACGGGCCAAATGTCCACCCTGGTGGCGGCCTTTGAGCGCCTGCGCAACGGCCAGGAACCCTTGGAACCCAAGCCCGGCAAGACCCTTTCCTGGAACTTCCTCTACATGCTCACCGGCAAGGAGCCCGACGAGGTCTCGGTCAAGACCTTCGACATCTGCCTGATCCTGCACGCGGACCACGAGCTCAACGCCTCCACCTTCTCGGCCCGGGTGACCGCGGGAACCCTCAGCGACATGCATTCGGCCGTCACTTCGGCGGTGGGCACCCTGAAGGGCCCCCTGCACGGCGGCGCCAACGAGCAGGTGATGCTGATGTTGGAGAAGGTCGGCGACGGTTCCAAGGCCGAGGAATTCATCCGGGGCGCCCTGGCCCGCAAGGACCGCATCATGGGTTTCGGCCACCGGGTTTACAAGAACGGCGACCCCCGGGCCCGGCACCTGATGCGCCTGTCCGAGGCGATGGGCAAGCTCAAGGGCGACACCAAGTGGTACGAGATGTCACGGGTCATCGACCAAGTCGTGCAGAAGGAGAAGGGGTTGCTTCCCAACGTGGATTTCTACTCGGCTTCCACCTACCACCTCTTGGGCATCCCCACCGATCTCTTTACGCCCATTTTCGCCTGCAGCCGCGTCACGGGATGGACCGCCCATGTGATCGAGCAATTGGCCCATAACCGTTTGATCCGGCCCCGCGCCGAGTACATCGGGGCGAGGGACCAGCATTACGTGCCGATCGATCAGCGGTAAAATTTCGGTTTGAAGTTGAAATAAAAAGGCCCGGACGCCAGTCCGGGCCTTTTGGGTTTTGGGGGTCAGCGTCCGCTTTTGCGGATTTCCTTGATGAGGTTGTGGATGCTCTTTTTCTGGTTTTCCGACAGGTCCTTCAGGAGCCCGCTGATTTTAGCCTCGTAAGGGGAATGGACTTCCCGCGCCGAAGGTTTATGGCCCTTCTCGGGGGCGAAAAGGTCGTAAAGGTTGATGCCCAGGATCCGGGCCAGGATCTCCAGCGTGGTCAGGGGCGCCTGCCGGGTCCCGCGCTCAATGTGGCTCAAGTAGCTCACCGAAATCTCGGCGCGTTCGGACAATTCCTCCAGGGTGAAACCCTTGTCCTTGCGCAGGCGCCGCAAGGCCCCGCCCGCGGCGGCGTAGATGTCGTTGGTTTTCCTCATGGCCGCCAATATGTCAGAAGGCCCCGCCCTAAAAAAGTGACAAATAGTCAAATATCATTTTGACTGTTGGGATAAATTGACTTAGAATTCAGGCACTTTTTAAATCGGCGCGGGGGCGGCCATGGATTGGGAAAAGGTCATCCGCAAACATTTCGTGAAAAAAGGCTACCGGACCCAGTGGGTCCGGATGGCCCCCGGGGCGCCTTTTTTGTTGCTTTGGAAAGGGCGCCAAGTCCGGGTTTGTTATGTGGACCTAACCGGCCGCCTGGCGTTGGAGACCCCGCGGGCCGTCCGGGAATCCTTCCTGAACCTTTTGGGCCATTT
>DATKNU010000045.1:0-10009 GCA_035541195.1 bacterium
CGCTACACCCCGTTCAAGATACCACTTCGTGGTTGGAAGAATCCCTAAAACCACCCGTCATTCGTTTGGCATCCAACCCGCATCCACATCAAAAACGGAACGTCACTATAATTCAAAAAAAGGGCGGATTCAACAAAAGAAAAAGCGCCCGAAGCGCCAAAATCCCGCGATTTAGGCGTATTTTTTCAGGATTTCACCGCATTCCGAGATCAGCCTTTGGAGCTCCATCAGCTTCCCGTCCGGTTCCAAATGATCCTCGTCCGAAAGGTCGGACATCTCCAGCGACAGGCCCCCGCCCAAAGGGGCGGCCGGCGCGCCTTCGGGTAGGCCGGATTCCGGAGCCGCCCCTTGGAACAAATCGACCTGCTCCAGGCCTTCCTTTTCCAGCTCTTCCAATTTGCGCACCGCCCCCGCGATGGTGAATTTTTGGTCATAAAGCAGCTTCTTGATCGTCAAGGCAACTTGAATGTCTTTCTTGCGGTAGGTGCGTTGCCCCGTCACGGATTTCTGGGGGTTCAAGAGCTTGAACTCCGTCTCCCAATAACGCAGCACGTAAGGCTTCACGTCCGCCAGCTTGGAAACCTCGCCGATCGTGTAAAAAAGTTTTTCATCCGCCATGCGGGAACCCTCTCGCCTTGATTGACTGCATTATCCACTGAAGTCAGCTTTTTTTTAAACCCTTTAACTTATCCTTCAAGGCCTGGCTGGGCCTGAAAACCAGCACCTTCCGGGCTTCCAGATGGACCCGGGCCCCCGTCCTGGGATTGCGGGCCTGGCGGGCCTTGGCCTGCTTCCATTCCCAGGTCCCGAAGCCGCTCAAATAGACGCTTTTTTGTCCCTCCAGGGAGTCCACCAGCGTCTTAAAAAAAACATCCAGGGCCTTTTTGGCGGTCCCCTCGTTCAAGCCCAAAGCCAGGAGTTGCTTCATGATCTCGCGCCGGGTCAAGACGGCCGTCCCCGCTTCATGACGGATCGGTCTCGGGCCTGGCCGCCCGCGAAAGCAGGGCCGCCATGGATTCCCGGGCCGTGCGGCCCTCGTAGAGGACCCCATAAACTTGGCGCATGATGGGGACTTCCACCCCGGCCTGTTCGGCCAATTCCACCGCCGATTTGGCCGTGCGGACCCCTTCGGCCACCATGGACATCTCCGACAGGGCTTGCTTCAGGGTGGCGCCCTTCCCGATTTTCTCGCCCAAGAGCCGGTTGCGGCTGTGCCGGCTCACGCAAGTCACCATGAGATCCCCCATGCCGGTCAATCCCGAGAAGGTCTCCGCCGAAGCCCCCAGGCCGACCCCCAGGCGCCTCATCTCATGCAAGCCCCGGGTCATGAGGGCGGCCTTGGTATTGTCGCCCAGCCCCAACCCATCCAAGATGCCGGCCGCGATGGCGATGACGTTCTTGAGCGCCCCTCCCAGTTCCACACCCACGATGTCGGGCGAGGTATAGACCCGGAAGTAATCGGTGTGGAACACGGCTTGAATCCGGCCGGGCAAGGAAGGCTCCGCGGAGGCCACCACCACCGTGGTGGGGATTTTTTGGGCGACTTCCTCGGCGTGGCTGGGCCCCGAAAGCACCCCGACGGCCGTGCCCGCCGGCAAAACCTGGCCCAGGATTTGGCTCATGCGGTCATGGGTCCCTTCTTCCAAGCCCTTGCTGGCCGAGAGGGCCCAGGCGCCTTGGGGCCAAAGGGGCGCGGCCCTTTTGGCGACCGTCCGCAGCACATGGGACGGCACGGAAAAAACCACGCCTTCGGCTCCCTCAAGGACCCGGTCCAAGTCCGCCGAAATAAGGATGGAATCGGGGATCTTGATCCCGGGCAAGAGTTCCCGGTTTTCCCGTTTCTGTTCCAACTCACGGGCTTTTTTCTCGCTGGAGGAAAAAAGCGAAACCGAGTGCCCCGCTTGGGCCAGGTGCAATCCCAGCGTCGTCCCCCAGCTTCCACTGCCCAGGACCGCCAGCTTCATTTCTTTTTCCCTTTTTGTTTTTTCCCGATCCGGTTTTCGGTGCCCGAAAGGATGCGCTTGATGTTTTCCCGGTGGGTCCACCAAACCAAAAGCGCCGCCAACAGGGCGAAAAGCGGGAAGGGTTGGGGCCCCAAAACCCAAAGGGCCGAGAGCGCCATCACGCTCACGCCGGTGAGGCTCCCCGCCGAGATCATCCGGGTCACAAGCACCACGAGCACAAAGGCGGCGGTCCCCCAGGCGCTTTCAAGCGGCAGGAGCGAAAAGAACACGCCCACGCTGACGCCGATGCCCTTGCCCCCCTTGAACCCCAGGAAAAGGGTGAAAACGTTCCCCGCCAGGACGCCCACCGCCGCCCCAATGGCCGCCAGGGAATCCATGGGGAAAAAATACCGCGCCGCCCAAATGGCCAGGGCGCCTTTGGCGATGTCCAAAAGCAGCGTCAAGACCCCCCAAAAGGGGCCCGCCACCCGCCAGACGTTGGTCATGCCGATGTTGCCGCTGCCCTGGGTCCGGACATCCAGGCCCTTGACCATCCAAACCAGCCAATAGCCCGTGGGGATGGAGCCCAGCAGGTAAGCGGCCGGCAAAAGCCAAATCGATCCCATTATTTTTTCCCCTTCCGGCCCGCGGGCTTGGTTCTTTTGAACTTGTTGCGGAACTTGTGGTGCGCTTGGCGCGCCTGCTCGGGTTGCTTCTTTTCCCGCATCACGATATGAAGCGGCGTGGATTCCAAACCCAGGCCTTTGCGCAGTTCCTGCTCCAAATAACGCAGATAACTGGGCGTCACGCTTTCCGGATGGTTGGCGAAAACCTCGAAGGCCGGGGGATGGCCTTGGCGCTGGTAGCCGTAGAGGATCTTGACTTGGTGGCCGTATTTGAAGGGAGGCGCGTGCCGGGAGACCGCCTCTTGCAGCACGTCGTTCACCTTCCGGGTGGGGATTTCCCGGCAGCTCTCCTCGAAAACTTCCTTCACCTGATCCATCAAGCCTTCCAGGCCCTTGCCGGTCTTGGCCGAGATGAAACGGATGGGGGCGAAATAAAGATGCCGCAATTGCCTTCGGATGATGCGCTCGGCGTTGGCCTGCTCGGCCCCCTTGGGATGGATGTCCCATTTGTTCACCAAAACGATCACCGGGCGGAAAGCCTCGTCGATCAGGCGGCCCACGGTGACGTCCTGGTGCGTGATGCCCTTCTCGCCGTCAAGCAGCAGCAGCACCACCTGGCAGGTCTGGAGCTCGTAAAGGGACTGTTCGGCGCTCATTTTCTCGATCCGGCTGTCCTGTTGCTTGGCGGACTTGATCCCCGCGGTGTCCACCATGACCAAGGGATCCCCCTCGGTCTCGATGATCACCGGGATGGCGTCATGGGTGGTCCCGGGAAAATCGTCCACGATCAGGCGGTTTTGGCCGAGCAGGGCGTTCACCAGGGAGGACTTGCCCACGTTGGGTTTGCCCAAAACCGCGATCCGCATGGGTTTTTTCTCGGGCGCTTCCTCGGCCCCCTTCTCATGGGACAAGACCCGGATGACTTCATCCAGCAGGTCGTCGATCCCCAGCCCATGGACCGCCGAGATGGGGAAAATCTTGTCGAACCCCAGCTTCTGGAAATCCGCCAGGAACTCGTGCCGTCGCTCGAACTGGTCGGCCTTGTTCACCACCAAAAGGGTGGGCAGGCCGTATTTACGAAGCGATCGGGCCACCAGCTCGTCCGCGGGGGTGACCCCCTCTTGGGCGTCCACCAGGAACAACAGCGCCTGGACCTGTTTGACCTTTTTTTCCAGCATGGCCCCGATCTTGACGCCGATGGATTCGGTCTCGCCCGGAACCCACCCGCCCGAGTCGAAGGCCGTGAAAAAGGACCCATCCCACTCGATGTCGTAGTTCTTCAGGTCCCGGGTGGAACCGGGTTGGTTGTCCACCAGGGCCAGGGATTTACCGGTCAGGCGGTTAAAAAAGGTCGATTTACCCACGTTGGGGCGGCCGACGATCAAGACTTGGGGATAAGGCATTCGTTCATCCGTTTCTTATTGGGTTACGATCACTTTTTGCAGGGGAAGTTTGCGGACTTGCCCGCTTTTGACGTCCTTGATTTCAGAGTCAAAATAATAAATGCCATCCGGAACCTTCCGGACCTTCCACAAAACGTCAAAACACCCTTCCCCGGTCTTTTGAAGAACCGTCACCGGCGCGTAAAAATGGTCGTGGATTTTGACCGTCACCCGGGAGGGGTGGGCCACCGTCGCCCGGAAAGTGATCTTGGTGCCCAAGGGATTGGGCACCAGCACGACCGAATCAAGGGGCGCGACCGCCAAAGCCGTTGGAGTGGCCGTCGCGGTCGCCGAAAAGGCCGGGGTGGGGTTGGGGGTTGCCCCCATGCCCCCGACCGAAAAAAGGCAAACCATTAAAATCCCGCTGAAAGCCGCCGTTCTTTTGAGCACGGGGCCATTATCCCGTTATTTTAATCGTGGTGGTAAGACTTTTAACGTCTTCCACGTTCATGATCCGGGTGTCCAGATCGGTCTTCTTGACAAAACTGGTATAGGTCTTTCCCGGGCCCACCTCCACCCAAGTGCGGAAACCCCGGTCAATGGCGGCCCGAACCGTTTGGGTCCACCGCACGGGCCGCGAGTATTGCCGAACCAGCACGTCCCGGGCGTCTTCGGCCCGGACCACCTGCTTCCCGCCCTCGGCGCTCAGGAAAGTCATCTTGGGATGCTTCAGGGGGCTGTCGCCTAGGCATTCGTCCAAGAGCGCCTCCAAGGGCGCTTCCAATTCCCCGGCCCGGGGGGTGAAAAGGGGCCCCCGGGGCAATTGGGGCCTCATTTTGACCTGGCGCACGTCCTTCAGTTCGGCCTGGATGGAATCCATGCTTTCCTTGGGGCCCCAAACCACGAAACTGTCGGGGGCCAAATAATGGGTGATTTCGGCTTTGCCTTCTTCCCGGTCGAGCAAAGGTTCCACTTGTTCCTGGGACAGTCCGGACAAAAACAGCCCCAAGCCGCCCTTGTCCCGGGCGAAGGCCTCCAAAATCGGGGCCCGGCGGGTGACAAAAAGAAGGGCGGCGCTGAAGGAGAGGCACTCGGCCCAAACCAGGGCCGCGATCTCCCCCACCCCCACGCCGGTCAAAAGCTCCGGACGGCGCTTATATTGCACCAGAAGGTCAAAGAAGGCCACATCGTTCAGGAAGGTGCCCAATTGGGCATTGAGCAGTTGGTCCTGTTCTTCCTGGGGTCCCAGGAAACTCACCTTGGCGATTTTGAGCTTGAGTGTTTTTTCGGCTTCGTCGTAGTAACGCCGGACCGTCAAGGACTTGTCGTAAAATTCCTTTCCCATGCCGACGTAATGGGAACCCTCGTTGGGGAAAACCGCCGCCGCCCGGGTCATGACGCCGCCTTGGATTTTTCTTTCATCTCAATTCCCCTGCTTCAAGTCGAAGGAAAAAGTGATCACGCCCGATTGGTTGACCTGGGGCACCTCGGGCGCCAGGGCCGTGAATTCCCACTGGATCAAGGCCTCGTAAACCACCCGGTCCAGTTCCTGGTAACCGGAAGTTTGTTCCAGCTCCAAATCGTTTTTGATGAGCCCATTGGGCAAAACCGTCAATTGGAACTTCACCGAGCCTTCCACGCCTTGCTGTTTGGCCCAAGCCGGATATTGGGGGAAGACCTTGGTTTTGACCGCCCGGGCCGCCAATTCCCCCTCGATTTGGGCATTGCCCTCGGGGGATCCCGCCACCCCCAAATGGCCGAGCCCCGCCGTGGTCTTGATCTGGTTCGTGGCGTCCTTATGGATGGCCAAGCCGATGGGCGCGGACTTATCCAGGCTTTCCAAATAGGCTTCGGAAGACGCCTTGCCCGAGTTCGGTTTGACGGGCTTGGATTTGGGAAGCGCCGCTTGGGGCTTGGGCTTGACCGGCGGCAGGGGTAAAGCGGCCTTTTGTTGGGGCGAGGCGAAGGTCCCCTCGGTTTTCGCCACGGGGTTTTGGTCCGGCACCTGGCCCGGATTGGAAGCGTTGGCGCCCAAACCCTCTCCCTTGGACATTTCCCCGATCAAGGTCAGTTCCATCATCAAGGGCGTCCGGGGGGCCAGGAAGGAACCCAAGAACCAAAGCAATAAAAAGAGGACCAGAACATGCGCCAGCGCCGAATAGCAAAGGGGGCGCAGGAACGGTTGGGGTTCCATCAGGGTTGCTTCGGCGCGTCGGCCGCGGCGGCGGGGGTTTCCACCCCGATGCCCACCTTGGTGATTCCCGCCAGATAGGCTTGGGACAGGATGCCCGTGACGGTTCCGTGGGAAACGTTCTTGTCCGCGTTGATCATGACCAAATCATCCGGCTTTAAAGCCACCAGGGCCTTCAAGGCGGCCTGGAGGTCCTCCACGGGCGTTTCCTTGTCGTTCAGGTAAATCTTGTCCCCCTCGGTGACCGTCACGGTGATGACCTCGGGCAGGTGCGGCGTGGGGGCGGCCACCTTGGGCAACTCGACCCGGAAATGGCCCTGGAACAGGAAAGGCGTGGTCACCATGAAGATGACCAGCAGCACCAACACCAGGTCCGTGAAAGGGACCATGTTGATTTCCGCCATGAGCTTGGACTTGGACCTCAATCGACTTTGCATGGGGGCTCCTTAGGCGTCGAGTTTCTCGGCCAATTGGGAAATCAGGATCTCGGCTTCCTGGGCCGCCACGTTGAGGCGCGCTTGGAAGAGGTTGAAGACGAAAACCGCCGTGATGGCCACGAACAAGCCGCTGGCCGTCGCGATGAGCGCCTCCGCGATGCCCTCGGACACCACGCCGGCGCCGCCCGAATTGGCCGCCGCCAAATCCTTGAAGGCGTTGATGATGCCCAAAACCGTGCCGAACAAACCGATGAAGGGCGCCAGGCTTCCGATGGTGGCCAATAAGGGCAACCGCGCTTCCAATTGGATCAGGCGGCCCTTGGCTTCCCGTTCCATGGCGGCCTCGGGCTTTTCCTTGGCCAGTTTGGCCTTGATCCCGGCGGCGGCCACCCAAGCCAGGAAGCTGCCGTTTTGAAGGCCCTTCTCCAGGGCTTCCTTCCAGGCTTCGGCCTCGATTTTGGGTTCCAGTTCCCCCCAAACCTTTTTCAAGGGCTGGAGGTGTTTCTTGAAAAATTGCCAGCGGTCCGCCCAAACGGCGAAGACCACCACCGAAAGCAAGAGCAGGAAGAGGATCACCCACCCGCCTTTTTGGGCCAATTGAAGCAGCATCACGCCTTGGAACATGAGAGCCTCCGGTACGGCTTTTTAAAAGATAAACTCCAAACCCGCCTGGACGTAAAACTTGGGATCGTCATAACCGGGCTGGGATTGGATGGAAGTCCCCAGGGGGTTTTCCGCCGAGACCCAAAGCCCCAATCCCCGGTCCAAATGATAGTCGCCCGAAAAAGTCAGGGTCCCGTAGGCCGGAAGCTCGCCCGGCAGGGTCTCAAAGGCCTTCCGGGCGCCCGCGCCATGGATCCCCAACTCGGCGTCCCACTTGGCCTCGGTCTTCAAAAGCGAGATCCACCATTGGACGTCGGGCAGGTCGGTCAAGTTCCGGCCGTCGGATTGGTTCACGCCCTTCTGCCATTGGATTTTAGACGACAAAGCCAGGTTGCGGTCAAAATCAAACTGGAAATTGGCCCCGGCCTTCGTCAGTTCCACCGAACCCAGGGTGGTCTCCCGCTGGAGATAAGCCGGCGAGCCCAGGGGCAAAAGGTCCGACCATTGGTGGTATTGCTTGCGGGTTTCGTCAGATCCGAAAATGGAAAAAATGCATTGCTCCGAAACCTTTTGGGTCCACTTGAGGCCGACCTGATTCACCGTTTCCTCGGGCGACGAAAATCCGGCGGCGTCCGACAAATGGGGGACGCCCAGGTAGGTCTGGTAAAAATCAGCGAGGGAGCGCTGATTGACGTAGGTCAGTTCCAGTTGGGCGCTCTGCAGGAAATCCCACGTCAAATCCGCGCTGGGATAAAGCCTCAGGGGCAAATCGAATCCCCCGCCCGCTTGGGCCTGGAGGCGGGTCGTGAGCGCCCAAGCGTCCCCCAGCTTCCATCCCACCGAGGGTTCAACCCATCCCAGGCTCGCGCGGGACGCCGCGCCCGCGGGCAGCCCCGAGGCGTCCGCGACCTTCAAACCGCCTTCCACCGAGAAGTCCTTGAAGAAGGGACCCAGCTCATTGAAAAACAAAAGGCCCGTGCCTTGGAACTCGTTGCTCCGGGCGGTGCCCAATCCCAGGTCCCAATCCGTCAATTGGGTCCATTGATCCTCCAATCGCAGGCCCAAGCCCTCGAAACCGGACAATTTGGCGTCCAGTCCTGCCCTCAGGTCCAATCCCTGGTGCCTTTCGTTGACGCCCTGATAAGGCAGGGGCGCGTTGAGGGCCTGGTACTTACCGGCCAAGTTGATCTTCAGGGGGCCTTCGGGGGCGATCTGGGCGTCCAGGCCCGCGTGATAAGTTTCTTCCCCGTCCAAAAGCCCCAAAGCGCCGGCCCGTTCGCCGTCCCAATGGGAATAACCGCCGCTCAGTAAATACTGGAACCCGGTGAAACTTTGGCCGGCCAATCCCCATCCCCCAAAGGTACCCTCGTCACCGCCCCCCAGGTGAAGGACCAGCGCGGAATTGCGGGAAGCGCCCGTGTCCTCGGTGGAAGTGGCGGTCAAGGTTTTCTCAAGGCCCGGCAAGTCATCCGAGGAGCGGTTCAGCGAGCCCAAATCCCTCGTGCCCAACGTCACATCCTCCTCGGGCCTTTCCAGCCGCTTGGCGCCGATGGTCAATTCATTGTCGCCCGTGATGACCACGTCCGGCAGGGAGAAATCCGGGACCTCCGTGGGCTTCGCGGCGGCCGGCGCCTTGGCGCCCTCGTCTTGGGAGGGTTTTTGGTTCAAGGTGGGGGCGGCTTGTTCCATCGGCGCTTCCGTTCCCTTCGAAAGGCCGTTGCCCGGGGCCGAGGGCAAGGCCACCGGAGTGCTTTCCAGCGCCGGCGGCGTGGCGGCGCTTTCCTGGGCCCAGGAGGGCGAAACGAACAAACCCAGGGCGGCCAGGGCGTAAATCCAAGGGAGGTTCGGTTTTTTTCTCATGGGCGGGCCTCCCGGGCGGCGGAAGCGGCCGGTGGGGCCGCCGTTTTTTTCAGGAAAGGCTTGAGCGCCTTGAGGTGTTTCAAGGTCGCGGCCTGGTAGGCCTTGTCCTTGGTGTATTTCAAGATGCGCTCGTAAGCCTGGTAGGCTTTCTCGTATTTCTTTTGTTCCTCGTAGCACTTGGCGATCTGGGCCATGGCCGTCACCACCCATTGGTCCTCGCCGGGGAACCGGGCCACCAGGTCGTTGAATTCCCGCACCGCTTGCGGGTATTGCCCCAGCTCGCGCCGCAAGTCCGCGTGATAAAAGGACGCTTCCACCGCCAATTCAGGATCGGGCGACTTGGTTCCTTCGGCGTAAGCCGCCAGGGCGTCGGCGGAGCGCCCGGCCTTTTCAAGCAAAATCCCCCGTTGGACTTGGGCCTCGAAGGCCAGCGGATCCGAGGGATATTTCTGGGTCAATCGGGCGAAATCCTCCAGGGCTTGGTCGCCCTTGCCCATTTGCTTCTCGCAAACCGCGCTGTTGAAAAGCGCGTGGGGCGCCAGTCGATGGTCCGGGTAGCGGCTGACCAGGTCCGAATAACCGGCCAACGCTTGGGCGAAATTCCCCTGCTCGAAATAAACGGACGCCAAGCTGAACTGGCTTTCCAAGGCCAAAGGATCCTGCGGATAGAGCCGGATGACCTTTTGAAAGGCCTGGGCCCCCTCGTTCATTTTCCCGTCCTTCACTTGGGCGGTCCCCATCCAAAAATAGGCCCGGGGCAGGAGCGGGCTCTGGGGATAGCGTTGGGTGAAATCCTGGTATTGGGTCACGGCCGCGGCGTAATCCTCCGCGTGGAACTTGCTGTCGGCCAGCCGCAGCTCGATATCGGGGGAATAGGGGCTCGTCGGATACTTGGCCATGAAGCTTTGCGCCTCCTGGTCGGCCTCATGCTTGTCCCCCAGTTTCTCCGAGGACCATTGGAGCCCAT
>DATKNU010000046.1:0-8537 GCA_035541195.1 bacterium
TTTGTCCCTTGGCGGACGGGGGGGAAGGCACCTTGAGCGCCATCGTTTACTCGTTGAAAGGCAAAACCGTTTCCGCCGCCACTTTTAACGCCCTCATGAAGCCCATCCAAGCCCACTATGGACAGACCCAGTTGCCGGAAAAAAACTCGGCCTTAATTGAGATGGCGCTGACCTCGGGGCTTTCGCTCATTCCCGCCGAGGATCGCAACCCCATGAACACCACTTCCTATGGGACGGGACGCCTGGTGGCCGACGCGATCCTGCAGGGCGCCACCACCATCCGCATCACCCTGGGCGGAAGCGCCACGGTGGACGGCGGCCTGGGTTTCCTGCAGGCCCTGGGCGTGGACCTCATTACCAAGTCCGGACCCCTGATGGCGGGCGCCGCGGGGCGGCACCTTTCCCAGGTCACGGCGATTGAGTTCAGCAACAGCCGCAAGCTGCTGGACAACAAAACCTTGATCGGCCTGACCGACGTGCAGGCCCCCCTCTTGGGGCCCCAGGGCGCGGCCCGGCTTTACGCGCCCCAAAAAGGCGCTTCCCCCTCGGATGTTGAAGAGTTGGAAAAAGGCCTGGCCCATTTCTCCAAAATCCTCTCGGCGGCCGTGGGACGGCCCTTGGCGGACGAGGCCGGCACCGGCGCCGCCGGCGGATTGGGCCTGGCCATTTTGGCCTTGGGCGGCCGGTTGGAAAATGGTTTTGATTTCGTGGCCCAGACCTTGAACCTGGAAAACCAAATCCGGGATTGTGACCTCATCCTCACCGGCGAGGGAAGGCTGGACGATTCCAGCCGCCAGGGCAAAGTGCCCGTGGGCGTGGCGCGGCTGGCCAAAGCCCAAAAGAAGCCCTGCGTGGCCATCGTGGGCGCCCTGGATCCGGGATTGGATTGGCTCAAGCAGGAAGGATTTTCCAAGGTCATGCCCCTTTTCGACAGCCCCTTTACGGCTCCCGACGACCCGCGCAAGGAGCAGGTGAACCAGAAAATCACCGAGGCCATCAAGACCCTCTTCAGCGGGGCCCAAAAAATTTACGTTTAAGGCTTTTGGGGGTCACCTGAAGGCCCGCCAAGCCGTATTCAAGCTCATGAACCCTTTTCCCTGGCTGGTCGGCCTTTCCTTTCTGTCTCTCGTCCAACCCGCGGGCGCCCAAATGGCCTTTGGCACCCGCGCCGGCGAACCCGCGCCGGTGGTGCTGGAACTTTTCACCTCCCAAGGCTGCTCCAGTTGTCCCGCCGCCGAAACCCTGCTCAACCGAATGGGGGTTCCCCTGATCCCCCTGGCCTTCCATGTGGACTATTGGAACTATCTGGGTTGGACCGATCCTTTTTCCTCGGCGGACTATACAGGCCGCCAAAGGGCCTATGCGGCCACGCTGGGCAGGGATTCGCTCTATACGCCCCAGCTCATCATCGCGGGGTTATCGGACGCCGTTGGAAGCGACGAATCCGCCGTCCAGGCGGGGATCGCCGCCACCCGGGGGCGCTTGGCCCAAACCAGCCTCACCCTGGCGGTGAAACACCTGGCGGAGGGGCTCCAAATCCAAGTGAAATCCGGGGGGGCGGATAAACCCGGCGGTGATTGGGTCTTGAACGTGGCTGTTTTTGAGAATGGCTTGGTGACGGCCGTGCCCCGGGGGGAGAATTCCGGGAAAACCCTGAAGGAAAATTTCGTGGTACGGTCCTTCAGCCGGCTTTACCCGATGAAGGAAGTCCAAATCCTATGGGTCCCCTGGAATGGGGCCTGGAAAAACGAAAATTTGGGCGTCGCGGCTTACCTGCAGGACAGGCGGAGCCTGGCGGTGGATTCCGCCGCGCAGGTCTTTCCCGTCCCGTCGCCCTAAGGTTTCGGGGCCGAATCCTGGCGGATGATTTGAAGGATGATGAAGCCGGCGAGGGCGGCCAAAACCCCCAGGAGCAGGAAGATGGAGAGCGCCAGGCCAAGCCCAAAGGCCTGATTGTCCCGGCTTAAGTTGGAGGCGCAAAAGGGGCAGGCCTGAAGCGGCGCGGCGGATAAAAATAAAAGCAGGCCCTTCCACCTCATGGTCCCCCCTAAAAAATATAAAAGATGGCGAGGATGAAAACCCAAACCAGCGCCAAAAGGCCCCAATAGAGCCCCATGACATCCACCGGGCTGTGGAAATTCGGGTGAAAATCCCCCCGCTTCGCCCGCCAAGCCAAAACCGCAAGCACCCCCACGCCGATCAAGACATGCAGGCCCTCAAAACCGGTCAGGGTGTAGTAACAACCAAAAAAAAGGTTCGTGGAAGGCAGTTTGCCCCCATGAATTTCCCCGGCGTATTCCGCCGCCTTCACGCCCAGGAAGAGAAGTCCCAGGACCGCCGTCCATGAAAGATTCCTCGCCGCCACCGCCGATTCCCCAAGCCGGGCTTTTTTCACGGCCCCGACCATGGTCCAGACGCTCAAGGCCATGACCGCGGTGTTAACGAGGGCCAACCCCAGTCCCAAAGGCCGGGGGGCCAAGAGTTCCGGATGGGCCACGCGCATGATGATCGTCATGGCGAAAAAAGCCGTGAAGAACATGGCCTCCGAGGCCAGGAAAAGCCACATGCCGAAGGCCACGAGCTCAGCCCTTTGGGGCGTTTCGGTCTTGGCGCTCATCGGGGTGGCTCCTCGTCTTGGGCGATCCAATCCCGCCCCAGTTTGGCGGCCTCGGGACCGCTGTACTCGTAGGGCCCACGGTAAACCCTTGGGATCTTCTCAAAATTATGCGCGGGAGCCGGCGAGGGGATGGTCCATTCCAGGCCGTTGGCGCCCCAGGGATTGGCCGGGGCCTTCTCGCCCTTTTGCAGGCTGTAAATCAGGTTGATTAAAAAAATAAACTGGGCGGCCCCCAAAAGAAAGGCCGAATGGGTGATGAAGACGTTCCAATGCTGGAGCGGCTGGAGATATTGGTACTCGGTGGAGGTCGCCAGGCGCCGCATTTCGCCCCCCTCCCCCAAGAGGTGCATGGGGAAAAAGGTCCCGTTGAAGGCCAGCAGGGAGATCGCCCAGTGGGCCAGCCCCAGCTTGTTGTTCATCATCCGGCCCGTCATCTTGGGGAACCAATAATGGATGGCCCCGAAAGAGGCGAAAAGCGATCCCCCAAAGACCACGTAATGGAAATGGGCGATCACGTAGTAGGTGTCGTGGATATAAACATCCACCGGCGTGGCGGCCATGAAGATCCCGCTCAAGCCCCCCACGATGAACATGGAGACGAAGGCCAAGGCGTAAAGCATGGGCAATGTCAGGTGGATATTGGCGCGCCACAGGGTGCCCAGCCAATTGAAGACCTTTACCCCCGAGGGAACCGCGATGAGCAGGGTGGTCATGGCGAAACCCGTGGCCATGGCCGGGCTCATGCCCGACACGAACATGTGGTGGCCCCAGACCACGAATCCCAGCCCCATGATGGCCGTCATGGCCGCCACCATGGCCTTGTAGCCGAAAAGCGGTTTTCGGGCGAAGGTCGAAATCAGGTCGGAGGCAATGCCCATGGCGGGCAGCACCAAGATGTAAACCGCCGGGTGGGAATAAAACCAAAAAAGGTGCTGCCACAGCAGCGGATGGCCGCCGCCCCCGCCGCCGATCAATTGATCGTCGCTGTCGTGCAGGCCCGTCGGCAGGAAAAAGCTGGTGCCGAAGACCTTGTCCATGAACATCAGGCTCACCGCGGCGGCCAAGACCGGCGTGGCCAGCACTTGGAAAAAAGCCGTGACCAATTGGGACCAAGTGGTCATGGGCAGCCGCCCCCAGGTCATGCCGGGGGCCCGCATCTTGGCGATGGTGGCCAAAAAGTTCATGCCCGAGAGACTCGAGGAAAAGCCCGCCAAGAAGATACCGATCAGCCAAAAGACCTGGCCCGACCCCGAGCCCGGCGTGGCGGTGGAAACCTCGCTCAAGGGCGCGTAAGCCGTCCAACCCGCCTCCGAGGCGCCCTGGGCCAGGAAAAAGGAGGCGAACAGCACCAGTCCCCCCGCCAGGTAAATCCAATAGGCCAGGGCGTTCAAAAAGGGGAAAGCCATGTCCCGCGCGCCCACCTGCAGGGGGATGAGGTAATTGCCGAACCCGCCGGTGAGGAGCGGGATCATGACCAAAAAGATCATGATGGTCCCGTGCATGGTGGTGAGCTGGAGGTATCCCTGGGGCGAGATCCGTCCCGCGCCGTCGAAGAAAAAGTGGTTTTGCATCAAAGCGCCGAAGAGGGGCACCGGCGCGCCCGGGTAGGCCAATTGCCAGCGGATCAACATGGCCAAAAAGCCGCCCAGGGCCATGAAAAGGGCCACGGTGACGAAATATTGATAAGCCACCACTTTATGGTCCGAAGGCCAGAAAAAACGGCGGAAAAAACCTTGGGAGGATGGGGAAAGGGTCGTTTCGCTCAAGCGCTTTTCCTTGTCACGGCTGGTTGAACTGGGGATAGTCCTTGTCCCAAATCCCCGTCCATTTGGACTCGTCATCCCGGCGTTTGTCCTTCACCATTTGCTTCCACCAACGGCTGTAAGTCTCCGGCGTATCCACGTAAAGATAGCCGATCATTCGGTAATGGCCGATGCCACAAAGCTGGGAACAGGCGATCTCCACCGGGCACTGCACATAATCGGCGTCACCCGGGGGAAGCCTCACGATCTTCCCCTCATATAACATGTCCACCTTTGAGGCCTTGCCGAAAGGAAGGTAGCGGTAGCTTTTCTCGCCGGTGGCATCTTTTTTTTGGGCGTTTAAGGCAAAACCTTCCAGGGCGACTTTTTTGGGGTTCAATTCTTCCGGCGTGAAATAAACCAGGGTTTGGCGCTTCAGGTCCCAACAGGCGACCTTGTCCATCTCAAACCAAGCGCTGGACAGCATGCCTGGGACCGCGTCTTGTTTCAAGCGGGCCTGGGGGATGAAAAAGCTGTGGATGACGTCCTTGGCGCTTTCGTGGATCTCAACATTCTCCCCCGCCCGCACATGCATCTGGTTGACCGTCATGAAGTCATCCGCCGTCCCAAAAACCCCGTCGGGACCCGCGTAGCGGAAATGCCAGGCGAATTGCTCGGCGAAAACTTGGACGGTTAGGGGTGCGGCCCCGGGGGCCGGTCCCCGCATCAAATCCCAGAGTTTCTTTTGCTGGAAATAAAGGCCGGTCAAGAGGACCACCGGGATCAGGGTCCAGATCCACTCAGCGGCCGGATGCCCGTGGCTGTAAAGGGCGGCCCTTCCCTTCTTGTGGCGGAATAAAAGGACAAAGAGCGCCAGGGCGCCTTGGGTGCCGATGAAAAGCAACAAGACCAGCTTGAAAAGCAGGCCATAAAGCGAATCGACTTGGCCGCCATAGGCTGAGTTCAAATCGGGGGCCAGGGTGCCAAAATCAAGGGCGGCCCAGGCCGCGCCAGGCGCGAACCCGAGGGCCAAGGCCGCCAGAATCCACCGTCTTTTGTCTCGCAAACCATCCCCCCGGAATTGGAACAACCAAATTACTTTAAATCAGAAGGCGAAAAAGGGTCAAGGACGGTTCAAGCACGCCCAAATCCAAGCCGAGGCCCACCCGCCGGCGAGAATGGCCACGAAGGAGGCCGGCATCAGCCGCGGAAGGAAGATGGAGGCCCGACGAAAAGAAACCGTCGAGGGAAAAAAAATCTGCCGCCCCCGGCCGTCCACCAGGCAAAAACAATAGCGGCAAAGATAGGTGACGAAAAAACCAAAGCGGAAGGAAACCGGCGTGAAACGGAAAACCTGTTTCTGCAGGCATTGGGGGCATAGAAAATGACGGGTGCCGGGCACCAAATCCACAAGTTTGGAAGGCGCGAAAACCCGCAAGTAAAGGAAGATCAATCCCTTGACTAAAAAAGCCAGGGTGATCGAAAGCCAAGCGGCGCCCAAAAGCCAGTCCCGGTAAGCGGGCCAGGCCCGGGCCAAGAGCCCCAAAGCCGTGATCCAAGTGAAAAGCTTGATCAGGTGCCGGCTCCAAGCGCCCGCCCCAAGGCGCAAGTGATCGCCTTCCCCGCCTTCCAGACAATGAAATCCGGCGGTCCAACTCAAGGTCCCCAAAACATAACCCAGGACGCGTTGAAAGTTTTTTAACACCAATGACTTCCGGGCCGGCTGGGGCATGGGCTCCTCAAGGGACTAGGGATGAAGGCCTCAAAAGCTTCGAAAACGCGCCATTATCCCAGAAAAAAGGGCCCGGGCCAAATGAATTGAGGGTGCAGGAAGGACTTAAGGGGAAAAGCCTGGCGATTCACGCCGCACTGAGGCTTAAGGCCTGCCGGTGTCGCGGATTCAAGCCGCGCCACAAGCCTAGGCGTGCTGGGACATCAGTCCCGGCCTCAGCGCAGGAGGCGCCAATGCCTCAAAGCATTGGCGCGATTCAAGCCGCACTGAGGCTTAGGGCCTGCCGGTGTCGCGGATTCAAACCGCGACACAAGCCTAGGCGTGCTGGGACATCAGTCCCGGCCTCAGCGCAGAATGGCCACTTTTAGGATCTTGCGGTCCAAAAGCTGGCCGCCTTCGCGCAATTCGATGTCGGCGAAGTACATGCCGCTGGCCAAATTGACGCCGGTCAAGTCCCAGGTCACTTGGTTCAGGTTCCCCGGGTCATTCACGAGCACTTGCCCGGTCAATTCACCGGCCAAGGTATAGATCTTCACGCGCACGTTGTCCGCTTGGGGCGCGTTCAATTGAAGCTCAAAGTAAACCTTTTGGATCTGGTTCAAGTAAATCGGGTTGGGCTTCAGGACCACCTTCTCGATCGGCGCGGCGGCCGCGTCCAGCAGGGTCACTTGATCGCTCACGTTTTGTTCGGCCTTACCGGACAATTGGGACCGGAAGGTCAAGGTGTACTCACCCGAGGATAGAATCCTCCCGCCGTCGTTCACGCCGCTCCACCGGAAGCTGCGGCCCGACCCCAGGGTGATCAAAACCGAGGTATCCGACCCCGTCGGGTCCGAGTAAGAAGGTGTAATAACCCGGGGCGTGAAGGTCGCGGCGCCCAAGTCAAAATCCGCTGTCTGGAGGGGACCGCCCAGGAGGGCTTCGATCTGTTGCTCGGACAGGCTCAAGACCGCTTCCCCGGTGCTGTTAAAGACCGTGAACTGCATGGTATTGGTGCCCAAAAGCACGGTGACCTGTTGGGTCACGTTGGTGGTGACTCCCAAGGGGTCCGTGCTGTTGATCTGGATGAAGTAAGTCCCGTTGGTCACCTTATCCCCCTGCGTGTTGGTGCCGTCCCAGGCACCGAGCGACATTCCCTGATAGAGGATTTGCACTTGGTCTTGGTCCGTGCGCAGCACGCTGTTGACCAGGGAGAAGTTGGAGATGGGCTGTTCTAACTCAAAGACGTCCAGAGTTTTCACCAACTCACCCGAGGCGCTGTAGATGGAAACCTTGATCACGTAATCGCCTACCAATGTCACCGAGCTGGAGGCGCAGGTCGTCACGTTACCGTAAGTCAAGCAGGCATGGTTCACCAAGGCCTCGCCCGAATGCACCTGCAAGCCCACCTGGGCCTTATAGGTGAGAACCTGGGTGGCGCCCGGGTCCAAGGTGGGGATCGTCCAGGTGACCTTGCCGGCGCCGTAAGTCCCGCCATTGGAAGCCGATCCGGAAACATAGCTGAGCCCGGCGGGCAACATGTCGGTGACCGCCGCGTTGAAGATCGTCGTGCTACCCAGGTTGGCGTAAGTCAAGGTGTAGGTCAAAAGGTCCCCGCCATGGGCGGTGGACGCGGACGCCGTCTTATCCAGCGAGGCGTAAGGCGTGGACGTGGGCGTGGGCGTCCAGGTGAAGGTAGGCGTCGCCGTGAAGGTCAGGGTCGGCGTCCAAGTGTTGGTCGGCGTAGGCGTCTTGGAGGGGGTCAAAGTCACCGTAAAGGTCGGCGTGGGCGTCCGGGTAAAGGTGGGCGTGAAGGTGGCGGTGGCCGTCGGAGTCTGGGTCGGGGTGAGGGTGGCCGTGGGCGTGGAGGTCAGCGTGGGAGTCAAAGTCATCGTCGGCGTGTTGGTGACGGTCGGCGTATCCGTCGGGGTTTTCGTCGGCGTGGACGTGGGGGTGTCGGTCACGGTGGGCGTTTGAGTCGGCGTCAAAGTCGGGGTGGCGGTCGGGCTATCCGTGGGCGTATCCGTCACCGTAAAGGTCGGCGTCTGGGTCGGCGTATCGGTGGCCGTGGCCGTATCCGTCGGGCTGTTGGTGGCCGTCGCGGTGGGCGTATCGGTCGGCGTATTGGTGGGGGTAAAGGTGGTTGTGACCGTGGGCGTATCCGTCGGCGTATTGGTCGCGGTGGGGCTGTTGGTTTCTGTGGGCGTATTGGTCGGGGTCTTGGTCGCCGTCACGGTGGGCGTATCGGTGATCGTCGGGGTGTCGGTCGGCGTGTTAGTCACCGTCGGCGTATTGGTCGGCGTCTTCGTCGGCGTATCCGTCACCTTCGCCGTGGTGGTCGGCGTAGCAGTCGGGGTATCCGTCGGGGTGTTCGTCACCGTCGGCGTATTGGTGGGCGTCTTAGTCGCCGTCACGGTGGGCGTGTCCGTCACGGTCGGGGTGTCGGTCGGGGTGTTAGTCACCGTCG
>DATKNU010000047.1:0-10575 GCA_035541195.1 bacterium
AAGAAGTCGTAATAGTCGCCGCCCACTTCCTTGGCGGCCCGGTAGGTGGCCCCGATCTCGTAGCCCTCGATCTCCGGAAAGGTGCTGGGAAGCAAGGTATGCTGGATTTCCTGGGCCACCTGCATTTCCTTCTGCAGGCGCTCCTGTTCCACCATGCCCTTCTGGGACTCCTGTAATTTCACGGTCATCTCGTTGAAAATCGTGGCCAATTGGCCGAACTCGTCCTTGGTGTCCAGCTCGATCTTGGCGTTGAAATCGCCCGAGCTGACCGCGTTGACCCCCGCCAAAACCTTGCGGAAGGGCCGGATGACGATGAGCGACAGCAGGTAAAGCCCGCCGATGATGACCACCGAGAAGATGAAGATCATCTGCACCAAGTCGGCGCGCATATGCCCCAGGGCCCGGTCCAGCGCGGCCCGGTCCACGCCCAAATGCACCTCGCCCACTAGGTTGCCCTTGAAAAAGACCGGGGCCACGTACTCATCCACCCAACCCCGGGGGGTCTTCACCTTGAAGACCTTCACGCCGCCGGCCTTGACGGGCTTCACCGCCGGGGGCCGCTGGTAGTCCTTGAAGGTCTGCTTCAAGTCCGAGTGGGCCAGGAACTTGTCGTCTTGGTTGACCATGAACACGTAATCGAACACGTGGGACGCGTCGCTTTGGATCATCTGGGCGATCAGTCGGTCCAATCCCAGGTCGTCCTTGCGCGTCACCGATTCGCCGGCCTGGGACGCGATGGCCTGGGTCAGGGAAATCGCCTTGTCCCTTTGCTGGCTCAGGATGAAGTTTTGGTTGCGGAAACTGAGGAAGATGTAAAGCAGGACGATCAAAAGCAGGATCAACCCGGTGGACATCAGGGTGAACTTGGCCGAGATGGAGATTTTCTTGCTGCCCGCGGCGGCCAGGGCGCTCACCGGAGGGGCCTGGGACAATTTGCGGAAAAGGATCAGGTCGTTGCGGCCGTTTTTCGAGCGGTAGTCGACCTTGTACATGATCTTCTTGATGAGGAAGATGCCCAGGCCGCCCTTTTTGCCGATGTCCACGTAGTGGTTCAGGTCGGGCGCCTCGATCTTGCGGAAGTCGAAGGACTTGCCGAAGTCCGTGATCGCGAAACGGATGTCCTTTTGGCCGATGCCCGCCTCCAGGATGATCTTGCCGCCCTCCATGCCCTGGTAGGCGTGCCGCACGATGTTGCTGCAAGCCTCGTCGACGGCCAGCTTGACGCTGGAGGTTTCCTTGGAGGTGCAACCCGCCGCGTCGCAGACCCGCTGGATGAAATCCTTGATGGCCAAAAGCTCGATTTCCTTGGCCGGCACCTCCAAACGGAAGACCCGGCGTCGGGGCCGGAGCAGGGGGATGAGCTCGGTGAAATCAGGGATGAATTTCTTGAGGTCCATGGTCAGTTCTTCGTTCCTTTATTCCCGTTGTCCGACTGGGGCGTGGTTTGGGAATCCATCAACTGCCGGGCCTGCTCGATGTTGCGGCGCACCAGGTAATTCTTGGGCTCCTGCTCCAGCACTTTTTGCCATTCGGAGATCGCCTGGGAATATTTGCCCGCCATATAGGCGTTCACCCCCAGCGCGTAGTGGTCGGTGGCGGATTTGTCCATGCTCTCCAGGGGCAGGTAATGGCTTTGGGCGTCGTGGTACAGGAAAGTCGTGTCGCGGTAGCCCGGTTGCAGGTCATAAACCACGCCCAAGTAACGCACGGCGGTCTTGTAGTCTTCCCGGCTATAGGCTTCCGTGCCCCGCATGTAATTGGACGTCAACACCATCTCCCGGTTGACCTGGCCCAGCATTTTTTTGATCGAGGGGTTGGTGGGGTCCAGGCTCAGGCCGTGGGCCAGGGCGCGGATGGCCCGGTCCATGTCGTCCGAATCCAGGGCGTCCCGGCCTTCCCGCAAATCGCCTTGGATGGCCTTCTGGCGCCGGTCCTCCAGGTTGCGGATGGCCTCGGGCGCCTCACCGTCGTCGGGGAATTGGTTGTACTCGCTCTTCCAGGCCTGGATGGCCGCGTCATACTCATTTTCCCGGTCATAGGTCTTGGCGATGAATTTCATGGTGTTCATCTTCTGATTGTCCAGCGGGTTATGGTAAGGGTTGAAGCTGTAGGTCAGGGAAAAGCGCTGCAGGGCCCCCAAATCCCTTTGATTGAAGGCATAGTCGAATTCCAAGCCGTCCCACCGAAGGCCGGCCCCGGCGGTGGGGCTGACGCCGTCGAAACCCACCCGGGCGAAAAGCGTGTTTTTCCAGCCATATTCCAACCCCGCCTGCACCTGGGAACTTTGGCCGCTGAGGATCGCGCCCTCCACCCCGAGCCAAAGGGAGTTGGATTGGTCCAGGGCCTGGTAGCGGTAGGAAAAAGCCGGATGCAAAACCCGCGCGGGCTTGTCCGCGCCCTCGAACAAGTGGATTTCAGGCGCCACCAAGTTGGAGACCGAGAGCCCGAGGGAAATATTGTTGATCCCGAAGACGGCGTAATCCTTGGCGGAGCGGCTCAATTGGAAAAGGACGCCGGCGTCCGCGCCCATGCCGCCGGCCTGGTAGCTTCCCAGGGTCTGGCGCATATATTTGACGCTGCCGCCCAAGCTCAATCCCCCCTCCAGCTCAAACCCGTAACCCAGGATGCCCTGCAATTGCTCGTCGGATACCGTGCCCGTGGGGCTCACGCTGTCGGTGGTTTGCAGGATGCCCGACACCGACACGCGCTCCAAGGCCAAGCCGAAACTGGTGCGCCCGCCCACGGGAAGGGCGTAACCCAAGGCGTCATAAGAGGCGTCGGCCAGCAACGGTGAATGGAAGGTGAGGATTTCCTGGTTGGCCAAGGTGGCCAGCGTGGCCGGATTGAGCAAAAAATCGCCGCCGTCGCCCGCGAAAGCCGCGCCGACCCCGCCCATGCCCAAGGCCCGGGCCGAGCCCCCCATCTCAAAAGGCGAGACCACGCCGCCGGCGTCCTGGGCATAGGCCTGCGCCGCGGCGGCCGCCATCATGCCCGCCAACAATTGGAACGCTTTGAGCCTTTTCATCATTTCACCACCGCGATTTTCAAAAGCAATTTGGCGCCGTCCACGTCCAGCTGGGCGAAATAAACCCCGTTCAAGACCAGGGCGCCCATGCCGTTCTTGCCGTCCCAGGGAACGCGTTGGATGCCCGCGCCCAAGGCGGTGTTCTTCAGGAGCGAAACCACCCGGTTGCCCACCACGTCGTATATTTCCAGCGAGACCGTGGCCGGGTCCTGCAGGTAAAACTCGAGGGTGGTGTCCTCCGTCCCCGCGTGGAAGGGGTTGGGATAGTTGCCGTAGGTTTGGGCCAAGGCGCCATTGGAGAAAACCATCAAATTGGAGGGCATGGGGAAGCCCGTGGAATCACCCACGGTGGAAATGGTCACCGCGCCCGGCGAGGCGCCCTGCTCGGTCACCGACCCTCCCGACACCAAAAGCCGCATGGTCTTCGCCGTGGGGCTGGCGGCGATATCGGCGGTCAAGGTCACGGACTGGGTCGTCGCCGAGTCCACCGACACCGGCCCCCCCACCACCATGGAGGTGGCGCCGGCGGGGACGCCCGTCGTCTGGCCCCCCAGGTGCATGTTGGTCAGGGCCGAATCTAAGTTTTCAGGGTTTCCGGCCTGGTCCTGCGCCTCAATCGTCAAGCTCGTCAGGCTGATGGGCTTGTTGCCCACCGGGATCCGGCAGGTGAAGTCAAAGATCGGGACCGCCGTCTGCCCGGACACCACCGTGGAGAGGGCGGGAGAAACATGGGTCAGGTTCAAGGCCGGGCTGTTGGCGGCCGCCAAGACCAGGATGGAATCGCTCAAGCCCGACTTGGCCCCGTCGGTGCCCGTGATGGTTTGGGCCCCCGCGTTGAAGAAAAGCACCGGCGCCGTGGCCGTGCCCGACACCAAGGCGGCGGGGGATTCGGGCGTCCCGTCCGAGCTGGTCAGATTGACCGTATCGCTCGAGGAAACCGGATTGAAGAAGGCGTCCACCGCGGTCACCGTCAGGGGGATCGAATTGTCGGCCACCACTTGGCCCGCGCCGCCAAAATGCCCCAGCGCGTCCGTACTGGGGTGGCCCGGGTCCGAAACCTGTCCCGGGAAGAGCAACTGCAGCTTGGTGTAGGCGCCGGCCACCACCGAGACACCCTGGGAGGCGTTGGGCGTCGGCAGGGCCGCGTTGGCGGTCCAAGTCACCAGCGTGGAAGCACGGTAATCCTTGTAATTAACCACCACCTGGCTGGTACCCGCCGCCATTACGGTCACGGCCGGCGAGAAGCTGTTTTCCCCGGTCGAATCCGAGCTAAGGTTGATGGAAAGGTCGCTGGTGGCCGTCACCGGGGCAGGGGTCGCGCCGTCCAATTGGATGGTGACCGGCCCGGGGGTGCCCGCGGTGACCGGCCCCGAGGACAAGAAGACCAAATGGTCCATGGGGATGGCCGTCAAGGTCGCCGTGGGCGTCAGGGTGGGCGTGGTCGTCGGCGTGGCGGTCAAGGTCACCGTGGGGGTTTTGGTCGGCGTGTCCGTCGGCGTCAGGGTCGGCGTCGTAGTCAAGGTCACCGTCGGCGTAAAAGTGGGTGTGTCCGTAGGCGTCGATGTAGGCGTCGCCGTGACCGTGGGCGTCGTGGTCAGGGTCACCGTGGGCGTCGTCGTGGGGGTGACGGTTGGCGTGGTGGTGGGGGTCTGGGTCGGCGTCAAGGTCACGGTGGGCGTGGCCGCCACCACCACATGGGTATTGCCGTTGATCGGGCTTCCCTGGCAACCCAAGGCCACGCCGCTCACCTGCGCGAAGGACGCGACATCCGAGGGCGCGATGGCGTCAAACAAAGTGCCGCCGTTCTGCGAATTCAAATCAAACACCAATAGCAGGGTCACCGGAACCCCCGGCGCCACCGACAATCCCGTGATCCCGCTGAAAATAGCCTGATTCCCCGTCAACCCCGCCACGGTCGCCAAAGGCCCCGGCCCGGAGCCGTTATAAACCCCGTTGGTTTCATTGGCCCCCGTATCCACGTAAAGCCTCAGGTTCGAGGCGTCGGTGGCGGTCATGCTGCCGCCCGCCGTAAAGGTCAAACCCGACACCGACACCGGCTGGTTGCCCGTGGCCGTAAGCAAGACCTGGATGCCGGTCGCGTTCGCCTTATTAAACACATAAGTTTGCGAAGAAGGCTTGGCGTTCCAGGACAAGTTCAAGGTCGAACCTGGGGTCGCCGTGGGCGTGGCCGTGACCGTGGGCGTGGCGGTCAGGGTCACCGTCGGCGTCAGGGTAACCGTGGGGGTGAAGGTTAAGGTGACCGTCGGGGTGAAGGTCAAAGTCACCGTGGGCGTCAAGGTCGGCGTGTCCGTCGGCGTCAAAGTGACGGTTGGCGTGGTGGTGAGGGTCACCGTCGGCGTAAAAGTAGGCGTATCGGTGGGCGTATTCGTCGGCGTAGTGGTCAGGGTCACTGTGGGCGTTTTGGTCGGCGTATCGGTCGCCGTCAGGGTGACCGTCGGCGTGGTCGTGGGCGTCGTGGTCGGGGTAAAGGTCGCCGTGGGTTGCGCCACCGTCACGCTCGGTCCCGACACCGGCCCGCCTGTCACCGTGATCTGGTTCCCCGAACTGGTCGCCCCCACCACCCCCGCGTTCACGATGCTGGTGGCGTAGCTCCCTGTCGAGGCCCCCGCCGTGAAGTCGTATGTCACTTCATACTGGTTCGTCCCCGACGAAGCCACCGTATCCAGGCTGTTCTTCGAGAAGCTCACCACGCTGTCCCCCGGCTGGAAGGAACCCGTGGCCAAAAGCGTCCCGCTCTTGTAGAGCCTCACCACCCCGATGTCGCTGGACGCCGTCCCCGGGTCCTGGATCCCCAATGTCAAGGATCCCAAGGTCACCCCCACCGCCCCCGTATTGTTCAAGCTGAACTGGATCACCGTCACCCCATTGGCCCCGGGGATTTGGGTGGCCACCGTCGCCTGCCCCGGATCTCCCAACGCCACCGTTTCCGGCGTGGCCGTCGGGGTGAGGGTCACCGTCGGCGTTGTCGTGGGGGTCACGGTCGGCGTATCCGTCGGCGAGGCGGTCGGCGTAAAGGTCAAAGTCACCGTGGGAGTTTTAGTCGGCGTGTCCGTCGGCGTATCCGTCGGCGTCAGGGTGACCGTGGGAGTGAAGGTTAAGGTGACGGTTGGCGTGGTCGTGGGGGTCGTCGTAGCTGTCGGTGTATCGGTCGGCGTCAGGGTGAACGTCGGCGAGGCGGTCAAAGTAATGGTTTGGGTAAAGGTCAAGGTCGCCGTGGGGGTTAATGTCGGGGTGGGCGTTGGGGTACAGAGTACCGGAAGTATTTCCACCGCCTGTAAATTGCCAGTGACCGCGGTGTTAATCGCGTAGAGAAGAGCCGTCAAGTTGCCCGGGCTGCCCGTCGCGGAAAGAAAATCCTCGTTAGCGCTGAAGGTACCGTTCGAAGCGTTCGTGACCGCGGTTTGGGAAGGCCCGGAGGCGGTAATGGCCGCCGTCGTGCTGTTGCAGATCACCTGATCCACCATCCAACTACCGGCAGTCGTGGTGTTTAAGGCGATGGAATAGTTGGCGGTCGCCGTCCCCTCGCGAACGGTATTCACATTCCACGTGGAAGGCGCGGTTTGGGAAACTCCTGAATAGCTGGTGGCAATAGCGACAAACGAGGCGTTGGCGCTTAAATTCAAGACAACACTGTGCGTCCCCGAAGCCGGGTTCAGGAGGAACAAGGTCGCCAAAGTACGTCCCCCGGCGTTCACGGAGGCAATCGAGGTTAAATTCCCCGTCGCGCCGTTGTAACCCGAAGTGGCCGTATTGACCGTGGCGCCGCTGGTGGATATTTGGATTAAAAGAAGCCGATTTGCGCCAGTCCCCACAGTAACAGGGAAAGTGGCCGTGTTGGTCGCGCCCGTTCCGGTCGCGACCGATGCGTTATTATCAAACGAAATGGCGCATTGAGCCTTTAGATCCGCGGCAAAACCCAGGGAAAACGCCAGGAGCGCAGGCAGTAGTAATGTAGGTTTTGGGGGTTTCATTAAAAAGAAGTCTCTCAAAAAAGGGCTTAAAAGATGCGAGAGTTTAACACGCGCATTCGACAAAATAGGATGATTTTGGGCATTTTAACAAAATCTTAACGGCTGATTAAGCGGGGATTTTAAGGGGTTTCCAAATATTTGGCGGTGAATTCCTTCATATCAGCCCAAACGTCTTTTTTATAACCCTCGAAGCGCAGAAGCGCCGCCGGGTGATAGGTCACCCTCAGGGGAATCCCCCCGAAATCGTGCCAACGATTGCGCAATTTACCCACGGATTCATCGGTCTGGAGCAAAGCTTGGGCCGCGCTGGCCCCCAGGGCCATGATGAGCCGGGGCTTGATGATCTTAATCTGCTCCTCCAGGTAGGGGCGGCATTGGGCCACTTCCTCGGGCAAGGGGGTGCGGTTTCCCGGGGGACGGCACTTGAGCACGTTGGCAATGAAGACCTCCTCCCGCTTGAAGGCCTTGGTGGACTCGATGATCTTGGTCAGGAGCTGCCCCGCCTTGCCCACGAAAGGCAAGCCTTGGGCGTCCTCGTCCGCGCCGGGCGCTTCCCCGACGAACATCACCTTGGCTTCGGGATGGCCGCTGCCGAAAACAAAATTACGGCGCGTCGCCCCCAAGGGGCATTTTTGGCAGGCGCAAATCTCCCGGTCAAAAGCCGCCAAAGCGCGGGCCTTTTCGCCTTCGGGCGCGGCGGTCATCCAGGGCGCGGCGCCCGGCTGGGGCGCGGGGGCCGAAGGTTTCGGGAGGGACGGCGCCAGGGGAGCGGGCGCCGGTTCGGCCGGGCTCGCCACCGCTTTCGGCCCCTGGAAAGCCCGGGGCGAGAGGTAACGCACGCCCAGGCGCCGGCAGAGCTCCAGGTAATTTTTCATTTTCAAGTCCAAGGCTTTTCCCTCCCGGCGAAGCGGCTTATTGGAAATTTCCCACCAACGAGATTTGTTGAAGCAACCCATCCGCGTCCAAGCGGTCCGGGGAAAGCGTGTAGTCCAGTTCCCCGACCGCGCCCGCCACGCCAAGAAAAATCCCCACCCCGGCGCCCCAACCCCATTCCCCGCTGTCGAGGCCGCTCCAGGCGCCACCCCTCAGGGCGATGGCCCGCGCGGGCCGCCATTCCAATCCTCCATGGGGCACCCAACCCAGGTCCGAACGCCATTCCAGATCCAGGTCCCACTTCACCCGCCCATCCGCCCAGCGGCGGGAAAAGCCGACCCGAAAGCCGCGGGGAAAGAAGTGCTCGGTCCCGTCCGAGTAGAGGAAATCCGACAGGGGGTCCTTGATCGTCAATCCCCAAACCGTGTCCGCGTCCGGATGGACTTGGAACCCCAAGTCCTCCCCCAAACCGAAACCCGTGGGCAGATCCGCCAAGGTGTAGGCCTGAAGGAACAATTTCAAGTTGAAGCCAAAATCCAAGTCCGGGGCCAGTGGGAAGGCGATCGTCGTCATCAAGTTCAGGTTCAGGTCCGAGAAAACCGAATCCGGATCCGCGCTGGGGCCCGAACGGGCTTGAAGGTCGTTGCCCGCGCTGTAATCCGTCAAGGCCAAGCCGAAATAATAAGCCTTCTCGTAGTTGGAACCCACCGCGAAATAATCCATCACCCGGTTGAGCGAAAGCAAACTGCGGGCGAACTCGACTTGGGTGTTTGGAAGCGCCACCAGGCCCGCCGGATTGAAGAAAGCCTCGGTTAAATCGCCCCGAAGGGCGCCTCCGGCGCCGCCCATGGCGGTGGTCAATCCCCCGGGCCCCAGTTCCAAATAAGCCGCGGGATTTTGCCCGGCGTTATCCGCCGCGCCCACCGGCGCAATCGCGCCCAGAACCCCAAGGCAGAGCCAGCCCCCCCAAACCCACCCGTGAAGTTTGCCTTTCATCGGGGCCCCGTGTAAAAGCCCTTTAAAACAACGATTTTATTGCGGCCCGTCACGCCGCCGGCGCTCACGCTGTAAAAGTAGACGCCCGGGGCCACCAGGTTGCCTGAGCCGTTGCGGCCGTCCCAAGCGACGTAGTAGGACTTGAATTGGGGGTTGTCCGGATTGTTGTTCAACTGGGAAGGCTGGTAATCCTTGCGCAACACCTCATGTCCCGCGCCATCCCGGATGACCAGTTCCACCGGCTCGGGTTGGCTGATGGCCAAGGTGATGTTGGTCGTCACGTCCCTTTGGAGGGAAAAGGGATTGGGGCTGTTGAAAGTATTCAGGTAAGCCGATACCTGGGCGCCATTGGGCTGAAGGACCCGGTTGACGTCAAGCAAACCGTAACCCGTATGGGGATCCCATCCCCGATTGCCGTTCAGGCTGTCGGCGCTGTTGATGAGCCGGTTCACCACCTGAAGACCCGTCAAGCCGGGGTTCAGGGCCCAAAGCAGGGCCGCCGCGCCGGTCACCAGGGGCGTGGAAAAGGAAGTCCCCGCGCCGGTGCCGTAATGACTGTCGGGCGAGCGCACGAAAATGGTGGTGGCCGCCGTCAGAAGCCCCAGGATGTCGCTGTTGGGATCATAAATGGGGGGATCGTGGACGAAACTAACCGCGGCCCCGCCGGGCGCCATCAGGTCCAACCCTTGCCCAAAGTTGCTGTAGAAGGTCGGTTGGTTGTTCTCGTCGGTGGCGCCCACGGCCACCACGCCCGGATAGCCGGCCGGGTAATCCAAGGCGGAGGACTCATTGCCCGCCGCCGCCACCACCACGCAGTTATTGGCCAAGAGAAACTGGATTTCCGCCTGCTCAAAGCCGTCCGACGGGCCGCCCAGGGATAAGTTTAAAAGCCGCGCGCCCTGCTGAAAGGCGTAATCCATGCCGTCCACGATGCTTTCGGTGGTTCCCTCGCCCCGATTGTCCAAGACCTTCACAGGCATGATCTTCACGACCCCCGGCATCCCGGCCAAACCCGCCATCCCCGCCCCATCCCATTGGGTGGCGATCAAGCTCGCCACAAAGGTGCCGTGGCCGAAATCATCGTTGGTAATGGCGTTTGTCACCGGAGAACTCACCGAATTGGACGTATTGATGCCGGGCACCATCACCGAGGCCGGCAGATCCGAATTCGAGAAATCCACTCCTGAGTCAATCACCGCCACCGTCACGGAGCCGCTGGTGTATTGGGCGCAGAAAGTGCTCCAGGCCGCGGGGGCGCTGATTTTTTGGAAAGGCCAATAGGCCGCGGTTTGGATTATCGAGGAGGAGCCGACATAATAGGGATCCGTAGGGGGGTTCGAGCAGCCCAGGGCGTAATAATAATAGTTGGGCTGCGCCGACTTGACCGCCGGCTCGGCCTGAAGCTGGGCAAGGGCGGCTTCCACCGAAGCGCCCGGATGGAGGTTGATCTTATAAAAACCGGCCCGACTTAAACCTTGCGCCGACCCGGCCAGCCCCAGCGCCCGCGCTCGGGATTGGGGGGAGGCCTCCTCTTTCAAGGCCACCAAAACTTCCCCCGGCACGTAAAGGGCTTTGTCCTTCAAGGAAAGCGGCAGGGGATGGGCGCCCAGGAACCCCGGCGCCAAAAGGGCCAAAAGGGCCAAAAATTTCAGGTTTTTCCTCATTGGGAAACCTTCCCGGTTCCCCACC
>DATKNU010000048.1:0-24333 GCA_035541195.1 bacterium
GGGGACAGCCGGGACGCCTTTTTGAGCGACACCGCCGTCCCCCCCTCCTTCCATACGGTCTTCCTAGGCTCCAACGCCGAAACGGTGATTTACAGCCAGTCCGGCGCCGGCGGATGGAAGATCACGGTGACTTACACCGACGGCTCGGTAAAGTCCTTTGACGAGGACGGCCACCGCCTTTGACGAGAACGGCCTAACCTAAAAACAAAAAGCCCCGCGGCCTTAAGGCCGCAGGGCTTTTTTTATTTCATTTACGGGTTGTCCTGCAGGAAGGTATAGAGGGTGACGCCGTTACGCCAGACAAAGAGCCGCACGCCGTCCTTGAGGTCGGACTTTTTCAGGATCTGGTCCAACTGCTTGGCCGAGACCAGGCTGTTGTTCCCCACCTTCAAAATCACGTCCCCCGGCTGTAAGCCCGAGCCCGCGGCGGGGCTTCCCGGCTCAATCCCGGTCACCACCGGGCCCTTGGGCGCCCCCTCGGGCAATTGCTGGCGGATATCGGGGGTTTGGTCCTGGTAGGAAAGCCCCAGGCTGCTGCCGGAATCCCCGGCGGCGTTGTCCTCCCCACCGTTGTCGGCGGAAGCCCCCGGTTGCGCCGCGGTGTCCTTGAGGGTCTGCAGGGTGACCGAGACCTGGCTCTGGGCCCCGTTGCGCAGGATCGTGAGATGCGCCACCTGCCCGGGCGTGTAGGCGTAAAGCTTGGTGACCAAGTCGTTGGAGCTATCCACCGGATTTCCGTCGATGGAAAGGACGATGTCCCCGGGCTTGAGGCCCGCCTTCTCGGCAGCGCTGCCCGGATTGATGTTGGAAATGAGCGCACCCTGGGTCGACGAAAGGCCGAAACTCTTGGCCATTTGGGGGTTTAGGGACTGCACCACGGCGCCCAAACCCGCCCGAATGACCTTACCCTGGTTCACCAGATCGTCGGCCACCTTCTTGGCGATGTTGATGGGGATGGCGAAGCCGATGCCGATGGAGCCGCCGGATTGGCTGTAGATGGCGCTATTGATGCCGATGACCTCCCCTTGAATGTTGCAAAGCGGCCCCCCGGAGTTGCCCGGGTTGATGGAGGCGTCGGTTTGGATATAGCTCTGGGCGCCGCCGCCCTCGCTGATCTCCACGCTGCGTCCCTTGGCCGAGATGACCCCGGTGGTCACCGTGTGGTCCAGGGCGAAGGGGTTGCCGATGGCGATCGCCCATTCACCCACCTTCAAGGCATCCGAGTCGCCCAAGACCACCGTGGGAAAGGTCTTCTTGCCGTCGGAAATCTTGATGACGGCGATGTCGGTTTTGGTGTCCTTGCCGATGATCTTGGCGGGGTAGGTGGTGCCGTTCTCGAAAGTCACCGTGACTTTCTCGGCCTTCCCCACCACGTGGGCGTTGGTGACGATGGTGCCGTCGGGCGTCACGATGAAACCCGAACCCAGGCTGCGCTGCTTTTGCTTGAATTGGGGGATGCCGCCGCCATTGGGCCCATTGAAGAAATAACGCCACAGGTCGTTCATGTTGCCGAATTGGCTGAAGCCTTGGACGTCTTCCGTCCATTCGGAGCTGATGTTGACCACCGCCGGGCTGACCGAGGCCGCCACATCGATGAAGGCGTTTTGGAGCGCCAGGGCCGCGTTGTTGGCGCCCAGCTTGACGGGGGCTTCTTGGGCCTGGGTTAAATCCAGGGCCAAGGCCTGGGCGACGGGTCCGAAACTTAAACCCAATCCCAAGACGAGGGCGGTCCAACCCTTGAAGACACGGGATTTTTTCATTGCGGTCCATCCTTTTTCGAATTTAATTCGGCGAGCTTTTCCCGGATGGTTTCCGGGGCGATTTCCCGCCTGCGTAATAGACGATCCAGGTCGGGGTGATGGGTGCAGAGGGTCACCACTATTTTGACCCCCGCCAAGTTCACGCCGCAAATCTTCACTAAATAGTTGATGGCCTCCAAGCGCTCCACGTCGGCCTGGGAATACATGCGGGTGCGGCGCAGGGTCCGGCAGGGCGCGATCAGCCCCAGGCGCTCGTATTGGCGCAAGGTCTGCTCATGCACGCCCAAAAGATGGGCCACCACGCTGATGGTGTAAACCGGGTGTTCGGGTGAGAGGTCCATGGTTCCTTATCCAAAGAAAAAGGCCGGCCCTTGGGGGACCGGCCTTCGATTTAAAACTTACGCCACATAATCCCTGAGTTCTTCCACGCCTTCCACGGAACGGATCTTGCGCATGGCGCGCTCCTCGATCTGGCGCACCCTTTCCTTGGAGATGCTCAGGGATTTCCCGATCTCATCCAAGGTGCGCGCCCCCTTGCCGTCCAACCCGTAACGCCAGGACAAAATTTTCGCGTCCCGGGGATCGAGCCCTCCCAAAAGCCCCGTGAGCTTGCCCGTCAAGTCCCGGTCCATGAGCTGCTTCTCGAACTGCTCGGCGTCCTTGGGGTCCGCCAGGAAATCCAAAATCGGCGTCTCGCTGTCCCCCACCTTGGTGGTGTCCAAGGACAGGTAGCCGTGGCTGAATTGCCGCACCTCGCTCAAGGTTTTGCGGTCGATGTCGGCCTTTTTCATGGCGTCCAGGTCGGAGAGTTCCCCGCCGGCCTTTTGCTGCAGTTCGGCGAGTTTCTTGCCGATCTTGCGCATCTTCTTGGTCTGGCTCTGGGGAATGCGCACGATGTCCCCCTTATCCAAGATGGCGGCCAAAATGGACTGGCGGATCCACCAGACGGCGTAGGAGACGAACCGGACGCCCCGAGCCGGGTCAAAGGTGCGGGCGGCCTTCATGAGCCCCAGGTTGCCCTCATTGATGAGGTCAAGAAACGAAAGCCCGCGGTTGCGGTAGCCCTTGGCCACCGACACTACGAAACGCAGGTTCGCCTCGATCAATCGGGTGAGCGCCTTCTCATCGCCCTTGCGGGCGGCCTCGCTGATTTCTTTTTCCTGCTCGGGGGTCAAAAGCTCGACCCGGGCGATTTCTTTCAGATAGGTTCCGAGGGATTTTTCCTCGCTCAAAAAGGGAAACTTTTCCATGACTGGACTCCTTTGAAGACCCATGTCTTCATTCACTTTTTATCTAACGATTAAAATATATAATATGAGTCTATTCATGTCAAGTAATATAAAATAATCCCATAGATCCTCTCCTAATTTAGACGCGGATATTGGCCATTTGTGACTTAAAGGGGTTTGGGGCGAGAAAAGGCCTAAAAATTGGTGTTTTTGCAGGCCAGAAAGGGGGTTTTTAGGCTTGGGCTTGGTTTTTCCAAAGGGTCCGCATGGTATCCAAATAAAGCCCGGTCGAGATGGCCAAGGGGATGAAGAAAAAGATGACCCGAAAAAGCAGGGCCGCCACCAGGGTGTGGTTGACGTCCATGCCCAGGGCCGAGCAGACCCCCACCAAAGACCCCTCGGACACCCCCAACCCCGCGGGCACCAGGTTGGCGGTGGAGGTGAGGAACATCACCGCGAAGGCCACCAGAAGAAGCCCGAAGGTCAGATCCAGGCCCGCGGCTTGGAAGCAAAAAAACAAAGTCAGGGACGTGAAGAACCAATCCATGCTGACCCAGAAAAAAACCTGGGCCAAACGTCCCCAACCCTGGTGCAGGTATTTCACCGCGCCTTCCACCTTGCGCCGGGTGGCCCAAAGGCGCAGGGGGCTCAGGCTTTTCTTGAAGACCCGGCGGCTCACCCAGGTTCCCATTTGGATCAGGGCCCTTAAGGCGACCCGCCGGAATCCTTTGTTGAAAAAAACCAAAACCATGACCGCCACCACCCCCACCAGGCCCGCCATAAAGCTCCAAACCATCGCCTGGATGGGGCCGCCGTTGAATTCATGGTGGGTCTGCAGGTACAAAAGCCCGCCCAAACACACGAAGGAAAGCACCACGTTGAAAATGGTGTTTTGCGCGAAGGACAGCGGGATGCTGACCGAGTAGGGCACCTTTTGTTGTTTCAAAAGGTAGGACCGAACCGCCATGGTGGACATGCCGCCCGAGGAAATGATGTAGTTAAAAGTCGCCGAGATGAAGGTGATGATGAAAAGGCGCGGGACGGGAATGGGATAGTGGGTGATGGCGAAGAGGCTGTGAAAGGACATGCAAAGCGCGAAATAAGCCAATCCCATGAATCCCAAGGCCAGCAAGATCGAGGGGGTCTTGAGGCTGTGGACCACGGCTAAAAGCTTGGGCCCGTCCGTGAAGAACCCCGCGATGAGCGCCAAAATCATGACGCCCACCAGGGAGAAAAAAACCACGAACAGGGCCTTGCGGCTGGGATGGATCATGGTTTAGCGGCCAAATTCCCGGGTGAAAAGGCTACTCAATGATCTCGCCTTCACCTTCTTTACCCTTCACGATGGGTTTATCCATTGAAGGAGGCGCGGGGGGTTTGGGCACCGGGGGAGCCGGCGGTTTGCCGTCGTCCACCTTGAAGCTGTCCAAATTATCCAAATCCAAGATGCCTTCCGGCGGCGCGGTGGGCTTAATGGACGTAGGCACCACCACCGGCGGCTTCGGCGGCGCAGGCGGCGCTCCAGGCGCCGTCACCGGACGTGGAAGCGGTGGAGCGCCGGGAACCCCAGGCGCGGCTCCCGTTGGGGGAGCGGCGCCCATCGGCGGCATACCCGGCATCGGCGGACGAGGCACGGGCGGCGTCCCCGCGGGGGGCACAGTCCCCGCAGGGGGCACGGCTCCCATCGGCGGCATACCGGGCATAGGCGGACGGGGCGCGGCCGGAGGAACGCCGGGAGTCGGCGGCATCACGGGACGCGGCGGCGCCCCTGCGGGCGCCGCGGGGGAAACGACTGGGCGTGGGGGCAAAGTCCCCGCAGGGGGCACAGTCCCTGGAGGGGACAGGGGCGGCACCGTCCCCGAAGGGGAAGGAACCGCAGGACGCGGAGGCAAAGCCCCCGTCGGAGAAGGCCCGGCGGGCGGCACTCCCACTGGAGGAGCCGACGGTTTTGGCGGCGCAACCGGCGTCCCGGGAGACGGTAAAGGTGAGGGCGGTACAATGCCTACCGGCTTGGGGGCGGACGGAGGAACGGCCGGCGCGGGGGAGAGGGGCGGAACCTTCCCCGCCAAAAGCGAATCCAAGGCTCCCGGCGTCACCGCGGGTTTAGCGGCGGGCGGGATCCCTGCCGGGGCCGTCCCGGAGGGGGAAGGAGCCGCGGGAGCAACCGGCGGTTTAGCCGTGGTCCCCGAAGGGGCTGTAGTCCCCAATGGAGCTGTGGCCGGCGGAATATTTCCGGAAAGCAAAGAATCCAAAACACCCGGCGTGGGCCCCGGCTTGGGCGCGGCTCCCACTGGCGGCACGCCCGGCTTAGGCGCAAGCGGCGGAACGCCTAAAGCGGGCTTGGCGGCCACTCCCGGCGTGGGAGCCAAGGGCGGAGCCTTGGGAACCACTCCGGGCGGAGTCCCTGAGAGGGGCGAAGTCCCCGAAGAAGGCGCCATCACAGGCATAGCGGGTTTGGCGGCCGCGGGGGCAACGGCGGCAGCGGCCGCGGGTTTGCGTTTTGTGGGGAAAGTCAAAAGAAGCAAAGTGCCGGGATTGGAAGGTTCGGCCACCGCCCCGCCGCCATGGGCGGCCAAGATGGTCTTAATCAGCGCGAACTTAAGCCCCGTTCCCGCCAATTGGGGCGAAGCGGGATGCTTGGGGTCGTAGAACTCGTCAAAAAGCTTGGGCAGGCCCTCGGGCTTGACCGTCAAGCCCGGATCGACCACCGATACCTTCACCATGTCGCCCAGAGGCTCGAGCGAAATGGAAATGGTGGATCCCCGGGGCGCGTCCTTGATGATCTGAAGGTAAAGGATGTTCCACAGCTGGTTGAAGCGGCGGCGCACGATGGGCACCTTGGCAAGGCCGGGCTTCCCTTCCACCTTGATCTTGATGTTCTTGACCTCGGCCTGGGCTTGGAAATTGAAGGCCAACCCCTCAATTTCGGAGGGCAGGTTGACTTCCTCGGTCTTGGCGTCCTGTTGCTCGATCTCGACCTGGTAGATGTCCAAAAGATCGTTGATGAACTTCTCGAGCCGCGCGCTGCGGTTGATGACCATCCCCAGGAATTCCTGCTGCTTCTCGTTGATGCCGCCTTGGGTGGCGCCCAAAGCCGAGGACACATAACCCTTGATGATGCCCAGGGTCGTCTTGAGCTCCTCGGCCATGGTCTTGATGGCCGCGGACCGGACCTGGGAAACCTGCAAGGGGGAGGCGGTGGAAAGGGCCTGCAACAGTTTGGCCTCGGTTTCCTTGATCTTGGCGTCGGCGGCCGCGATCTTGGCTTGGGCGTCGCCCTGGGCCGCTTCCAGGGTGGCGATTTGGGTCTTGAGCTTGGCGTTGTCGGCCTTGGACTGCTCGGTCTGGCCCCGCAGGCCTTCGGCCATGCCCTTGAGCGCCTCCAATTCCTTGAGCTTGTCATTAAGCTGTTGGGTGGTGGATTCCAGGTTCTTCTTCATGCCCTCGGCTTGTTGCTGGATCTGCTGGGCTTCCTTATTCTTGTTCTCGATCAAGGCCCGCGCCTGGCGGATGGCTTCTTCCTTGTCCCTTTCCAATTCGGTCTTCTCGGATTCCATCTTTTTCAAGAGGTCGGACGCGGCCTGGACGATTTGACCCACCTCATCCTTCCCGAATTGCTGGAGAACTTCGGGGCCGATGGACTTGCCGCTTTGCACCGCGGCCAAAACCGCGGCCCGGGCCTTCTTCAAGGGGCCCGTGATGAGATTCAGCCCTACGGCGAACATCAGGAAGACCCAGGCCAAGGCCATGATCGCCGCCAGGGTGACGGGCGTTTGCAATTGTTCCAAAGGCGATCCGGCTTCCTCGGCCTTTGTGGCCGCGGGCGCCGCCACAAAGGCCGCCGAGGGGATCTCTTCGACCACGCCATAGGAATTCAGGAAAGGCGTGTAGATAAGCGTGGTGCCCGGCCCCTCGGCCACGCCGCCGGTTTGGGTCGAGAGGTCGGATTGAACCTTCGCCAAGGCCGGATTTTGGGCGCTGTTGAAGGTTTGCGAATAACGCGCCGGGTTGGTGGCGTATAGATATTGGCCGGACTTGCCGTCCAGGATATAAGCCTCGCCCCCATGCAGGTTGGCGCCTTTGAAAAGCGCCGAGAGATCGAACACCGTCTCCCCCAGGGTCGTGGGCGAAAAATCCAGCGCGAAGATGAAGGCCGGGCTCGAGAATTTTTGCGTGTAGAACTGGTAAATGCCGCCGGGTTGGCTCTTGAGGTGGTCGGTGACGCTCTTGAACTCGTCGGAGGCCCCATAGGAAGGATCCACCAGGGACGGCGTCGCCGGAATGGACCGCAGGGTCTTGCCGTCCATGGAAGCCACCAGGACGCCGCTGACCCCCGGATGGGAAACGACAAAGGCCGCCAGATCGGTGTCCGCGTGGTGCTCCAGCAGGGTGGTGGTGTCATCGTGGGTTTTTTTCAGGTCGTTATAAAGCGACGAGGAAATGGTGCTGATTTCGGTCTGAACCGTGGCGGGGTTCAAGGCCGGGCCCGCCGCGGCCGGCGTGGAGGCGCCGGATTTCGGCGCCGGGGCGTTCACCACGGACCAGGCGTAAACACCCGCCAAGGCCAAAAGCGGAATAAGACCGATCAGCAGGAAAACTTGGAAATACTTACTTTTCACCCGTCGCTCCTTCGTTTTCTTCTTCCTTGGGCACATTCACCACGGATACCAGGCGGTCGTCGTCGGACAACTTGATGAGCCGGACCCCTTGGGCCAGCCGGCCCGTGCCTTTGATTTCCTTCACGCGTTGGCGGATGACCTTGCCGGAAGCCGTCATCGCGATGATCTCGTCCTCATCCCCCACCACGGCGATGCTCACCGCCATCCCGTTCTTGGAGGTGGTCTTAATGTTCAGGATGCCCTTGCCGCCCCGGCCCTGGGGCCGATAGGCGCTGAGTTTCGTGCGCTTGCCGAAGCCCTTTTCGGTGGAGGTCAGGAGCGACTTGGCCGTGTCCACGATCTCAAGCCCGATGACCGCGTCGCCCTTGCCCAGCTTGATGCCGCGCACGCCCTTGCCGGCGCGCCCCACTTCCCTCACGAACTTCTCATGGAAACGGATGCTCTTGCCCTGCTTGGTGGCCAGGAAAAGGTCCCGCTTGCCGTCGGTGATGTGGGCCGACACCAGCTTGTCGCCCTTGTCCAGCGTGATGGCGATGATGCCGCCGGACCGGGGCTTGTCGAAGGCCGTCAAGACCGTTTTCTTGATGAGCCCGTTGGCCGTGCCCAGGATCACATTGAGCTTTTCGTTGAACTCCTTCACCGGAAGCACCGCCGAGATCTTCTCGTTCTCGTCGAGCTTGAGGATATTGGCCAGGGCCGTGCCCTTGGCGTAACGGGACGCCTCGGGAATCTCGTAGACCTTGATGGAATGCACCTTGCCGAAGGTGGTGAAGTTCAGCAGGTAATCGTGGGTGGAGGCCGTGTACATGCGCTCGATGAAATCCTCCTCGCGCATGGTGGCCCCCGCCACGCCCTTGCCGCCCCGGCGTTGCTTCTGGTAGGTGTCGGCGGGCATGCGCTTGATGTAGCCCGCGTGGGACACCGTGATGACCACCTGTTCATCCTCGATGAGGTCCTCGACCTTGATGTCCTCGGCCTTGCCGATGATCTCGGTGCGGCGCGCGTCCCCGAAGCGGGTCTTGATGTCGAGCAGCTCTTCCTTGATGACCTGCCAGAGCTTTTTCTCCGAGGCCAAAATCCCCTTCAGGCGCTCGATGGTCTTGATGATCTCCAGGTACTCTTCCTCGATCTTCTTGATTTCCAGGTTGGTGAGCTGGCGAAGCTGCATTTCGAGGATGGCCTGGGCCTGGAGCGCGGAAAGCTTGAAGCCCGTCATGAGGGCGTTCTTGGCTTCCTCGGTGTTTTTGGAGGCCCGGATGGTCTTGATGATCTTGTCCAGGTTGTCCACCGCGATGCGCAAGCCCTCCAAAATATGGGCGCGCTTCTCGGCCTTGTCCAAGTCAAACTTGGTGCGGCGGATCACCACTTCCTTGCGGTGTTCCAGGTAATGGAAGAGAAGTCCCTTGAGGTTGAGGACGCGGGGCTGGCCGTTGACCAGCGCCAGCATGATGATGCCGAACGACGTGCGCAGGGCCGTCTGGGTGAGCAGGTTGTTCAAGACCACCTGGGCGTTCATGTTCTTCGAGACTTCGATGACGATCCGCATGCCTTCGCGGTCGGACTCGTCCCTCAGGTCCGTGATGCCTTCCAGTTTCTTGTCGTGCACCAGCTCCGCGATCTTCTCGATCAATTGGGCTTTGTTCACCTGGAAGGGCAACTGGGAGACGATGATGCGTTCCCGGTCCTTCTTGTCGACCTCCACGGAGGCCTTGGCCTGCATGCGCACGCTGCCGCGGCCCGTGGTGTAGGCTTCCACGATGCCGTCCCGGCCCAGGATATAACCGCCCGTGGGGAAGTCCGGTCCCTTGATGAAGCCGATGAGTTCCTTCACGGTGGCCTGGGGGTTGTCGATCAAATGGGTGAGCCCGTCGATGACCTCGGTGAGGTTGTGGGGCGGCACGTTGGTGGCCATGCCCACCGCGATGCCCTGGGCGCCGTTGACCAGGAAGTTCGGGAAAGCGCTGGGGAGCACCAGGGGCTCTTCCCGGGTGTTGTCATAGTTGGGGACGAAGTCCACCGTGTTCTTGTCGATGTCGCGAAGCAGTTCCTCGGCCAGCGGGGACATGCGCACTTCGGTGTAACGCTCGGCGGCCGGGGGGTCGCCGTCGATGGAGCCGAAATTGCCCTGGCCGTCCACCAGGGGATAACGCATGGAAAAGTCCTGGGCCAGGCGCACGATGGAGTCGTACACCGAGGCCGTGCCGTGGGGATGGTAGTTCCCCGTTACGTCGCCGGTGACCTTGGCGGATTTGCGGTAAGGCTTACGGGAAGTCAGTCCCAGGTCGTGCAGGCCCATGAAGATGCGCCGATGGACAGGCTTGAGCCCGTCGCGCACGTCGGGAAGCGCCCGGCCCACGATCACGCTCATGGCGTAATCGAGGTAGGAATCCTTCATCTCTTCCTCAATGTCCGTGGCCACGATATGGCCGCGGTTCATGTCCCCGCCGTCGCCGCCCGAGGGCGCGCCCTGCGCCGGAACGCCCTTCTTCGGGTTTTCCTCGGGCATCTCTTGGTTGTCTTTCTTCTTTTTGGCCTTGGCCATGGTTTTCCTTTGAGTCGGTTAAAAGTTAAATGTCGAGGTTGCGCACTTGTTTGGCGTAGGTTTGGATGAAATGGCGCCGCGGTTCCACCTGGTCGCCCATGAGCACATCGAAGGTCTTGTCGGCGGCCACCATGTCCTCCAACTTCACCTGCAGGAGCGTCCGTTTTTCCGGATCCATGGTGGTTTCCCACAATTGTTCCGGGTTCATTTCGCCCAAGCCTTTGTAGCGCTGGATGGCCAGCCCTTCCTTGCCGAAGTCCTTCACCTTTTCCACGACCTCATACATGGATTCCAGGAAGTACTCGCTTTGTCCGTGCTGGATGACGTATTGGGGTTTGACTTCCTTGGGTTTTAGGTCATCCCCTTTTTCCTCGGGGAAAAGCTCGGTGATTTCCACCCCGCGGCCTTCCATGCGCTTGAGGACTTCCTCGAGCTGCTTGACCTCGGCCATGTCCTTGATCACCTTGACCCGCACCATGTCCTTCACGTTTTGGTTGGTGTCGTACACGAAGTCCATGGTTTCCACGGCCTTGCCCTTTTCGGCGGCCTTCTTCATGTCCTTGAGCTTCTGTTGTTCCCGCTCGACCAAATCGTCCTTTTCGCCCTCGGTGTAGGCGTGTTTGATGCCCAAGGGGCTTTCAATCTCATAGACGGGCTTCTTTTTTTTGCCGGTCAGGGCTTCCAAAAACTCGCGCAGGTTCAATCCCGCCTTGGAAAGGGCCGCGCCGATGGATTCCATCTTGACCAAGTCCGACACCAGGTCCTTGAGCTTGTCCTGGGGGAACTCGCTGCGGGCTTTCGCCTTCAGGCGGAACAAGCGCACGCCTTCCATGCCTTCCTGCAGCAAAAAGCGGGTCATGTCGGCGTCGGTCTGCAGGTACATTTCTTTCTTGCCGCGCTTGACCTTGTAGAGCGGCGGCTGGGCGATGTAGATGTACCCGTTCTCAAGCAGGGGCTTCATTTGGCGGTAGAAAAAGGTCAGCAGCAGCGTGCGGATGTGGGAGCCGTCCACGTCGGCGTCGGTCATGATGATGATGCGGTGGTAGCGGGCCTTCTCCACGGAGAAATCGTCCTCGCCGATGCCCGTCCCCATGGCGGTGATGAGGGTGCGGATTTCGTCGTTGTTCAGGATCTTGTCGATGCGGGCCTTCTCGACGTTGAGGACCTTGCCCTTCAGGGGCAAGATGGCCTGGAATTTCCGGTTTCTTCCCTGCTTGGCCGAGCCGCCGGCCGAGTCGCCCTCCACCAAGTAAAGCTCGCTCTTGGACGGGTCCTCTTCCTGGCAGTCGGCGAGTTTGCCCGGCAAGGAAGAGATTTCCAAGGCGCCCTTGCGACGCGTCAGGTCCCGGGCCTTGCGGGCGGCTTCGCGGGCCTTGGCGGCCATGAGGCACTTGTTGACAATGCGGCGCGCCACTGTCGGATTTTGCTCAAAAAATGTCCCTAAGCCGTCGTTGCAGGCCTGGCGGGTGATGCCTTCCACTTCCCCATTGCCCAGCTTCGTCTTGGTCTGGCCCTCGAATTGCGGATCTGGCACCTTGACCGAAATGACCACCGTGAGGCCTTCGCGGGCGTCGTCGCCCGTGATGGGGGGATCGGATTCCTTGATCATGGAATTTTTCTTGGCGTAGTCGTTGATGGTGCGGGTCAAGGCCGAGCGGAAACCCTGCACGTGGGTGCCGCCTTCCACCGTGTTGATGTTGTTCACGAAGGAGAAGACGGTTTCCGCGTAGGACTCGTTGTATTGGATGGCCACTTCGACCACCACGCGGTCCTTTTCCTTCTCGAAGTAAAGCGGCGTGGCGAAGAGCGGTTCTTTGGTTTCGTTCAGGTGCTTGACGAACTGGATGATGCCGCCGTTGTATTGGAAGATGGACTCTTTGCCTTTGCCCCGCTCATCCACCAGCTTGATGTAGATGCCCTTGTTGAGGAAGGCCAGTTCGCGCAGGCGCTTGGCCAGGATGTCGTAGGAAAAGACGGTTTCGGTGAATATTTGCTTGTCCGGGAGAAAGGAAATCTTGGTGCCGGTTTTTTTGGCCTCGCCCGTGGAGCGCACCTTGGCGTCGGGCTTGCCGCGCTTGTAGCTTTGCACCCAAATCTTGCCGTCCCGGCGCACCTCGGCTTCCATCCACTCCGAAAGCGCGTTGACGACCGAACTGCCCACGCCGTGCAGACCGCCCGAGACCTTGTAGCTGTCATGATCGAACTTGCCGCCCGCGTGGAGCTTGGTCAGGACCAATTCCAACCCGGAGATCTTTTCGGTGGGATGAATGTCGACCGGAATGCCGCGGCCGTTGTCGGTGACCGAGATCGAGTTGTCCGAATGGATGACCACCTCGATGGAATCACAGTGGCCCGCCAAGGCCTCGTCGATGGAGTTGTCCACGATTTCATAGACTAGGTGGTGCAGGCCGGGTCCGGCGGTGGAGCCGATATACATGGCCGGGCGTTTTCGCACGGCCTCCAGGCCCTCCAACACCGTGATGTTGCCGGCCGAGTATTCCCCGGGTTTGCGGGGGGCTTTTTCCGCGGCCTTTTCGGCCGGGATGGTTTTTTCGCTCTTGGTCTTCACCGCTTTTTTCGCCATAAAGGCCTTGATCCTCTTGTCCTAAGATTTCGGTTTGCGCGCCAAACCCAAGTCGACGCTCTTAATGCCCAGCCCCGGCAGGTCTTTTTGGAGCCGCGCCAGGACTTCGGCTTTCCTGAAGTTCATCTCGTTCAACCAAATGGAATGGTCGAACTTCAACCCCACCTTGCCCTTGGACCAGGAAACTTCCAACAACGCCTTGGAAGCGGCCTCGCCCAAAATTTCCCGGCAGCGCTGAGCCACCTGGATCGACTCATATTCCCCCTGCACGCCCAGGGCCTTGATGGCCCCTTCCACCAAATCGCCGAGCGAAACCAACCCTTCACGGGGCGAATCCTTGCGGCGCCTCACGAAGGGCCCGCCGAGCCTTCTTGGGTCACCTTCACGCGGCCTCCTTCGGCCTCAAAAACCCTGGCGCCTTTCAAGGCCGCCGCGAAATCATGGGCCGAGGTGCCGGTCAGAAAGGCTTGGCCGCCCCGCTGCAAGCGGTTCAGAAAAAAGGCCTGCCGCTTTTCATCTAATTCGCTCATCACGTCGTCAAACAAAACCAAGGGCTCGGTGCCACAGCCTTCGGCCAAAAGGGAAAGCTGGGCCAGTTTGAGCGCCAGGGCCGCGGTGCGTTGCTGGCCCTGGCTCCCAAACTTTCGAAGCGGTTCCCCATTCCCCCAAAGCCCCATGTCGTCCCGATGCGGGCCCACGACGGTGACGCCCCGGGCCATTTCCTCGCCGCGGGCCTTCTTCAGCGCCCGCAGGATCGTCTCCTTGTCCGCTTGGGCCGCGTCCGCGCCCGCCCAGGGGCTTTCGTAGCGCAACTCAAAGCTCTCAAAACCACCGGTCAAATCCGTCAAGGCTTGGGCCGCCAAAAGCGACAAGCCGCCGCAAACCTGAAGCCGTTTTTTCAAAATGGCCGCCCCATGCTCGGCCAGGGGCTCGTCCCAAAGCCCCAGTTGGGATTCCAAGCCCTCGGGCCTTTGCCTTAAAAGGGCGTTGCGTTGTTTGAGCGCCCGCTCGTAGTGCTGAAAGTGGGGCAAGAAGCCCCCTTCCAACTGCAAAATCGTTAAGTCCAAATACTTCCGCCGGAGGGCTGGCCCTCCCTTGACCAAGAACAAATCATCGGGCGAAAAAACCACCGCGGGCATTTGGCCCAACAAGGCGGAAAGTTTTTTTTGCTTCTTCCCGTTCAGGGTGAGCGTCTTCCCTTTGTCCCGCCTTAACTCAAGAAAAAGCCGGTCTTGGCCTTCTTCCCGATGGATGAGCCCCTCAATGCCGGCGCTGTCCTGGCCGAAACGGATCATCTCCTCGTCGCCCGAGGCCCTGAAAGAGCGGGCCGTCGAAAGACAATAAAGCGCTTCCAAAAGACTGGTCTTGCCCTGGGCGTTCATCCCCAAAATCAGGTTGAGGCGGGAATGAAAAGAAACTTCCAAGGCTTCGTAATTGCGAAACTGGGAAAGCCTGATGGAACCGACATGCACCGCCGCGGGCCCTTCCTATTTATATTCAAGCGGAATCATTCAATAAAAGCCCGTTCATTATAAACTTTTTAAAAGGGCTTTTCATTTTTAATTCGGGACATTTCCCCTTATTTTAAAATGGCTTTTTCAAAAAAAGCACAAAAATTAAGTCATTTTTAAATGGGCTCCACGGGTATGTTCCACGTGGAACATTGGGACGGGGGGAACTTCAGATCAAGGGTCTTTTGGAAGGTTGGCCCACGGCCCTTGGATAGCGGGGGTCGGTTGTCCCCAGCTTTTCCACAAGCAGGATGAATCGGGACTGGTCGAGATTTGGCAGGCGATATTCACGGCTTTCAACGATTCTCGCCTGAAGCGCCGCAAGGGCCTTTTGGGATTTATCCACTTTTTCGATTTGATCGGCGGTCATCCAATTCAATAGGTGGCCGCCGGGTTTAAGCAAGGGAACCGCGTATTCCAAAAGCACGGGCAGGTCGGCTACCGCCCGGGCCACCACGCCGTCAAAACCCTCCCGGGTCTTTGGATCCCGGCCCAAAGCCTCCGCCCGCTCGGCGAGAATCTCTGCCGACCATCCGGCCGCCGCCAAGCACTGTTCTACCGCCCGGGCCTTTTTAGCCACCGCGTCCAGAAAATAAAGCCGCGTTTGGGGGAAAGCCGCCAAAACTAAAACCCCGGGGAAACCCCCGCCGGTTCCCAGATCCATCCATTTCTCGCCTGACTTTGGCTTTAAGGCGGCGATGAGGGGGACGCCAAAGGCTGAATCGAGCACATGATGGGTGAGCACCTCTGAGAGGGAAGTCCATTTGGTCAAATTCAAGGTTTCATTCAAGAGGAGCATGTGATCGAGGAATAAAGTCAGGGATTCATCTTGGGACTCGGGGAAGTAGGTCGAAAGGGAATAATCTTCGAAAAGACGGCGCAGTTCGGCGGCTTTTACCCCCACCCTAGGCTTCCGGGCTGAGGGACGAAAGCCGGTTTTTGGAAAAGCGGCTCAGGGCCAAAAGTAACACGCTTAAATCCGCCGGGGTGACTCCCTGAATGCGGGAAGCCTGGCCAAAAGTCTCGGGCCGGATGAGGTTGAGTTTTTCCTTGGCTTCGCGGGAAAAGCTTGTGGTTTCCAGGTAGGGGAAGTCCCGGGGGATTTCCAGGTTCTCATAGCGGGCCTGCCGGTCAATCTCAAGCCGCTGCTTGCGCAAATAGCCCTCGTATTTGAGTTCCACTTCCACCTGGAAAGCCACCTCGGGATCCAGTTGTAAATCCGCCCCCAGATAAGGCCTCAGATCCTCATAACGGATCCAGGGACGGCGAATGACGTCTTCCAGCTTCAAGGCTCGGTCCGATAAAGCCAATTTCAAAGCCTCGTTGGGGGCCGCTTCCGGTGGCAGGGTCCGGGTTTTAAAGGCCTTGAGCCCGGCCTCGATCTTGGATTTCTTTTCCACCACCTTTTCATAAGCCGGGCGGGGGATCAGGCCCAGCTCATGGCCCTTTTCCATCAGCCTTAGGTCCGCGTTATCCGGGCGAAGGAGCAGCCGATACTCGGCCTTGGACGTAAAAAGGCGATAGGGTTCTTCGGTTCCCTTGGTGACCAAATCATCAATCAGGACCCCGATATAGCTTTCGGTACGCGAAAGTACGAAAGGGGCCAAACCTTTGACCGCCAGCGCGGCGTTGAGGCCCGCCATCAGGCCCTGGGCCGCCGCTTCCTCGTAACCCGAGGTGCCGTTGATTTGGCCGGCTAAAAAAAGGTTTTTGACCCGATAAGTTTCCAAGCTGTGGCGCACTTGGGTGGGCGGCACAAAGTCATATTCCACTGCATAGCCCGGCCGGACGATCTCGGCCCTTTCCAGCCCCGGAATGGTGCGAAGGAAAGCATATTGGGCGTCCAAGGGCAAGGAAGTGGAAAGACCGTTGAGGTAATACTCGTTGCTGGAGAGCCCCTCGGGTTCCAGGAAAATTTGGTGGCGGTTTTTGTCCGGGAACTTCACCACCTTGTCCTCGATTGAAGGGCAATAGCGCGGGCCGATGCCCTTGATGACCCCCGAATAAAGAGGGGAACGGGCCATGTTGTCCCGGATCGCTTGATGCGTCCCGTCGTTGGTGTAGGTGATATGACAGGCGATTTGCGGCTGGAGGGGGAACTGGGTGGTGAAATGGGAAAAGGGCTGGGGATCGGCGTCCCCTCGTTGCTCTTCGGTCTTGGAAAAGTCGATGGAATCCCGGTTCACCCGCGGGTTGGTGCCGGTTTTGAGCCGGCCCACCTCGAAACCTAGCTCCCTCAAGTGCGCGGAGAGGCCTTTGGCCGTCAATTCCCCCGTGCGGCCGCCCTCAATTTTAGTTTCCCCGATGTGCATCAAGGCGTTTAGGAAAGTTCCCGTAGTGATGACAACCGCCTTGGCGCGGATCTCTTCCCCATATTGGGTCAGCACGCCTCGCGCTTCCCCCTGGGCCACCAAAAGGCGCTCCACCAAGGCTTGCTTCACCGTCAAGTTCGCCTGGGCAAAAACGGTGGCCCGCATCGCCTGGTTATAAAGTTCCTTGTCGGCCTGGGCGCGGTAGCCCCAGACCGCGGGTCCTTGGGTGCGGTTAAGAATTTTGGATTGAATGGAAGTCGCGTCGCAGGTTTTCGCCATCTGGCCGCCCAAGGCGTCGATCTCGCGCACCAAGTGCCCCTTGGCGAGTCCTCCGATGGCCGGATTGCAGCTCATCTTGGCCACGGTGTCGGGATTCATGGTCAGAAGCGCGGTGGACAGCCCCATGCGCGCCGAAGCCAAGGCCGCTTCACAACCCGCGTGGCCGGCTCCGACAACGATAACGTCAAACACAGAAGACGATTGGAAAGACATGAGGCGAACCATCCCGCGAAATTGAAAGGTCCGCAACTTATAGCATAAGAAGGGGAAGCGCACAACGCGGGCCCGAAGGCGCCTTGGATGTTCCACGTGGAACATGGGGGCCCCCGGGCGAAATAGGACTTTTTTTGTTCATTGTTTGGCTAAAATCACTTGCCGATGCAGAACTTGGTGAAGATTTCCTCGAAAGCCGAAGCCGGGAGGTTGCGGCCCCTCACCCGCCCAATGGCCAAGGCGGCTTCTTTTAATTCCTCGGCCCACAACTCGTAGGGTTGCCCCGATTCGATTAACCCCACCAGATGGGTGAGGGCCGCCGAAGCCTGGGATACTTCCTTTTGATGCCGGGCGGAAGTCAAAAGCACGCCCTCGGAGGCGCCCGGAACCTCGATCAACCCCTCCATCGCCTGAAGCAGGGAATCGAGCCCCTGGGGCGCCTGGCAGGAAAGCGAAAGACACCTCTCGGCGGGAATCGCGGGGAAGTTTTTCCAAGGCGCCTTCGCCGGCGCCAGGTCTTCTTTATTAAAAAGAAACCAAGTGCGCCCCAAAGGCGGCTTTTGACGTTCCCACTCCCGGAAAGACTCTTCCGAGCGGGTTGAATCCAAGATCCAAAAGATGAAATCGGCTTCATCCAAGACTTGGCGACTGCGGCGGATTCCTTCGGCTTCCACCAAATCGGAGGAATCCCGCAAACCCGCCGTGTCAAAAAAGCGGACCGGGACGCCTTTTAAGAGAAAAACCCCCTCAATCACATCCCGCGTGGTGCCGGCTTGGGGCGTAACGATGGCCCGGTTCACGCCCAAAAGCCGGTTGAGCAGGCTCGACTTGCCCACATTGGGCGGACCCACCAGGGCCACCGACAAGCCTTCCTTGAGGATTTTGCCCTGTTGGTAGCTTTGAAGCAGTCCGGCCAATTGGCTTTGAACCTCCCCGACTTCCTTTTGAAACCGGGGCAGGTCCAGCGGGGCGATGCCGTCTTCCGAGAATTCGAGCCTTGCCTCAATCTTAAGGTAAAGGGACTTGAGCGCTTCTTCCACCGGTTCCAAAAAAGCCGCCAATCCCCCGGTGAGATGGCGGAGGGCTTCCCGGCGGGAAGCCTCGCCCTGGGCGGACACCAATTGTTCCACGGCCTCGGCTTGGGTCAGGTCCAACCGCCCGGCCCGGAAGGCGCGGTAAGTGAATTCCCCCGGATCGGCCAGGCGCAAGCCTTGGGCGGTCAAAAGGGAAATCAGGTGCGAGAGCAGGGCCGGACTGCCGTGCAGGTGGAACTCCACCACATCCTCCCCCGTGTAGCTATGGGGCCCGGGCATGACCAAGACCAAGGCCTCATCCAGAATTTCCCCCGATTGGGGATGCGCGAGTTTTCTAAAAAGAAGCGCGCGCTTTTTTTCCAGGGGCGCGGCGGGATTCAAGAAAGCGCCCGCCCGGGACAAGGCCCCGGGCCCGGAAAGGCGGATGACCCCCACCCCCCCCATGCCCGGGGGGGTGGCGATGGCGCAAATCGTGTCGTTCAACTCATACATATCCGCCTCCTTGCCTTCCCTGGGATTATCCACGGCCGGGGGAAATAAAAAAGGCCCCGGGGAAAACCCCGGGGCCCCACGATTGGCTTGGCTCAGCGGTTGCCGAGCGAGTCATCCTCGTCACTGGGCTCCGGCGGCATCACGTTGCCGATGGAATCCGCCTCGGCCATGGCCTCGGGCGAATAGGGAAGCGTTTCGGCGGGCGGGGCTTGATTGCCCGGTTCCACGCCTTCCGCCACACCGGCGGCCACGGGAGCCGTCGCCTTGACCTTGGGGACGATCACCACCCGGCGGCGTAACCCCTCGCCCCGGCTTTCGGTGGTCACATGCTCGTTCTCCTTGAGCGTCATGTGGACCACTCGGCGGTCCTTGGAGCTCATGGGCCGCATGGGAATCTCGGTTCCGGTTTCCTGCGCCTTTTGGGCGAGCCCCAAAGCCAATTCCTTGAGCTTTTCCTTCTGGCGTTCCAGGTAATTTTCAACGTCCACCACGATCATGACGTGTTCGTCACCCGTCATGCGCTGGACGATCTTGGAAACCAAATACTGGAGCGACTCCAGGGTGTGGCCATGGCGGCCGATCAAAGTGCCGCTGGAGGGCCCCTCGATGTTCAAGACCGAATTGCCGTCCGAATCTTTTTGGCTCTTGACCGTGTCGGGCAAGCCCATGGCCCGAAGCAGCCGGGTGAGCACCCCTTCGGCGAAGGGCATGACAGCTCCGGATTTCAAGGCCACCTTCACCCGGGCCGGCTTGGACCCGATGCCCAAAAAGCCCTTGGAGCCCTCGTCCACCACTTCAATATTCAAGTCGTGGCGGTTGACGTTGAAGCGTCGCGCCGCGTCCTGGATCGCCTCTTCGGACCCTCGTCCCGTCACTTCCACCCAGGAAGAGCGGGGACCTCGGGGGGCCGAATGCTCCCGGTCCGCCGGGCGGTGGGAATGGCCGCGGTTGCCCGCTTGTTCCCGGTCCCGATCCCGGAAGGAATGACTGCGATTGCGATCCGGCCTGAAGCCGTGGCTGCGTTGGCCCGAAGCGCTGTTGCCCGCGTAACCGCCGCGATTTTCCCGGTCGCCCCGGCCGCGGTTTTCCCGATGTTCGCGCGAATCCCGGTTGAAATGCCCGCCCCGGTCCTGCCCCGATCGGTTGCCGCTGGAGTGGCGGTTTCCATTTCCGTTCCCTTGGGAACGGCCGCCGTTTTGATTGGAATAAGGTCTCATAAGTTATGCCTCGTCTTTCTTCTTTTCCTTTTTAATTTCCCGATTCACTTCTTTTTGCTGAATGATCGACAGCAGGTTCGTCACCACCCAATAAATCAAAAGCCCCGAGGGCCATTGGAAGGAGAAAACCGTAAGAAAGATCGGAAAAAACCACATCATAAACTTTTGTTGACCAGGCGCGTTGCTCGCGGCCTGTCCGGACACCCGCTGCTGAACCACCATGGAAGCGCCCATGAGCAGGGGTAACACGTGATAAGGATCCATCAAGGTCAGATCCTTGAGCCAAAGAAACCCCGCGCCGCGCAACTCGATGCTGTGGGACAGGGTGGAATAAAGCGCGAAGAAGATGGGAATTTGCAAAAGCATGGGCAGGCAACCGCCCAGGGGATTGACGCCGGCTTTGGCGTAAAGTTCCTGGGTTTCCTTGTTCTGCCTTTCCTTGTCATCGGCGTACTTGCGCTTGAGGGCTTCCAGCTTGGGCTGAAGCTCCTTCATCTTTTGTTGGGTCAGGTACATACTCTTGTAGCTGGAATGGGTGGGGAACCACAGGAGCAATTTGACCAGGATGGACAAGAGGATGATGGCCAGGCCCCAGTTGTGGCAGAAGCCGTCAAACCAACGCAAGAGTTGGAGCATGTAAACGCTGATGAACTTAAAGGTTCCGAAATTCACCACGCTTTCCAGCCCCAAGTTCAGGGATTTCAGCAGGTAGTAATCCTGGGGGCCTAAAAAGACCTGGCCTTTGCGCTCGAAGCTCTCACCCGCGCGCAGGGCTTGGCCTGGAAAGACCAGCCAGGGCCGGGGCGCGAAGGTTTTTAAATCCAGGCCCGGATTGGGGTTCTCGGGAGTCGGTTCCTTGAAGATGTTGAAATCGCGAACCACCTTCGCCGAAGCCCCGCCGGTGGAAGCATCGGGGATCAAAGCCGCCACAAAAAATTGGTTGGAGAGGGCGGTCCAAGTGATGGGCGCGGGGATCTCGGTACTTTCTTGGGACTTCTTGGCATTCTGGGTATCCAAATGATCCCCGGCGGCCGTGACCACCCGGTAACCCTGGACCCTGGATTGGGTCCCGGTATTTTCTTCCACGCCCAAGGTATCCGCCCATTCAAGCTCCAAGGGGCTGGCGGCCAACTGCCCCCGGTTTTGGGCCAAGGTCAGGTCAAATCCGATCAGGTAGCTGCCCCCGGTGAAGTGGAGCTTTTTCTCGACGACCGTCCCCGAAGCCGTCAGGGCGCGGAAAACCAAGTCGGCGCTTTGGCCCTTGGCGAGGGTTTGGGAAGACCCCTTGATCTCGTATTTTTGGGAAGCCAGATCGGGCAGGGAATCATCTGCCAGGGCGAAGGGCCGGGGATGGCCAGGGTCCGGATTGACCAATTGAATCGGCTGGCCGGTTTGACGGTTGGGATACTTCTTGAGCTCATAAGAAGTTAACACCGCGCCTTCGTTGGAAAAAATCGCCGTGTAAAGGTCGGTGGAAATAGTGACGCTGGCGGACGCCCAAGAACCTCGCGAAGAAACCGGCAAAGCCAGGGAAGCGTGTTTAACCGGGGGTAAAGCCGGGGTGGGTTGGAGCTGGGCCTTCGCCACCGGCGCCGCGGCGGGCGGCGGGGGTTGGGGTAGGAAGCGGTAGCAAATGACGTAAATGACCACCGAAACGGCGATAAAAAGAATGAGCCTGCGGCTTTGATTGTCCAAAAAAACCCCCGTTAAAAATTTAAGAAACGGGGTGGAATCCTCCGGACGACAAGGGATGACAACGGCTCAAACGCTTTAATCCCATTCCAAGGCCTTTAACAACGCCATATTTTTGGATGGCTTGATGGGTATATTCGGAGCAAGTGGGCGAAAAGCGGCAAGCGGGGGGTAAATAAGGCGAAATCAGCGATTGATATCCCCGGATCATCCATAAGAGCCCATGCTTCATCAGTTTGTCCATTTTCATCACCAGTGGATCCCGCTGGGGGATCAAGTCCCCGGGTTTTGGAGAAAACCCGTCAGGACGTCGTCCGGGGAAGAAGGCCCGCCTTGGTCGAGAGCGATAAAAAAGAGAGCTTCAGCTCGTCGAAAGTGCGTTGAACGCTTCCACGGCGGGGGAGCAAAACAATGCGATAGCCGCCCCGGAAACGATTCCGTTCCACCCGATAAATTTCCCTTAAACGGCGCTTCAACCGGTTCCGAAGATGGGCTTTTCCATGGGCCCGTCCCAGTGAAACACCGAACTTCCTCAACTCCACATCCTCGCTTAACTGCACATAAAGGGCCAAAACGGCGTCTTCGACTTTTCGGCACTTCTCAAAAACCGCCTTAAACTCGTTGGACCGTTTGAGCCTCTCGGATTTCGGAAAACCCGATTTTTTCTTTTTCATAAGCGAAACAACCGAGGTCCTATTGGACGCTCACCCTTAAGCGGCTTTTTTTGCGGCGCGAACTCAACACCCGGCGTCCACCGACGGTCTTCATGCGGCTACGAAAACCATGGACTTTTTGACGCTTGCGCTTGTTCGGTTGAAAGGTTCTTTTCATGCAATCTATCCTTTATATTACGTCTGTCCCTGAGGGGGCAAAGAGGGCTAATTGTATCCGAACCCTCTGAAAAAGGTCAATCTTGAGATGGCGCCCAGAGGCGCCTTCCCCCAGACCCCCTACATAAAGGTTTCAAATGCCGGCCCCACACTCTCCCAAGGGGCCCCGCGCCCTTGATCCGGAATAAAAACTCCCGGCTTTTTTCCACTCAAGCCCTCCCGCCATCTTTTCTTTCAAGCTTCCCTTTTTTGATTCCGTCATTCCCGACAATCCGGCGGTCGGCGTCCGCCCGCCCAACCTTTTTTCAGCCGGAGCGACTCCCGATTGGGTTCGTGGCATGGTTGAAGTTTTCGACTATATTTTTTTGTCCCCAAAGTAAATTGCCTAAAAAACAAAATATTTTTTTTTAATTTGTTGTCCACCTTTGTCGTTTGACAAATGGGCCGCTTCTTTTCGGCGATTTCATCCGGGTAAGCCTTTACAAGCCCATCCCCATCGTTTACAAATGCCCTGCAAATGAAATCCAAGAATTCCCCTTCGATTCCAAAATGGCGTGACGGATTACTCACCCTCAATCGCTTATGGCGCCGGGGCCTTTTCCCCCAAGATTTGGAAAAGCATTATTTCCTCCATTGGTTCGTGATTTACGACGGCAATATCCTGAAGACCGCCGCCGCCCTGAAGATCCACCGCAACACGATCCAAGGCCACTTCCTGAAGCTGGGTTATTCCCGCAAATCGGTCAAACTGCGCCACGCCTGGCAGACCCTTTGTGAAAAACAAAAAGGGTCCTTCGAGAAACGCTTCCATCTCTTCTACCAAAAATTCGCGGGCAAACCCCGCTTGTCCCCCGAGGAAAACCAAAAATTGGTGGGCCTGTGGCAAACCCAGTTCCCTTATAAGATCTTGATCCACCATTACTTGCTCTGGGCCTTGCGCCAAAAGAAAACCAAAACCTGGATTCAATCCCAACTGGATTATTCCTACCGACACCAAACCCGCATCCTGAGCCAAATCGGAAAACCCAAATCCAAAGCCGCCGCTTGGCTGGCGCCCCTGAAGCCCCAACCCTTGGAGATTTATTCCGAACGTTATAAGACCCGCCTGCGCAACATGCGCCAAAAGGCCTGATTTTCCCCAAGGCTTTTCTTGATGACTTGCCCGGGCCCCGGTGAAATAATCGGTTTTTAACCCCGAGGCCGAGGCCGCCGTGAACCCTTCCCCCTGGCTCCTTTCAAGCTTTCTCCCCTTGGTTTCAAGGCGGCTCCCGCTTTGGCCTTAAAACCCGCCCTTTGCCGTTTTTTTGTCGCCCATGGAAGCCAGGACCCAAGGGTCTTAGTCGAAATGAAAAAGCTGGCGGCGCTTTATCAATCCCGGCATCCTGAGATCGAGGTTCGATTCGGCTTTTTGGAATCAAGCGCGCCCTCCTTCGCTTCTGAGTTGGAAAAAGCCGCCGGAGAATTTGGGCGCGTGCGGGTCCTCCCTCTTTTTCTCTTTCCCGGCGCCCACACGCAAAAAGACATCCCGCGAATGGTCGAAGCCCTTTGGGGGCAAAAACCTCAAAGCCGAATTGAGGTCGCCCCCTTCCTGAGACCCCACCCCGCCTTGGCCAAGCTTTTGCTTAAGCGCTTGGTTGAAGCAGGCTTTTCCGCCTTGGAGGGCGCGCCTTTGTTATTGGTGGGTCATGGAGCCGAAGGCCGGGAGCCTGAAATGCTTTTGGAGCAAATGCGCTCGCTTCTCCATCAAGCCGCGCCCCGGTGCCGCGTCGAAGCTTGTTTCGTCGGCGTGGGGGAACCCTCGCTGGAAAAAAAATTGGAAGAACTCAAGGATGCCTTCGGCGCCGGCGGGGCGGTCGCCCCCTATCTTTTGTTCCCCGGATTTTTCCTGGGTAAAATCGAAAAAACGCTTGGGGATTTTCAATTCCGAAACCCCGCGGCCAAAATTTTCCTCGCCGGGCCCCTGGGCTCGGACGATTTTCTTTTCGAAGCCTTCCCCGAAGGCTTCGAAAAATTTCAGGA
>DATKNU010000049.1:0-3126 GCA_035541195.1 bacterium
TTGAAGAACCATTGTTCCAGGTCCTTCTGCTCCACCACCGTGCCGCAACGCTCACAGGCGCCATCGACCACCTGCTCATTGGCCAGGACGGTCATGTCCTTGGGACACCAGTTCACATAGGCTTTCTTGCGGTAAGCCAGGCCCTTCTCGTAGAGCTTCAGGAAGATCCATTGGGTCCAACGGTAATAATCGGGCAGGCAGGACACCACCTCCTTGTCCCAGTCGTATCCCATGCCCCAATCGTAGAACTGGCCCTTCATGCGCTCGATGTTCTTGAGGGTCCAATCTTCGGGATGGATGCCCTTCTTGATGGCGGTGTTTTCCGCGGGCAGCCCGAAGGCGTCGAAGCCCATGGGGTTGAGGACGTTGCGGCCTTGGGCCTTGAAATAACGGTAAACCGCGTCGCCGATGATGTAGTTGCGGCCGTGGCCCGCGTGCAGGAAGTCGCCCGAAGGATAGGGGAACATGACCAGCGTGTAGTACTTGTCCTGGGGCTTGGAGAGGTCGCAGTGGAAGCTTTGGTGGTCCTTCCAGTATTGTTTCCAGCGCTTCTCGATTTCGGCGAAGTTGTAGGCTTCCATGGCGCTCCTTGGGATCAGGGCGAAATTATAGTCCATTTGGGGGAAAAGCCAAGGCTCCTAGTGGGTCCAGTGGCGGCGCGAAAAGAAGGCGGTGGCGATCAGGTAGAGGCTCAAGGCGCAGAAAAATTCGGTCAGGTGGGGGCCCGTCAAATCCGCCCAGGCCGTGGGGCCCGCCGGGCCGAAGGCCTCCCGCAAGCGGGCGGCCCACTCATCCGAGCTGAAGAATAAGTCCAGGGAGAACCAACCGTGGGCCAGGATCACCACCCAGGGCGTGTTCTTGGAGCCGCCCAGGAAGGAGGCGCCGCACATGAAAAAAAGGAGCCCCGCCAGGGTCCAATAGATCAAGGACAGGGGCGGGCCGAAGGTCAGGCGCAGGAAGGCCACCTGGTCCAGGAAAGTCCAGCCGCAGAAAAAGGCGAAGGCCAGGGTGATCTCCACCAAGCCCGCCAGCAGGATGAAGTCGTTGAGCTTGAACTTGGGGTTCACGATCTTGATGTCCGCCACCACGTGGGCCGAGGAGGAGGTCAGGTAACGGATGCCCGTGCAGAACTCGCCGATGGTGGGGTTCAGCTTGTCCCGGCACCAAAAAAGCTCCGCGATGAGGATGAGCAGCGCCAGCGAGCTCCAATCGGCCTGCCAACGGAAGGTGAAGCAGACGATCCAGGCCAGGAAGGCGGACACCAACAGGTCCAGGTAATAGCCGGCCAGGCGCCTGAAAAGCGTGGGTTTGGTGATGGGCTCGCGCCCGCCCCTTGGTCCGGGGGAAGCCAGGGTCGATTCGCTCACGGCCGATCCAAGTTCAAAAGCATGGCCACCTCGTCGCAATCCGAGAATTTGGTGCAATGCACGCAGTCCCCCCAAATCTTCTGGGGCAGGGTGAGTTTCTCCACCCGCTCAAACCCCAAGCGGCTGAAGAACTCGGTCTGGTAGGTCAGCGCGAAGACCCGGTTCAAGCGCATCTCCCGGGCGTCCTCCACGCAGGCCGCCATCAGTTTCTTGCCGATGCCCTTCCCCACCAGGGACTCCTCCACGGCCAGCGAGCGGATCTCGGCCAGGTCCTCGCCCACGGGATGCAGGGCCACCACGCCCTTGACGGCCGCCGCCGCGGGAGCCCCCTCCTCCACGGCCACCTGGAAGTCGCGGATGCGTTCCAGGATTTGGGAAAAGGGCCGGGGCAACATGAGCCCCTTGGCCGAGTAAAACCCGATCAAATTGAGGATCGAACGGGTGTCGGAGGGCCGGGCCCGTCGGTAGGTGAGTTGGTTCATGAGGGTCTCATAATAAAAAAGCCGGCTTCCCAAACCAAGGGAAACCGGCTTTTTCCGTTTTTTGTCGGATGGGGTTATTCGGAGAGCAGGGCCAACCCGCCGCCCACGAAGAGGCCCACTTGACCGCCCAGGTCCAGCCCACCGAAGGCCTGGAATTGAACGTCATGCCCGGTGCGGATACCCACCAAGAGCGGGGTCCCACCCACGTTGGTGCCATAGACCACGCCATTGGTGGCCAATTCGGCGATGCCGGTCAGGTCCCGGTCGAAGGGATAGGCCGCGCCCAAATCCAACTGGAAGAAGGAATAGCTTCCCGAAAACCCGCCGAAGCTGTAGGTCTGGATTTCCAAGCCCAGCTTGCCGTTCAACTGGAACCCGTCCACGAAGGTATAGGTCACCACGCCGTAGGGGTCAAAGCTGAAAACGCCGGACCCGAGCGAGTTGGACAGGGGGCCCACCGCGAAATCCAAGCCGGCGGCGATGTTCAGGTTCTTGGTGTGACCGAGTTCCCCGAAGCCGTACTTGGCGCCGAAGCCCAGGTAGTTAAGCCCGCTTTCCCCGGTGGCCGTGAAGAAGGAAGTGTTCACATTCACCATCAGCTTGTCCGTGATGCCGTAGCTGACGCCGAAGGGAATCTGCAGGGCGCTGCCCCAGGAATCGAAGGTCAAATGGGCCGAGCCGGCGATCTGCCCTTGGCGCAGGACCGAGGCGTCGTCCGAGATGAAATAACCGGGCTTGCCCGCGAGGTTGAGGCCCTCGATGGGTCCGCCGGTATAAACCGCGTGATGCTTTTCCATCATCATCTCGTGCTTCTCTTCCTTCTTCTTTTTCTTCGACTTCTTTTCGGCGGCCAGCGACTGGCCCAGCCCCAAGCTCAAGGCGAATAAAAGGGACAGCGCGGCGACGGCTAAACGATTCCAAAACTTCATGTCGTCCTCCAGGGTTTTAACGTACTTTCGGCTTTTTGAAGATGATGCTTACCGGCGGCCTCAGGGGCCTACCGAACGGGGTGCATTCTAACATAGAGTTCCCGGGCGTGGGAGCGGGAAGTTTCCGAAATGGGCTCCCCGCCGAGCATTTTGGCCAGCTCCTCGATGCGTTCGGGTTGTGTTAAACGGCTTACCCGAACCGAGGTCAGCCCCTTTTCCACCCGCTTGGAAACTTGGAAATGCCAATCCCCCAGGCCGGCGATGGGCGCCAAGTGGGAGATGCACAGCACCTGTTTGGATCCCGAGAGGCGGCGCAGCAGTTCCGAGACCGCGGGCGCCGTGCGGGCC
>DATKNU010000050.1:0-7540 GCA_035541195.1 bacterium
GGCTTTCCAGGGTGATGTGCCCCTTGGCCTGGTTCACGATGCCGTAAACCGTGGATAACCCCAATCCCGTCCCCTTGTCGGCCTTGGTGGTGAAAAAAGGCTCGAAAACCCTTTTTTGAATCTCGGGCTCCATCCCCACCCCGGTGTCGGTGACCAAAAGGTTCACGTAACCCCCGGGCTTCAGGTATTGGCTGTTCTTGAGCAGGGGATCCGAGGACCCCACATTGCGGGTCCTTAAGACCAATCGCCCGCCTTGGGGCATGGCATCCCGGGCGTTCAAGGCCAGGTTCAGGATCACTTGCTGGATCTGGATGGGATCGGCGCGGATCATCCAAAGGCCGGCCTCCGTCTCCAGGACGATTTCAATGGGGGCGTCGATCAGGCGGCGCAACATCTTGCTCATCTCCCCCACCACCTCATTCAACTGCAGGGGCACGGGTTGGGCCACCTGCTTTTGGCCGAAGACCAGGAGCTGGCGGGTCAGGTCCGCGCCGCGCCGGACGGCTTTTTGGATCTCGCGCAGTTCCTCTTCCTGGGGCGAGCCCGGCGGGAGCCCGGCCAAAAGGAACTCGGCGTTGCCGCCGATGACGCTCAGGAGGTTGTTGAAATCGTGGGCCACGCCGCCGGCCAGGCGGCCGATGGCGTCCATCTTTTGGGCCAGCCTGAGCTGCTCCTCCTGGTTTTTCAAGGCCGCCTGGGCCTGCTTTTCCCGCGTGAGGTCGCGGTAAATGACCGAGATGCCCGTCACCCGGCCCTGGGCGTCGCGGATGGGGCAAAGGTTGACCGAGACCTCCACTTCCTGGCCGTCCTTGCGCAGGCGCACGCTCTCATAGTCGGCCACGTTCTCCCCGCTCCCCACCCGGCCCCAAAGCCGCCGCATCTCTTCCAAATGCTCAGGCGGGGCCAATTGGAAGATGGAACGGCCCAGGATTTCCCCCTCGGTATAGCCGAAAAGCTTCTCGGCGCCCCGGTTCCAGATCGTCACCAAACCTTCCAAGTCCGTGCTGGCCACCGCCGCCGAGGTTTGGGACAGGATGGCGGCCCATTCGGACAAGACCCCCTCGTTTTTCTTGCGCTCGGTCACGTCCTCGGCCATGCCCAGCCCCGAGATGGGCTCGCCGGACTCGTTTCGCACCAGGGTGACCGTGATGTTGGCCCAGACCAGTTGCTTGTCCTTGCGGACATAGCGCTTTTCCATCTCGTAACTGTCGATTTGGCCCGAAACCAGGCGCTGGTAATTCCGCGCGTCCAGTTCGATGTCGGGCGGATGGGTGATGTCGATGAAGGATTTCCCCGCCAGTTCGGCCGCCGGGTAGCCCACGATGGCGCAAAAGCGGGGATTGGCCATGGTGATCTTGGAATCCAGGCCCACCAGGCAGATGCCGATGGGGCTGTTCTCGAAAACCCGGCGGAACCGTTCTTCGCTTTCCCGGATCGACCGCTCGGCCTTCTTGCGCTCATCGATGCAAGAGCTCATCAGGCAAACCCCGCTCACTTGACCCGTCGGGCCGTATACCGGGTTATAGGTCACCTCATACCAATGGTCCTGCCCGTCCGGTCCGGCGACTTGACTCTCCACGCGCAGCGTCTTTCCGCCCAGGGTTTTGTCGAGCCGCTCGCGGACCACTTCCTGGAAAGAGGCGGGCACATAATCCAACAAGCTTTTACCCGGGGTGAGGGCCTGCCCCCCCAGGAAAACCGAATTCAAGCTGGCCTTCTCATTGAAAGCCACCAAACGGGCCTCCTTGTCCATCAAACAAATGAACTGGGAGCTGTTGTTGAAGATGGCCTTCAAATTGCCCTCGGAACGCCGGAGCACCTCCTGGGCTTCCTTGCTTTCGGTCAAATCCCGGTAATGGACCACGATGCCCCGCAAGGCCGGGGAAGCGTAAGCTTGGCTGCGGGCGGCGCCTTCCAGGACCCGCCAGGACCCGTTTTTATGCTTGAAGCGGAATTCGACCCGGCGTTCAAGCCCCGGGGACTCAAAAAGATCCCGCAGGGCTTGGGCGACCGCGGGGGCGTCCTCCGGATGGATGAGCTCAAAGCTGTTCTTGCCCGTGCGTTCCTCGGGGGTATAGCCCAACATGGGCTCAATGGCCGGGCTCAAATAAGAGGTGGTGCCGTCCTTCTCCACGATGCAGACCCCGTCCAGGGCCTTGTCAATCAAGGCCCGGAACCTTTCGCCTTCCTGGCGCAGTTCATTGAGGATCTTGTCCCTCTCCAGGGCGTAACGGATGGCCCGTTGGAGTTGGTCGGCGGTCAATTGGCCCTTGAGCAGGTAGTCGGCGGCGCCCCGGGCGATGGCTTCCCGGTTCAGTTCCGGGCTGCCCTGCCCGGCCAAAAGCAGGATGGGGGGGCGGCGTTCCAGCGTCGCGGCGTCCCGCAAGAAATCCAGGCCCGAATGGGGCCCCAGCATGTAATCCACCAAACAGAGGTCCACCCCGCCCGCTTTGAGCTTTTGGAGGCCCTCCTCATAACGGGACGCCCACTTTAGCTCATACTCGGTGTCGGCGGTCTTGGCCAGGAGCCGGCGCAAGGCCTCGAAATCCTGCCGGTCGTCGTCCACCATCAAGAGGCGCAGGGGCTTCGGGTTATCCATGGGCCCCTCCCTGGGGGAGTTCCACGACTTCAAGCCAATAGCGCTTCAAGGACTGCATCACTTGGACCAGCCCCTCAAAAGTCACCGGTTTGGTGATGTAGGAATTGGCCCCCAAGTTATAGCCCTTCAGGATGTCCTCCTCGGCCTGGGAAGTGGTGAGGATGACCACGGGGATTTTCCGCAGGTCCGGGTCGTTCTTGATGGCTTTCAGCGCCTCCCGGCCGTCCACCTTGGGCATGTTGAGGTCCAACAACACGAAGCAAGGCTTGAGGGCGTCCTGGAAAGGGCCCTGGCACCGCAGGTATTGGAGCAACTCCTCGCCGTCGGCCACCGTGACCAAGGGGCTTTCCACCCGGTTCATCTTCAGGGCTTTGGCCGCCATCATCCGGTCGTCCCCGTCGTCATCGGCCATCAGGATCGGCGCTAAAGCTTCAGACGTTTTCATGGACCCCTCCTTTTTCACCGCTGGATTCCACTTCGCCCTCCTCGGGCGGGTGATGCCTTAAGGGCAGGCTGATGACGAAGGTGGCGCCTTCGCCTTCCCGGCTCTCGGCCCGGATCTTGCCCCCATGGCGCTCCACCACCTTTCGGCAAATGGCCAGGCCGATGCCCGTTCCCGGGTATTGGCCTTGCCCATGAAGCCGCTGGAAGATGTTGAATATTTTCTCGGCGTACTTGGGGTCGAACCCAATGCCCTTGTCCGTGAGCCTCAACTGGACTTGGCCCCCTTCCACTTGGGCCCTTACCCGGATTTCAGGGACTTGGCCGGGTTTGTGGAATTTAAGCGAATTGGAGATCAGGTTCTGGAAAAGCTGCCGCATCTGGGCCGGGTCGGCGTCCACCGCCGGCAGTTTTTCGCACTCCAAACGGGCCCCGGTTTCCTTCAGGCGGATTTCCAGGTCGCTGGCCACTTCGGCCAGGATTTGGTCCAGTTCCACCCGCTCAAAGGGCTTGGCCCGGGTCGTGATGCGGGTCAAATCCAAAAGGTCGGACAAGAGCACGCTCATGCGCATGGAGGCGTCCCGGATGCGGGCCAGGTAGTCCTTGCCCGTGGGGGTCAGGGTCTGGCCCTCCTCCTGGTCGAGGAAGTTGCCGAAAGCCTGGATCTTACGCAGCGGTTCCTGCAGGTCGTGGGAGGCCACGAAGATGAAGTCCTGCAGGTCCTTGTTGCTGGCCTCCAGGGCCTTGGTATAGACCCGCAGTTCCTCCTGCTTCTTCTGCTCGGTGATGTCCTCCGAGATGCCCAACAAGTAGCGGGGCTTCCCGTCCGCCCCCAGCACCGGGATCTTGCGGGTATGCAGGACGCGCTTTCCCTTCAATCGGGTCTGGATGGTTTCCTCGGGGATGTCCACCATTTTGCCCTCTTCCAGCGTCTTGCGGTCCTTGGCGGTGAAAAAATCCGCCTCATCCTTGGGGAACAGGTCGTGGTCGTTCTTGCCGATGAGCTCGGCCCTCGGCACGCCGATGAGCTCTTCCCCGGCCCGGTTGAACATCACGAACCGCAGGTCCTTGGCGTCCTTCACGAAGACCATGTTGGGAAGATTTTCCAGCGTGGCGTTCAGGAATTCATTGGCTTCCCGGATGCGGCCCTCGGCGGCCTTTTGTTCGGTGACGTCGCGGAAAATGGCCACGCCTCCCCGGTTCGCGCCCTTCCCGTCCTTCAAGGGCCGGCTGGAGGCGCTCACCACCACGCCCTCGGGATGCCCGGCGTTGCGCAGGAACATTTCCACGTTGTCCGTGGCCCCGCCCCGGACGGCCACCGCCAGGGGATTCTCGGCCTCGGGGAAAGGGGTCCGGCGGTCGGAACGGAAGATGCCGAACTGCTCGGTCCATTGGCCCGTCGCGGCCCCCTCGCCGGGGCGGCCCGAGATCTTCTCCGCGGCCGGATTGAAAAGCAGGAACCGGCCCTTTTCGTCGGCCACCACCACGCCGTCGGCGATGTTCTTCAAGACCAGGTCCAACAATTCGTTCTTTTCCTTGATCTCGCGCTGGGCCCGGCGCATTTCGGTGACGTCCCGGGTCACCTTGATGAAGCCCTTCAAGTCCCCCTTTTCGTCCTTCAAAGCGGTGAGGATGACGTCCGCCTCGAAATGGGAACCGTCCTTGCGGACCCGGACGCCCTCAATCTCGATTTGGCCCTTTTGGGCGGCTTCCCGTAGGTTCCCCTCGGGGATTCCCGAAGCCCGTTCCTCGGGGAGGTAAAAAAGGCCGAAGAACTTCCCCAAAGCTTCGGAACGGGCATAACCCTTGATGGCCTCCGCCCCCCGGTTCCAGGTCAGGATCTTGCCTTCCTTATCCAGCATGAGGATGGCGTAGTCCTTGACGTTCTCGATGGCCTGGGCCTCGCCCAGCCGGGTGATTTCTTCCAGTTTCTTGCGGTCCGCGATGTCCCGCATGAAGGCCACCAACCGGGTCTTGCCCGCCAGGGTTGTTTTTTGCAGTCCCACCTCCACCCAGAAGGCGTGGCCGTCCTTGTGGCGGGGCTTCCACTCGAAAACCTGGGGGCCCTCGGTCATGGCCTTTTGGTTCCAGCGGATGAAATCTTCCAGGCGGGATCCGGGCTCGCCTGAGATGAGCTTTTCCACCGGGGTGCGCTTGAATTCCTCGGCGCTGTAGCCGGTCATTTGGCTGGTCTTGGTATTGAGGTCCACCACGATCTGGGAGGCCGCCGGGTCCGGGTCCAACACGACGATGGCGTCGCCGGCTTTCTCGAAAATTTCGCGGTAGTTGGCCTCCGAGTCCTTCAAAGCCCGGTCTTGGGCCTGGATGCGCTCCAACATTTGGTTGAAGTCGTCGGTCAAGCCCCCCAACTCATCCGACCCGAAGCGCCGGGCCCGGAGGGCGAAGTCCCCCTTTTCGGAAACCTGCCGGGCGGTGCGGGCCAGGGCCAAGAGCGGCGCCACCAGTTCCCCCTGCAACAGGCGCGCCAAAAGCAGGGCAAGCCCCAGGGCCCCCGCCACGACCGCCAACGAGAGCAGGGCATAAGTCTTGTAGCGGTCCGTGAGCAGGGAGAGGTCGGACCTCAAATAAACCGTCCCCAGACGGCGTCCCCCTTGCTCCACCGGGCAGAAAATTTCCAAAGCCCCCTGGCGGTAACCCGAAACCCCGCCGGGCGGGGGAAACCCGGATTCGGGGGCGGAAGCCGGGTATTGGGCGAAGACCCGGCCCTGGGCGTCGTAAAGGCAGGCCGCCAAAACCCGCCGGTCCGCCCCCAGGGCCGCCAACACGTCGGCGGCGTCTCCGGGATTCTGGAAGGCCAGGGCGGCGGAAGAATTGACCGCGATGATTTGGGCCCGGGTCAGGTACCCCTGCACCATGCTTTTGCGCAGGGAGGCGATGTCATAACCCAGGAAGGCGGCGCAGGCGAAAAACAGCACCAGCCCGTTGGAGGCCAAAAGCGCCCAAAAGACTTTTCGGCGGATGGACAGGTTGGACCATTTCATGTCAATCCTCCCCGGGCCGGGCGATTTCGGCCAGCCGCAGCACCCTGGAGCTGATGGAAAGGTTCCCCGCCTTGGCGGCTTCCAGGCTCACGCGGAAACGCACGCGGTTCTTTTCCAGCACAAACCGCACCACCCCCCCGGCCTTGAGGAATCCGTCGCAATCTCCCACGGTGAGGACATTGCGTCCCCTCAATTCCGACAAGATGGCCGCCATCCGGGAGGCCTCCGAACGGCTGACGAAAAGCACCTGGCAATCCTTGGCCTGGGTGGCGTCCGTGTAACGCTCCACCACCAGCGGGTGCCCCTCAATGGCCTCGCCCTTGATGGTCTCGTCCAGGAACCCGTCGAAGGGATCCTGGCCCAAGATGCCGATGCGGAAAGGCTCCTGGGGCCGGGTGAAGTCCGACGCGGGCCAATGCACGAACTGCGCGAAGTTGAAAAGGAAGGCCGCCTTGACCTGGTATTCCAGCGGGATCTCGGCCCTCAAGGGGGCGGCCGCTAAAATCAGCGCCAGGAGCAACAGGCCCGCTCGGGGCTTTAAAGCCGGCATTGGATTTCTCCATAGACGCGGCGCACCACGTTTTCCTGGGGATTGGGGCTGGAAATGACATACTCCAAATGGTGATCGTGCAACAGGTTCTGCCCGGTCACCGACAACTCCAATTGGGACGTGGCCCGCCAACCCAGCCGCAGGTCCAATTCGGCGTAACTGGGCACCACCGCGGCCGCGCCGCTGGCGTTGTAGGTGAGCGAGTCCACGAAGCGAAAAGCCGGGTCCAACTCGAAGCCGGCCGGCAAGTCCAGCGGCGAGCGCAGGAAGAATTGGTTCCGAGGGTCCGCGGTCTCGTTGAGGGCGTTGTTGAAGTCGAATTGCCCGTGTTTGACCCAGACTTTTTCCTGCAACAGGTCGTAGCCCAAGTGCAGGCGCCATCCGGGCGCCGCCTGCCAGTCGGTGGTCAGCTCCAACCCCCAGGTCTGGGCCGCCAAGTTGTTGGCGTAATAAAGCGGGAAAGGCAAGAGGAAGGCGTTGGGCGGGCTCAGGCTGGTGCTGCGGATGTCGTCGTAGTTGTTGAAGAAGGCCGAGGCCGAGGTGGAAAGGCCCTTCGCCAACTCGGCCCGATAGCCCAGCTCATAGGCCACCAAGGTCTCGGACTGGAAGTCCTTCCCGCCCACCAAAAGGTCGTCCACGATGGGGGAAAAATTGGGCGTGGGCAGGAGGATGTCCCGATCCACCCGGGAAGGCGCCCGCACGGCCCGGGAGACGGCGGTCCAAAGCATTTGACCGGGAGCCAGGTCCCATTTGAGCCGCGCGCTGGGTTCCCATTCGAAACCCGTATAGTCGTTGTGTTCCAGTTTGGACCCCGCGGTGAGCACCAGGTCCGCCCCCAAAGCCAATTCGTCCTGCAGGAAGGCGCTGAAAAGCCCCTGGTCCAACGTCGAGGGGTCAAAGGCCAGGCCGGGCGCGTTGGTCACGCTGTCGTGGGTATAGCGGGCGCCC
>DATKNU010000051.1:0-5359 GCA_035541195.1 bacterium
GCTGTGGAAGGGGCAGAGGCCCTTGTAGCTGGAGCCGGCTTTTTTCAGGGACACGTACTCGCTGACCACGGACACGATGTCCGAGGAGTCCCGCACGCGCTGGATAATGTCGTCGCTGTATTTCACGGCTACCTTGATCTCATTTTTTGAACCTAATCACCGTCACGCCCGCGCCGCCTTGGGTGGGCTCCGCCAGCCCGAATTCCACGTTCGGGTGCTGTTGGGGCAGGTGCCGGTGGATGGCTTCCTTCAAGGCCCCGGTTCCTTTCCCATGGATGATACGCACAAAAGGCAGGTCCACCAAGAGCGCGTCGTCGAGGAATTTGTCCATCAGGGGCAGGGCCTGGTCCACCAATTTGCCCCTTAAATCAAGCTCCAAGGCCCCCTTGGATGCTTTCGCCTTTTCCAGGGCCGTGGGCTGGGGCCGGACGGGCGCCGGGGCGGGCGCTTTTCCCGCTTGGCCCAGGTCTTGGTACTTACAGGAAAGCTTCAAGCCGCCGTCCAGCAAAATGACGGCTTCCCGCTTGTCGTCATCGGCCGAAAGCACCTTGGCCCGGGAGTTGCCCGGTTTGAAGAAAACCAAGTCTCCCGCCTTCAGTTCCCCCACCTCCAACACGCGTCTTTCGCGCACTTGGGGGATGGACTTGAGCTTTTGGTCGACTTCCCGCTGGGCGTTTTTGACGCGGTCACGGTTGAGGTCCCCCCGGGGCGCCACCCCCTGGATCAGTCGGTCCATCTGCCGCCGGGTGTTTTTCACGATGCCCTCAGCCTCGATTTGGGCCTCGCGTTTCACGCGGCGGGCCTCCTCCTTGATCTGCCGGCGGGCGACAAGCAGTTCTTCCTCCATTTTTTTCACCCGGTCCCGGGCCTTCTCGGCTTCCAGGCGGGCTTCTTGGGCCTTTTGCTTCTGCGCGCCCAGGGAGGCCAAAAGTTCCGAGAGGTCCGCCTCCCCCGGCGGCAAATGGCCCCGAGCCCGGGTCAGCAAGGCCTCGTCAAAGCCCAATTGGGTGGCCAGGGTCAGGGCGTAGGACCTTCCCGGGATCCCCACCACCAATTGGAAGGTGGGTTTGCCCGTGGCCTCGTCGAAAAGCATGGCGGCGTTGGCCATGCCTTTTTCTTCTTGGGTCAAAAGTTTCAGAAGGGGCTGGTGGGTGTTGGCGAAAACCAGCGCGCCCTTTTCCCGGAAGGCCTCCAGGCAGGCCAATCCCAAGGCGCCGCCTTCGCGCGGGTCCGTCCCCGCACCCAGTTCGTCCAAAAGGAGCAACGTCTCGCCGTCCGCCGAGGCCAGCATGCGCTTCAAGGCCGTCAGCTTGGCCGCGTAGGTGCTCAAGTGATCCGAAAGATTTTGCTCGTCGGTCAGGTCCGTGTCGAAACGGTTGATCCAAGGGAAGGAGCTGGTGCCACCCGCCGGGACGGGAAGCCCGGTTTGGGCCATCAGGCAGGAGAGGCCCAAGGTCTTCAAGGCCACGGTCTTGCCGCCCGCGTTGGGGCCCGACAGCAGCAAGACCCGGACCCCCGGCTCGAATTCCAAGTTGAGCGGCACCACCTTCTCCCGGTATTTTTCCCCCGCTTCCAGGATCAGCAAGGGATGCCGGGCCCCGGTCAATCGGAAAGCCGCGCCCCTTTGGGGCGGGAGGAACTTGCACTCAAAACGGGAGGCGAAGAAGGCCAGGGCGCCATGGGCGTCAATCTCGGCGCAGGCCTCCAATGTGCCCGCGATTTCCCCCGCCACCTGCCGCACGGCCTCGGTGCATTCCCGCAGGATCTTGCGGGCCTCCTCATCCTCGGCCAGCAGGGCTTCCCGCAATTGGTGGTTTCGCTCCACGGCCCCCTGGGGCTCCACGAAAAGCGTGGCGCCCGAAGCCGAAAAGCCATGCACGAAACCCGGGACTTGGGATTGATGGTCCCGCTTCACCGGCACCACCAGCCGCCCTTCCCGCTCGGTCACGATTTTTTCCTGTAAAGCCCCCTCCAGGCCCGGCTGTTGGAGCAGTTGGCGGTAATAGTCCTGGATGTCGGCGCGCAGGGACCGAAGCCTGTCCCGGGCGCTCTTGAGCCCGGGCGAGGCGGAGTCCAAAAGATCGCCTCGATCGGAAATTTTGGGGGACAGGAAAGCGGTGAGGGCCGGCAGGCCGTGGAGCCGGCCCAGCCATTCGTCGAAAACCGGGACGGGTTTCCCCTCCAGGCTCAGGTACTGGCGAAGCCGCACCACCGCCGCGAGGAATTTAAGCAGGGCGGATAATTCTTCGCTGGATAAAATCCTGCCGCTGGCCCGGGTCTGCTCAAAAGCCTCTTGGAAGCTTTCGGGGTCCGGAACGGCCGGACGGCCCTGGCGGGCGACCCGTTTTTCCAGTTCCTCGGTGCGTTGAAGGCGGATTTGAAGCTGGGCCTCGTCGTCCAGGGGGCCGAAGCGGCCCAGGGCCGCGCGGCCCGGGGCCGTTTGGCAATTTTGGGCGAGCGCCTGGATCAGCTTCGGGAACTCCACCGCCTCCGGGAAATGGCCGCTGGTTTGGGGGCTCATCGTTTCGCGCCCTGAAGCGCCTTCTTGCGTCCCGGCGAGGGGCGGTCTTTCCCCGGCGGCACCGAAAGCGAGGGACTGCCTTTAAGGTAAAAACGAAGCGGCAGGTCCCAACCCTGGGTAATGCCGATGCGGGTGGTGACGCCCACCGAACCGGCCCAAGGGACGTCTTTGAGGTAAAGGGGTTTTCGCGTGAGGCTCGCCCGGTTCTGGGCCCGTCCCACCCCCAGGGCTTGGGTGAGTTTGCCGGGGCCGTTGGTGAGACTCAGGGAATCCGCCAGGTTTTTTCGGCGGATCGCCATGAGCGCTTGCCCCTCGATGGGTTCCAGCGCCCTCACCAAGACCGCGCCGGGGACGCCTTCCCTTTCGGTCACCACGTTGAAAAGGAAATGGTTGCCGTAGCAAAAATAAACATAAGCGCGGCCCGGCGGGCCGAACATGACCGCATTGCGGGGCGTGGGGCCCTGGGCCGCGTGGCAGCCGGGATCCCCCTTGGGCAGGTAGGCTTCCACCTCGACGATGCGGCCCGAGGCGACGCCCTCCGGCGTCTCATGCGCCAGGATCTTGCCGATAAGGTCCCGCGCGACCTTCACGGTCGGGCGGGCGTAAAAAGAAAGAGACAGCATCTTCACTCACTTTAAGGGACGGTCTTATTCAGAACCAACCCGGTCTTACGTTAGTCGGCGGAGCCCTCAGCCCAGCTTGGCCTTCACCGCGGCGGAAAGTTTTCCCATGTCGGCGCGGCCCTTCACCTTCGGGGTGAGCCAACCCATGACCTTGCCCATGTCCTTGGGGCCGGCGGCGCCGGTGGCGGCCACGGCCTCGGCCACGAGCTTGCCGAGCTCCTCGTCGCTCAATCCGGCCGGCAGGTATTTCTCGATCAAGGCCAACTCGGCCTTCTCGCTGGCCGCGCTGTCCGCCCGGCCGCCCTTCTCGAACCCCTCAATGGATTCCTTGCGCTGCTTGGCCTGCTTGGACAAGACCTCGATCACGTCTTCGTCCGTCACCTCGCGCTTGAGGTCCACTTCCTTGTATTTGATGGCGCTCTTCAACATGCGCAGGGCCGAAAGGGAAGCCTCGTCCTTCGCCTTCATGGCCGTAATGACGTCGGCGTTGATCTTGTCGAATAGGGGGGATGCGCTCATGGGGCCTCCGGGCTTGAAAATAAAAAGAGCCCGCCCCCGCTTCGGGAACGGGCTCCAGGGGTGAACGGCTTAGTCGCGGCTGAACTTCATCTGGCGGCGGCGCGCCTTCTTACGGGCGGCGGCTTCGCGCTTTTTACGGCGCTCGCTGGGCTTTTCGTAGAATTCCCGTTTCTTCATCTCGGAAATCAGCCCGGAGTTCTGCACGACCTTTTTGAAACGCTTCAGGGCGTTCTCAATGGGTTCGTTTTCTTCCAATCGAACTTCGACCACGTGGTCACTCTCCCCTCTATGGGTGGGATGCGTTGCCCCAGGCCAGGGCCCAGGGGAATGGGAGTTTAGCCCTTTTGAGGGGGGGCGTCAAGCAATGGGAAACAATTGAAAAAAGGCCCTTTTCGGCCCGGATGGCCCTTTTAAGCCAAGCCTGGCTGACGCTCACCCGGCAAAGGCGGGTGAACGTCAGCCAGGCGGCCAGGCCATGGGACGGCCGCCCAAAAGATGCAGGTGCAGGTGGGAAATGGTCTGGCCGCCGTTGTGGCCGTTGTTAAAAACCAGCCGGAAGCCTTCTTGGGCGATGCCGAGCTGGGCCGCCACCTTCACGGCCCGCTCGGTCAGGATGGAGACGATGGGGTCCCCCGAGGGGATGGCGGAAACCGAGTCGATGTGTTTCTTGGGAATGACCAAGGCGTGCACCGGCGCTTGGGGATGGATGTCATGGAAGACCATGACTTGGTCGTCCTCATAGGCCAAATTGGGCCTTATTTCCTTGCTCACGAATTTGCAAAAAAGGCAGTCGGACGCCATAAGCTCCCCCTTGGAACCGATTGTTCCCCTCGAGCTTCTGTTTTACTATAACACGCATCCGGGATGGAACCCAAGGAGGCTTGGTCTTGAGACGCCTGTTCTTGTTTGTCGGTCTGACCGCCGCCCTCGGCTTGGGGGTCCCGCCGGCCCGGTCCCAAACCCTGTCCCTTGAGTTCATGGGCGGGGACGCCTACAACTTCCCCACCCCCTTGAGCATCCAGCAAGCCGGTTATCCGGACCTCAACTTCACCGCCCAATATGACACCCGGCCCTACAGCGCCTATGCCCCCTACTACGCCTGGCGGGCCTCCCTTTGGGACAAGGGCGAGGCTTGGGAACTGGAACAGGTGCACCACAAGCTCTTCCTTTCCAACCCGCCGCCCGAGGTGCAGAATTTCGCCATCCACTACGGCTACAACTATTTCTTCGTGAACCACGCCTGGAAAAACCCGGATTTCATCTTCCGCCTGGGAACCGGTCCCATCATCACCAATCCCACCAGTACGGTGCGTGGTCAGGCGCATACCAGCAACAACACAGGCTTGTTTGACCAGGGCTATGATTTCTCGGGATGGGGCGCCCAGGTTTCCGCGGCCAAGAATTTCGGGCTTTTTGATACCACCTTCGCGGTATTGGAGGCGGCTTTGATCGGCGGCTGGGCCTGGGACGTGCCGATCGCCAACGGAACCGCCGATGTGCCCACCCTGGGCCTGCACCTGCACTTAGGGATGGGCCTCAACCTTTAAGGCTGGCCCGCCCCGCGAAAATCTTCTTCGCTGGCGCTTCGAAGATTTAAATCGCGCGGGATACAAAAACTTTTTTCAAATTTCAGGGGTTTGTTTTTTATCGGCGGCTGGGCCTGGGACGTGCCGATCGCCAACGGAACCGCCGATGT
>DATKNU010000052.1:0-3271 GCA_035541195.1 bacterium
GAATTGTTCGAATTTTTTCTTGGCGCACTTGGCGTCTTGGCGGTGAAAAATTGATCCGGATGTGGGGCTAAATAATGAAGATCGGCGTGGCGATGAGCGGCGGGGTGGATTCCAGCGTGGCGCTGGGGCTGTTGAAGGAACAGGGCCACGAGGTGGTGGGCCTCACCCTTAAAATTTTACCCTGCGAGATCACGCCCGGCGAGAACGGCGCGGTGTCCGTCAAGACCGTGGAACCCAAGGGCCAGCGTTGCTGCTCGGTGGAGGACATCCAGGACGCCCGCTCGGTGGCCTTGAAGCTGGGCGCGCCCCATTACGTCAACGAAGGCCTGGACGTTTTCAAGGCCAACGTGGTGGAACGCTTCCTCGACGAGTATGAACAAGGCATCACGCCCAACCCCTGCGTGGAGTGCAACCGCTTCGCCAAGTTGCCGCTCCTGCTCCAGCAGGCGCTGACGCTGGGCTGCGAGAAGCTGGCCACCGGCCATTACGCGCGCGTCGACCAGGACCCGGTCACGGGCCGCTGGCGTTTGCGCAAGGCCTTGGATCCGGACAAGGACCAGAGCTACGTCCTCTATAAGCTGACCCAAAAGCTCCTGTCCCACCTGCTTTTCCCCCTGGGGGAGACCGTGAAGGCCCAGGTGCGCGAGGATGCCAGGAGGATGAGCCTCAACATCGCCGAAAAGCCCGAGAGCATGGAAATTTGCTTCGTGACCCAAAAGAGCTACCGGGATTTCGTCAAGATCCACCGGCCGCGGGCCTTCGTGCCCGGCGACATCGTAGATGTTTCGGGCAAGGTGCTGGGCCGCCACGAGGGTATTGCGGGCTATACCATCGGCCAGCGCAAGGGCTTGAACCTCTCCGGCGGGCCTTATTTTGTGGTGGAGCTCAACCCCGAAACCGCCACCGTTTTGGTGGGCCGGGACGAGGACACCTTCGTCAAGGAATTCCACGTGGCCGAGATGAATTGGGTGGCTTGGGAGCCCCTCACCGAACCCCGGGAAGTGATGGCCAAAATCCGCTACCGGTCGGTGGAACAACCCGCGGTGCTTTATCCCGAAGGGCCCAAGCGCGTCAAGGTGGTCCTGAAGGACCCGGCCCGGGCGGTGACCCCCGGCCAATCCACGGTTTTCTATGAGGGGGACGCGGTGGTGGGCGGGGGCGTCATTCAAAAGCCCGCCGCGCGCTGATTTCCCAAGGGTCTTTTTGGCTTTTCAAGGCTTTGATTAAAGGTATAATCGGCCCCATGCCCTCAAAACTTTGGCGTTTCATCTTCAGCTTGGCGCTTTTCGCCCAACTGGCGGGTTTCCTGCCCGGCTTCACGCCGAAAGCCCAGGCCCTTTGGTGGGAAGACGACAGTTCCCTCAGCGACCCCAAGGAAAAGGTCAACCGGCCCAGCGGGTTCTTCCTCTCGGATTGGATCAACGGCTTGGACAAGGAATCCAAGGAAGCCCAATACCGGGACCTGGAAAATCGTGATCACGGGCCTTCGGTGAACAACGGCCAAAAGACCGTGATCATCGTGACCTCCGGGTTGGTGGGTTTGGGCGGGGGATTGATTTGCGCTTATACGCTGACCGACGCCTCCACCGAAAGCATGTTCATCGGCGGCGCCTTGGGGATCTGCGCCGGCATCGGCGTCGGGGCGCTCATCATGCCGGCGGACTATGAGGTCCAGGAATCCCGGGCGCCCGAGCCTTTCCGTTTGGCCTCCGGCGACTTTTCCTTCCAGCAGGCCTGGGCCCAGGACCCGTCGCGGGTGAGGACCCAAAAGGCCTTTCAGCCGACTTACCCGGTCCTGTCCCTGAAGCTCTAGCCGTCCGCCTGATCCACCTTAAAACCACGCCGCCTTGAACGCGGACGAAGGAACCACTCATATGCCGTCTTATGTCCGCGTCGAACTCAAACGCAAGGAAGAAGGCCGGCTTTTGGCCGGGCATCCTTGGGTCTTCGCCAACGAGGTCGATGGCATCCCCAAGGTCCTCGCCCAGGGTTCGCTGGTGGAGGTCATCACCTCCGAAGGCAAACCCGTGGGCCGGGGCGTGGCCAATCCGACCTCCAAAATCCTGATCCGGCTCTTGACCCACGGCTTCGACCGGGAACTGGACGCCGCCCTCATCGAGGCGCGCGTGGACCGGGCGCTGCATTTGCGCGAAGGGCTCAAGGCCAAGGCGGGCACCGACGGCCTTCGGATCCTTTTCGGCGAGGCGGACGGATTGCCGGGCGTCATCGCGGACGCCTTCGGGGACAACCTGGTGCTTTCCTGCTTCAGCGCGGGCATGAAGCATTTCATCCCCGACCTGGTGGCGGCTTTTCAAAAGCGCGGCTTCAAGTCGGTCTACGAGAAAAGCGCGGGCGAGACCGTGCAAAAAGAAGGCATGGCGGAGTTCCAGGGCTGGCGCACGGCGCCCGGGTCCCTGCCTTTTCATTTCACCGAGGGCAAAGCCCGATTCCGCGTGAATCCCGAGGCGGGCCAGAAGACGGGTTTCTACCTGGACTTCCGGGAGGCGCGCCGCCGGGTGTTTGAGATGAGCGCGGGGCGCTCCATCCTGGACGCCTTCGCCTACACGGGCGCCTCTTCGATCCAAGCCGCCTTGGGCGGCGCCCGGGAAGTGCTGGCGCTGGAATCCTCCCAAACCGCCCTGGACGAGGGCCTGGAAAACGCCAAGCTCAACGGCGTGGAAGGCAAAATCGCCTTTGAGCGGCAGGACAGCTTCAAGGTCTTCCGTGAGCTGAAAAAGACCGGCCGGACCTTCGACGGCATCCTCTTGGATCCGCCGCCCTTGGCCAAAAGCGTGCACGAATTGCCCGCGGGCCGGTCGGCCCTGAAGCGCATGATGGGCAACGCCTTGGACCTTTTGAACCCCGGGGGCTTTTTGATCGTGGCTTCCTGTTCCCACCATTTTTCCTGGACCGTGCTGGAAGGGACCGTGCGCGAGGCCGTGGAGGAGTCGGGCCGCAGTTTCCACCTGGCCGAGCGACTGACCCAGCCACCGGACCATCCCATGGTGGTCGCCATCCCGGAGACCGAGTACTTGCGGGCCTTGGTCCTGACCGAAGCGGATTTTTAACCCCCTAGGGGTCATCTTAGTTACGGAGTGAAGGCATGAAAATTCGGGTCACCGGCGCGGCGGGGTTCAGGCCGCCTTATTTCGTCTTGGCGGATGGGGCGGCGATTCACCTTCCCCACGCCGAACTTTCTTTTGGGGCGGAGGCGTAGGCATGAAAATACTGGTCACCGGGGCGGCGGGGTTCATTGGTTCCCATGTGGTCG
>DATKNU010000053.1:0-5647 GCA_035541195.1 bacterium
CGGGCGGCGGGTTTTTCAACCCTTGCATCATCCGGGTGAAAAGTTGTTGGCAGACGTATTCGGGTTGGGCTTGGAGGCCTGGCGCGGGCGGAATCGGGGTAGGTTCTTTTTCCGAGGGGCGGGCTTCCAGGTAAAGGGCCCTTTCCAGCCAGCGGCCATTGCCTTCCACCGTGGCGGGCAAGGAAGAGGCGTCCAGCTCGAACCAAGCCTTCACGGGGATGGGGCCGCCGGTCTTTTGGGCCTTGAGGCCTCGGACCACCAAACTTCCCCGGCAAACCGAGTCATAGAAGACCCACAGTTTTTCCCCGGGGCGGGGCGAAAGGGAAAGGGCAGGGTTTAAATGGACCGGAAAATTGTCCCGGGCGTGGCTGAGCTTTTGGAGCAGGATCGATTCCCTCCGGGCCTCGGCCGCCGAATCGCCTTCTTTTGGGAGGCAACCCTGCACCTCAAGGACCCGGTCCAAAAAAAAGCGCGGGGCGGGCTGGGCCCCCAGGGGCGCGCCAAGCCCCCAGCAAAAGACCAGAACGGCCAGAGTCTTGGTTTTCTTCCCCATGCCCCACCGACCCCTTTGGCCCCTCAACCCAGGACCACTTCCACTTGGACCGTCTTTTTGTCTTTGGCCGGCGGAATGATGTTGCCCGCCACCGTCTTGCCATCCACCTTCAATTCCTTCACGCCCCGGCAGACGCCCTTGGGATTCGTGACCTTGACCTGGTACTCCACGCCGCGGTACTGGCGGGTCACCTTGAATTCCTTCCACCCTTTGGGGATGCAGGGGTCGATCTGGAGCCCCGCGAACTCGGGCTTCACGCCGAGGAGCCCTTGGGAAACGGTCAAGAAGGTCCAGGCCGCCGTGCCGGTCAGCCAGGAATTCTTGGCCTCGCCCGGCGTGGCCGCGTCCCGGCCCGCGATCATCTGGGCATAGACATAGGGTTCGCTGCGGTAGGTCTCGATCTGCTCTTCCTTGGCCGAGGGGCAGATGGACAGGTAATATTCCAGCGCCCGGTCGCCCTCGCCCAAGAGGCACCAACCCAGGTTGATCCAGGTGTTGTTGTGGCAGAAGATGCCGGCGTTTTCCTTATAGCCGGGCGGATAGCTGGTGACTTCCCCCAGTTCCAAGTGATAGGTGCTGTAGGCCGGCTGTTGCAGGATGACGCCGTTGGACGTGTAGAGCATCTTATGCACGCTCTCCAGCGCCTGGCGGGCCCTTCCATTGTCCTTACCCGCGCCGCCCAAGACGCACCATCCCTGGCTTTCGATGAAGATTTTGCCCTCCTCGCATTCCTTGGAGCCTACGGGATTGCCCTTGGCGTCGTAGGCCCTCGTGTACCATTCGCCGTCCCAAGCCTTGTCCTCGACGACTTTGAGCATGTCGTCATAAGCCTTCTGCATCCGGTCGGCGTCCGCGCCCTGGCCCAGGTGCCGATAGAGGGACACCATCTCGCGGGAAGCGTAGAGGAAGAGCCCGGCGATCATGACGGATTCGGCCTTGGAGCCCTTCACGTCGCCCGCGGTCTGGAAAGATTCGTTGGGCTCGGTGGAGAAGCAATTGAGGTTCAAGCAGTCGTTCCAGTCCGCGTGGCCGATGAGGGGCAACCCCCGGTCGCCCCGGTTCTTGAGCGTATAGGCGATGCTGGTTTCCAAATGATGAAGCAGGTTCTCCTGGGATCCCGGCTTATCGGCGTAACCCACCGGCGCCTCCAGGATGGAGGTATCCCCCGTTTCCTTAATATAAGAACAGGTCGAGAGGATCAGCCAAAGATGGTCGTCGTAGAAGTCCCCCCCAATCTCGGCGTTGCCCTTCTTGGTGAGGGGCTGGTATTGGTGGTAGCAGGTCCCATCGGAAAGCTGGGTGGCGGCGATGTCGAGGATGCGCTGGCGGGCCCTTTCGGGGATGAGATGCACGAAGCCCAGCAGGTCCTGGTTGGAGTCGCGGAAACCCATGCCGCGGCCGATGCCGGTTTCATACAAGCTGGCCGAGCGCGACAGGTTGAAGGTGGCCATGCATTGGTACTGGTTCCAGGTGTTGAGCATGCGCATGGCATGGGGATCGGGGCACTCGACCTGGAACTTGGAAAGCAGGCCCTGCCACATGCCTTGGATGGACTTAAAAGCCGCGTCCACCGCGCCGGGCTTTTGGTACTTGGCCAAAAGCTCGCGCCCCAAGGTCTTGTTCATGACATAAGGCTTGTCGAATTTGGGGAGCTTCCCCTGGTCCACATAGGCCAAGAGGAATGAAAATTCCTCGCTCTGTCCCGGCGCCAGCTTCAAGCTCACCTCATGGGACCCGATGGGGTTCCAACCATGGGCCAGGCTCTTGCCCGATTGCCCCTTGAAAGGCACGGCGGCCTCGTGCAGGCCGTTGTGCACGCCCACGAAGACATCCCGGGAAGTGTCAAATCCCGACACTTCCTTGGTGCAGGCAAAAAGGGCGTAGTGGCTGCGGCGCTCGCGGAACTCCGTCTTGTGGTAGATGGCCGAACCTTCCACCTCGACCTCGCCGATCGAATAGGTGCGCTGATAGTTGGTCATGTCGTTCAGCGCCTCGAAGAGGCAAAACTCCACGTAGGAATAAAGCTTGAGGTCCTTCGGGGTCTTGCCGCTGTTGGTGACCTTGGTCTTCCAGATTTCCAGGTTCTCGCCCGGCGGCACGAAAAAGAGCGTCTCCACCTCCACGCCGTCCTTGGCGCCGAGGATCTTGGTATAACCCAGGCCATGGCGGCATTCGTATTTGTCCAGCGCCGCCTTAACCGGCTTCCAACCCGGGTTCCAGACCTTGCCCCCGTCATTGACATAGAGGTAACGGCCGCCCAGGTCCATGGGCACATTGTTGTAGCGGTAACGGGTCAGGCGGCGGAGCTTGGCGTCCTTCCAGAAGGAATAGCCCCCGGCGGTGTTGGTGCAGAGGCCGAAAAACTCGTCTTGGCCCAGGTAGTTGAGCCAGGGCAGGGGCGTATCCGGCCGGGTAATGACATATTCCCGGTTCAAGTCGTCAAAACGGCCGTAGGGGTTTTTCACGGAATCTCCTTGGGAATGTTGGGTTTGAAGGACAAGGAATTTTACAGGGCGGGGCCCCTGGAGACCAGCCGATTTTAAGCCGCTTCGGCCCGCTTGCCCTTGGCGAAGCCGGATTGACTTCCCCCGTCTTTCCTGCTTCAATCAACCCATGGCGAACTTTTCCGCGACCCCCATTCGAATTACCATCTTGGCCCAGGCGGGTCCGGTCGTCGGCTGATTTTTCGCGTAAGTGATCCACCCAGCCCGCCCCGGAACCGGGGGCGGGCTTTTCTTTTTTAAGGAGCTTTTGATGAGGCCAAAATTCTCGAAGTCCAAGCTTGGACGCGACTACCTGGGGCGCGTCTTGAACGCCAAGGTCTATGACGTGGCCATCCAATCCCCCCTGGAGGAGGCGCCCGGGCTTTCCCGCCGCCTTCAAAACCGGGTCCTGCTCAAAAGGGAAGATTTACAGTCGGTCTTTTCCTTCAAGCTCCGGGGGGCCTACAACAAAATGGCCTCCTTGCCCGCCCCGGTGCTTCAAAGGGGCGTAGTGGCGGCGTCCGCGGGCAACCACGCCCAGGGCGTGGCCCTGGCGGCCCAAAAACTTGGTTGCCGGGCCCTCATTGTCATGCCGGTCACGACCCCCGACATCAAGGTCAAGGCCGTGGCCGCCCGGGGCGCCCAAGTGGTCCTCAAGGGCGATTCCTATGACGACGCCTATCATCACGCCCTGGAACTGGCCCGTTCGCGTAAAGCCGCCTTCATCCATCCTTACGACGATCCGGCGGTCATCGCGGGCCAAGGCACGGTGGGATTGGAAATGGACCGCCAGCACCCAGGCCCCCTGGGGGCCGTCTTCCTGCCCATCGGCGGCGGCGGGCTGGCCGCCGGGGTGGCGGCCTACCTGAAGCAAGTCAGGCCCGAGGTCAAGGTCTTCGGCGTGGAGCCGGAGGATTCGGACGCCATGCGCCGATCGCTTTCGGCCGGCCGGCGCGTCTTCCTTCCCCACGTGGGGCTTTTCGCCGACGGCGTGGCCGTCAAGAAAGTGGGCCGGGAAACCTTCCGGCTCTGCCGGGAGTTGCTCGATGGGATCCTGACGGTGGACACCGACGACCTCTGCGCCGCCATCAAGGACGTCTTCGAGGACACCCGCTCGATCCTGGAACCCGCCGGGGCCCTTTCGGTGGCCGGGTTGAAACAATACGCGATGAAGCGGGGCCTGAAAAACCAAACCCTGGCCGCCGTGACTTCCGGGGCGAACCTGAACTTCGACCGCCTGCGCTTCGTGGCCGAGCGGGCGGAGCTCGGCGAGCGCCGGGAATCGCTTTGGGCCGTCACCATCCCCGAAAGGCCGGGCAGCTTCAAGGCCTTTTGCTCGCTTTTGGGCCGGCGCAACGTCACCGAATTCAATTACCGTTACGCCGATGCCCGTCAAGCCCATGTCTTCGTGGGGCTCCAGGTGGCGGGCCCGGATGAGGCGCGGGCCTTCCGGCGGAAGCTGGCGAAAGCCGGCCTGCCCGCGCTCAACCTGAGCTTGAACGAGATGGCCAAACTGCATGTGCGCCATTTGGTGGGGGGAAGGGTGCCGGGCCTCAAAAACGAGCGGTTGTTCCGTTTCGAGTTTCCCGAAAGGCCGGGGGCCCTCATGGCCTTCCTGTCGAACATGGGGAAAAACTGGAACATCAGCTTGTTCCACTACCGAAACCACGGGGCCGACTACGGGAGGGTCCTGGCGGGCATCCAGGTGCCGCCCGGCGAGGATAAGGCCTTCCAGGCGTTCCTGAAAAAACTGGGGTATGAGTACGTCGAAGAAACAGGCAATCCGGCCTATTCCTTGTTTTTAAAATAGGGGCCGAAACTATTCCCAGCCGCTGGCGGCATAAAAAAGGGGAAGGGCTGTGTCCTTCCCTCTCCGCCGACATCCCAGCCGCTGGCGGCACAAAAAAAGCGAAGGGCTGCGTCCTTCCCTCTCCGCCGACATCCCAGCCGCTGGCGGCACAAAAAAAGGGAAGGGAGCGAAAGCTCCCTTCCCTTTGGTCCGTCTAAAAGCCCGATCAGCTGAGGGCTTTGTTCCCTTTTTCGCCGGTGCGGATGCGGAAGGCATTCGCCATATCGGTGACGAAGATCTTCCCGTCGCCGATTTCACCGGTTTTGGCGGCCTTGCTGATGGTCTCAACCACTTCCTCGACCTGGCCGTCCTCGACCACCGCCACCACCATCAACTTGGGCAAGAGCCCTTCCACGGTCTGCCCGCGGTAAGACTCGGTGATGCCCTTCTGCTTGCCATGCCCCTGCACGGGGATGACCGTCACGCCGGGATACCCGACTTTGTTCAAGCCGTCCAGCACACTCTTCAGGGCGCTGGGACGGATAATCGCTTCAATCTTTTTCATTTCGTTCCCTCCATCATGGGTGAGTAACCAACGCTGTTGTTAGAGAATGTAGCCTTCTTCGCCGTGTTGCGACAAGTCCAAGCCCAATTCCTCTTCCTTCGGGGTGGCCTTCAGACCGATGGTCTTGTCCACCAGGAAGTACAGGATGGTCGTGGCCACCAGCGAATAAACCGCCACCACGCCGATGGTCTTGAGCTGGATGATCATCTGGGGGAAGTTGTTGTCATGCAACCAGCCCTTGCCCAAGCTGTTGACCA
>DATKNU010000054.1:0-3078 GCA_035541195.1 bacterium
TGAGGGCCGCCTGCAAAACCTTCTTCACCGAAGGCTCGGGATTTTCCGCTGGGAAGGGGAAAAAGGCCAGGACGGCGTCCCCCATGTATTTGTTGATTTCCCCGCCGGCCAGGGAAATGATCTCTTCCAACTCGGAAAACATGCGGTTCAGATATCGCACGGTTTCCTGCGGCTTGAGTTTCTCGGTCATGGAAGTGAACCCGCGCACGTCGGAGAAAAGCACGATCACCTTGGTCAATTCCCCCTCCCAAACCGCCTTGTTGCCCGTTTGGGTGGCAAATTGGGAGGCTTTGGTGCCCACGAACTTGTCCAAGACGTGCTTGGTCTCCTGCAACTTCTTCTGGTGGGATTTGAATTCCTCGTAACCCATGTCCATCAGCTCTTTTTTGCGCTTCTCGATTTGGGAGAGGCTCTTGACGTTGGAATATTTGTAGTCCGGCGGCAGGATGCGGCTGCGCATCAGGAAGACTTCCAGCTCCTTCAAGGACAATTCATGGACTTGGTGCCAAAGATCCCGCCAGGAAAGAAACATGATGATCAGGGCCGCGCCCGCCGAGGCCAGGGACGCCACCAAGTTGTCGGATAAGAACCAACCCAGGGCCCCCACAAAGGCCACCACCAGGATCCCCCAACGCGCCCAGGACGAGCGCTTCAGGGTGGGCATTAATCTTTCTTCGAATTCCTCGGCCATGGGTCAGCGCGCCCCCGTCCGGTCCAGGGATCGGCGCACGCGCTGGTAAAGGTCGTCCGCCGATTCGTCCACGTTCAAGTGCGAATGATCCAGGACGATCGACTGCGGCGTTTTGCGCAGTCCGCCCACGGGCCGGTTGTAGTCGCGCTCGTCCCGCGCGGCCACCTCGGCCTGGACCTTTTCCAAAGTGGTTTCCACGCCGGCCTTCTGCAACTCCAAAAGCCGCCGCTGGGCCCGGGTTTCCACCGAGGCGTCCAAGAAAAACTTGAATTGGGCGTCCGGAAAAACATCCGTCCCGATGTCCCGCCCTTCCAGCACCGCGCCGCCGTAGGGGGCGCTGTCCACCCGGCCCATCTGCTGCTGGCGGGCGACGAGGATTTTACGCACCGGCACCGAATTGGCGATGAAAGCCGAGGCCCGGGTGACTTCGGGAGTTCGGATCTGTTGGGAAACGTCTTCCCCGTCCAAAAAAACCTTGTTCTCCGGATCTCCCGGACGCAACTCGATCTTCGCGGACTCGGCGATGCGCGAAAGCGCCTCGTCGCTGTTCAGGTCGGCCTTTTGGCGCAGGGCCGCGAGCGTGACCGCTCGGTACATGGCCCCGGTGTCGATGTGCAAAAAGCCCAATTGCTTGGCCAGCCGCTTGGCCACCGTGCTTTTGCCGGCGCCCGCGGGTCCGTCGATGGCCACGATGATGACTTCACTCATTGCGATTTCCCTCTTGTTGGATTGACCGTCGGCTCAATCCCGCTTCGCGACGCTCTTGAGGAGCTTCTCGAAATTCGGGAATGAGGTGTTGATGTTTTCCGTGTCTAAAATAGTCGTCGGGCCCTTGGCAATCAAGGCGGCCACCGCCAAGGACATGGCCACCCGGTGGTCCCCCCCGGAGGACAGGCGGGCGCCCGACAGCGGCGTCCCCCCCTTGATGACCCAGCCGTCGGGCTGGGCCTCGATATCCGCCCCCATTTTCTGGAGCGTCAAGGCCATCATCAGGATGCGGTCGGATTCCTTGACCTTCAGGTCCTCGGCGTTGCGCACCACGGTCAAGCCCTTCGCCTGGGTGGCGGCCACCGCCAGTATCGGGAACTCGTCGATCATCCGGGGGACCAAGGCCCCCTCCACCACCACGCCCTTCAGGGCGGAGGTCTGGACCAAAAGGTCCGCGGCCGGCTCGGCGCCCGGGGCGCCCGGCCGCCGGAAAACTTTAATGCGGGCGCCCATCTTTAGCAAGACGTCGATCAGGCCCGTACGGGAGGGATTCATCCCCACGTTCTTCAATAAAAGCTTGGATCCGGGCACGATGAGCGCCGCCACGATGAAAAAGGCCGCTGAGGAAATATCCCCGGGCACCAGCAGGGACCGGCCCTTGAAGGGTTTGGCGGGCCCCTGCTGGATGACCGTCAAGCCCCGCCGCTTCAAGGGGATGCCGAAAGCCTGGAACATGCGTTCGGTGTGGTCCCGGCTCAAGGCCGGCTCGGTGACCCGCGTCACGCCCTCGGCGAAAAGGCCCGCCATCAGGATCGCGCTCTTGACCTGGGCGCTGGCGATCGGCAGATCGTAGGTGATGCCCTTCAATTTCCGGGGCGAGATGGTCAGGGGCAGGCGGTCGGCGTTGGGCGAACCCGAGATCCGGGCCCCCATCAGGGCCAGCGGCGCCACCACCCGCTTCATGGGCCGGCGGCGCAGGTATTTGTCCCCCGTGAGCCGGCTGGTGAAGGCCTGGCCGGATAAAAGCCCCATCAAAATGCGGGCCGTGGTGCCCGAATTGCCGGCGTTCAAAAGCCCCTTGGGCGCCGTGAGGCCGTTCAATCCCCGGCCTTGAATCCAAAGCCGGTCGCCTTGCCGGCGGATCTTGACCCCCATCTTCTTGAAAATCTCCAACGTCGAGAGGCAATCCGCCGAGGCCAGAAAATTTTGGACCTGGGTCTCGCCGGAGGCCAGCGCGCCCATCATGATGGAACGGTGGGAAACGGATTTATCGCCGGGCACTTCCACCGTCCCATGGAGGGCTTGCGCGGGTGACACGATCAATTTTTTCATAGTGACTTCCGGATTTTTTTCGCTTTCATGAAATAACGGCCCCAATCCACCCCGCTTTTTTTCTTGAGCCGCCTTTCCAAATCCGCCAAGCGGCGGCGGTACCGGGCGAGGAAATGGGCGATGCTCTCCCCGTTCATGCCCAGGATGTCCGCCCACATGGAGGGATTCCCCCCCGCGATCCGGGTGCTGTCGCGGAACCCCGAGCCCACGGCCCGGGCCACGCCCTTATTTTTTTTCGCGTAGTCCCCGTAAAGCTCCACCAACGCCGCCGCCAAAAGATGCGGCAGGTGGCTGGTCAGGGCCACGAACTCGTCATGCCTTTTCGCCCCCATCACCTGGGGCAAGGC
>DATKNU010000055.1:0-3893 GCA_035541195.1 bacterium
GCTCGAACTGAAGGCCCAAAAGAAATACAAGGAAGCCGATGAAATCCGGGGCCGGGTGGCCGCCGCCGGGTTTATCATTGAGGATATCCCCGGGGGCCAATACCGGGTGCTGCCCAAGAAGTAGAGCGGGTTTGAAAGCGGGACTGGCATGAACGAGAAAATCTACGGCCGCAAGCCGGTTTTGGAAGCCATCCGCTCCGGCGCGCGGGCCATCACCCGCATTTACCTGATGCAGGGTTCCCGGGACGACATCCTGCACCAAATCGAGGCCCACGCCAACGCCCGGGGAATCCCCCTGGGCTTTGAGACCCGCCACCGCATGGATACCATGGCGGGCGGCGCCAACCACCAAGGCGTCATCGCCGTGGCGGAGGCCTTCCACTACGCGGACCTCGAGGATATTTTCCAGGAGGCCAAGTCCAGGCAGGAGCCGGTCTTCACCCTGCTTCTGGATGAGATCGAGGACCCCCAGAACCTGGGCGCCATCATCCGCTCCGCGGACGCCGCCGGGGCGCATGGCGTGGTCATCCCCAAGCATCACGCCGCCGAGGTGAACGCCACGGTGCTCAAGGCCTCCGCGGGAGCCGCCGAGCACGTCACGACGGTCAAGACCACCAATTTGAACGACACCATCCGCAAGCTGAAGGAAGCGGGGGTTTGGGTGGTGGGCGCCGCCGGGGAAGCCACCAAGGACTTTTTTGAGTATGACTACCGCCAGCCCGTGGCCCTGGTCATCGGCAACGAGGGCAAGGGCTTGAGGCGCTTGGTGCGCGAAAACTGCGACGAGTTGGTGAAGATCCCCATGGCGGGCAAGATGTCCTCCTTAAACGCCTCGGTGGCGGCGGCCTTGCTCTTGTTCGAGGTGGCCCGCCAACGCCGTTGGCGCAAGGCCGGCCCTTCGCCGGCCGCCCCGCCGTCCTTTGCCGCCCCCGCGTCGAATGCGCCAAGCGCGGCCGAGTTGGCTTCTTATTTGGGGTCGTCCCTGCCCACGGCCCCCTTGCCCGATCCCCCTCCCGCTTCGCCGCCCGAAGGGGACTTTTTTCGTCCGGGCCCTGATCCGGCTGCTCAAGCGCCGGGCGAGGGGCCTCTTGAGGCGATCGACCTGAGCCCCTGGGAAAAGTTGCAGGATAGTTTGGGGGACGCCTCCGACGCGCCCGGCAACCCTAAAGGCGGGGGTTTTAAGTGGTAAGCGGCCCTTTTCTCCCGTTGACGCCCCGGAAGGGCACTTCTATAATCCCACTTCCCTTGATGAAAGTTGGAGGTTGTGCGAAAGGGCTGGCGTAGCTCAGTTGGTAGAGCAGCCGCCTTGTAAGCGGCAGGTCACCGGTCCGATTCCGGTCGCCAGCTCCATTTTTGTCCGGGAAGCCTTTTCATCCCAATAAAGGCTGTCGTATGTTTGGGGGCAGGTGCCCGAGTGGTCAATGGGAGCAGACTGTAAATCTGCCGGCCGACGGCCTACACAGGTTCGAATCCTGTCCTGCCCACCATTTTTTATTGTATCAATCGACAAAGCGGTAGCTTTGTCGTGAACAAAAAAATGGTCAGTCCAATCGTCTTAATGTGGTTTTTGGGGAGATTGGGCCACCATTTTTCACTGTATGTGCCGACAAGGCGGTAGCCTTGTCGTAAAACCAAAAATGAGTTAGTCCAATCTTCGTATAGGGTTTTTGGGGAGATTGGGCCACCATTTTTTCACTGTACGTGCCGACAAAGCGGTAGCTTTGTCGTGAACAAAAAAATGGTCAGTCCAATCGTCTTAATGTGTTCTTTGAGGAGATTGGGCCACCATTTTTCATTGTATGTGCCGACAAGGCGGTAGCCTTGTCATCAAGAGCGCCCGTTGCCCCGGGCCCAACTGAGAGACTCGGTGTAAAGAGGCGGGAGTAATTCAGTGGTAGAATGCCACCCTTCCAAGGTGGACGTCGCCGGTTCGAATCCGGTCTCCCGCTCCATAAATGTTTCCGGCCCGAAGGGCCAGGTCAGCCCCAAACCTTTTCCACTCACCTGAAACCGTTGGCTTAAACCTTTTTAAAACCCGCTTTTGGCGGGTGTGGGCCGACGCCTTCCTGGGCGGGGGCCTAGAAGCACAAAACGTCAAACCTTGGAGGAGACGGTGGACTACCGGATTGAACACGACTCGATCGGCGAATTAAAGGTTCCGGCGCAGGCCCTTTGGGGCGTGCAGACCCAGCGGGCGGTGGAAAATTTCCCCATCAGCGGCATCAAGCCCCACAAGGTTTTCGTCGACGCCACCATCCACATCAAACGCGCCGCGGCCGTCTTCCACTCCCAGGTGGGCTGGCTGGACAAGAAAAAGGCCGCCGCCATTGTCCAGGCCGCGGACGAGGTCTTGAAGAAAGACCAATGGCGCGACCAGTTCGTGGTGGACGTGTACCAGGCGGGCGCCGGCACCAGCCACAACATGAACGTGAACGAGGTTTTGGCCAACCGGGCCATCGAGATCTTGGGCGGCCAAAGGGGGGACTACAAACAGGTCCATCCCAACGACCACGTGAACATGGGCCAATCCACCAACGACGTCATTCCGACCGCCATCCGGATTTCGGGCCTTTTGTTGGTCCGGGACCTTTTGCCGGCCCTGGACAAACTCTCCAAGACCTTTTTTAAGAAAGGGCAGGAATTCAAAAAGGTCTTCAAGTCGGGCCGCACCCACTTGCAGGACGCGGCGCCGGTCACCCTGGGCCAGGAATTCACCGCTTACGGCGAGTCCCTGAAGCGCCACCACGCCCGGATTCAAAAGGCCTCGGAGGATTTGAGGGAGCTTGGCATCGGCGGTTCGGCGGTGGGGTCGGGCCTCAACACCCATCCCAAATACCCGTCGGGCATGGCCAAGCTTTTGTCCAAGGAAACGGGGTTGAAGCTCGCGCCCCATCCGGACCTGTTCGAGGCGATGCAGAGCATGGCGCCGGCGGTTTCCCTTTCGAATGCCGTGCGCGGCCTCTGCCTGGACCTGACCCGGATCGCCAACGATTTCAGGCTCATGACCAGCGGCCCCACCACGGGCTTCGGCGAGATTTTGCTGCCCGCCATGCAGCCGGGCTCCTCCATCATGCCCGGCAAGGTGAACCCGGTCATGGCCGAATGCCTGAACATGGTCTGCTACCAGGTGCTGGGTTTTGACGCCACGATCGCCTTGGCATCGCAAGCGGGCCAATTGGAGCTCAATGTCATGATGCCGGTCATCGCCTACAACCAAAACCAGTCGCTGACCCTCCTCGCCCAAATGCTGCGGGTGTTCGAGGAAAAGTGCGTGAGCGGGATCAAGGCCGACGCGGCCCGCTGCCTGGATTTCGCCGAGAAAAGCGTTTCCATCGCCACGGCCCTGAATCCGGTCATCGGCTACGAGAAGGCCGCCGAGGTGGTCAAGGCGGCGTTGAAGGAAGGGAAGACCATCAAGCAGGTGGTGCGGGAAAAGAATTTGCTCAGCGAGGAAAAATACAATCAAGCCGTGCGGCTGGAAAAACTGGTGGACCCCAACGGGCGGGGCTAAGGGCCTTTCCGGGGCTTTTGGGGCCAAAACAGGCCCTTTTGCGGCCCTTTGTCCTTGACAGGGAAAGTTCAAACCATACAATACCTACTCTTGCGACGTCCCCGCCCAAGTAGCTCAGTTGGTAGAGCACTTCCTTGGTAAGGAAGAGGTCACCGGTTCAATCCCGGTCTTGGGCTCCATTGTTAACCGGGAAACGGATTTAGAGTCATCTTTAAATTATTGAATGATCGAGGAGCGAGCGATGTCTAAAGAAAAATTCGTGCGCAATAAGCCCCATGTGAATATCGGGACGATCGGGCACGTGGACCATGGGAAGACGTCTTTGACGGCGGCCATCACGACGGTGCTGGCGAAAAAGGGATGGGCGACGGCGAAGGGATAC
>DATKNU010000056.1:0-7139 GCA_035541195.1 bacterium
CGGCGGCGTCCTTGAATTTCTTGTATTCCAGCAAGCGGCGCATGAGCTCGGCCCGGGGGTCCTCCACCTCCTCCTCGGTCTCGGGCTCCAAGGGGAGCAGCATCTTGCTTTTGACGTGCATCAGGGTGGAGGCCATCACCAAAAAGTCGCCCGCGATCTCCAGGTTCAAGGACCGCATGATCTCCAGGTAGGCCAGGTATTCCTTCGTGATCTTGGAAATGGGGATGTCATAGATATCCAGCTCATGTTCCTTGATGAGGTGCAGCAACAGGTCCATGGGCCCGTCGAAGGACGGCAGGGTGATCTGGTAGGTCATCCGCTGGTCCTCCGCGTGGAGGATTTCCTTGATGACCACCCCGGACACCTCCTTGGACAAGGACAGGCTCACGGGGGAATCGGCCGGGTTCGTTTCGCCCTCGGGGGGCAGGGATGGGTCGGTCATGGGTCTCTCTTAAGGATTATAGGGCCGCGATGTCGCGTTTGACCCGGGACAAGGAAAGGCCGGTGGCCGCGTAAACTTTTTCCATGGTTTGGGCGGCGGTGCGGCGGGCCCGGCGGGCGCTTTCCACCAAAACCTCCTCCACCTTGTCCGGGTGGGCGTCGAAGTAACGGCGCTTTTCCAGCCTCTCGCCGCCGAACCTTTTCTCGATTTGGGCCAGCAGCGTCTTCTTGGCGTCCCCATAGCCCAGCCCCCCCTTGCGGAAGGCTTCCGCCATGGCGGCGGCCTCCTCGGGCGAAGCCAAGAGCTTATAGAGCAGGTAAATCACGTTGGTCTCCGGGTCCTTGGGTTCGGCCACGCCCTTGGAATCGGTCACGATGTTCATGACCTTTTTCTTGATCTCCGCCGCTTCCCCGAAAATGGGGATGACGCTGGCCTCGTCGCTCTTGCTCATCTTGCCGCCGGTGAGGCCGATCACCTTGGGGGTCTCGCCCAAGACCGCCTCGGGGATCTTGAAGACGTCCTTGGCGTAGTTTTGGTGGAAATAGCCCGCCATGTCCCGGGTCATTTCCACGTGCTGGACCTGGTCCTGGCCCACCGGCACCCGGTCGCTTTGGTAGATCAGGATATCGGCCGCCATGAGGATCGGGTAAAAGAAAAGGCCCATGCTGGGGGCGATGCCCCGGGCGATCTTATCCTTAAAGGAATGGGCCCGCTCCAAAAGCCCCATGCCGGTGACGGTGGAGAGGATCCAGGCCAATTCGGTCACTTCGGGCACGTCGCTTTGGCGGAACAGCAGCGCCTTTTGGGGGTCCAGCCCCAGCGCCAAATAATCCGCCGCCGCCATGAAGGTGAATTTCTCAAGGTCCTTGGCCGCGCGCAAGGTGGTCAGGGAATGGTAATTGGCGATGAAGTAATAGCATTCGCCCTGGTCTTGGAGCTTGATGTGGTTTTCAATGGCCCCGAAATAATTGCCCAAATGCAGCCGCCCGTTGGACTGGACGCCCGACAGGATGCGCAGGGGGGTTTTCAGTTGGGAATCCGCCATGATGCTCGCCCTTGCTTGAAATGGATCGGCCTCAGCCGAGGTTTAAAAGATCCGCCAGTTGGCTCAAACCCAGGCTGTTCAAGAGCCAGAAAAGCCCCCCCACCGCCGGAAGGAACAGCAGGTTGAAGATCGAGGGGAAAAGAACCGCCGCCAAAAGGAAGATCCAGATGCCGTAGCGGTCCAGCCTGGAATACTCGTAGGAAAGCCGGTTGGGCAAAAGCGCCTTCAAGATCCAATTCCCGTCCAGGGGATAAAGGGGGAAAAGGTTGAAGATCGCCAAGCCGAAGTTGAGCCAGAAAAAGAAATGGAAAAAGGAAAAAAGCGTGGTTTGGGTGGCCTCGGAAAAACCCCCAAAACCCGTGGCGCCCAGGAACCCCAGGGCCAGCATGGCGACCAGGGCCAAGAGCAGGTTCATGGCCGGCCCCGCGGCGGCCACCAGGGCGTTGTCCCGCTTGGGGTTCTTGAAATTTTCCACCGTGACCGGCACGGGCTTGGCCCATCCGAACATGAAGAAGTTGGGGTAAAGGAAGCGCACCAAGGGCAAAAGGATCGTGCCGATGGGGTCCACGTGCGCCCGGGGATCCAGCGTCAGGCGGCCCAACATCTTGGCCGTGGGGTCCCCCAGCCGATAGGCCGCGTAGGCGTGGCCGAACTCGTGCAAACAGAGGGAGAAAACCAAAATCACCAGCTCTAAAAGCGCGCGCGCGATTCTTGTCTCGTCCATAATTTCCGGAAATTCCTGTTCGTTCAGAGCGTGGATGGGGGGAGAAGGCTAACAATTTACAACGGAACGGCTAGACCACAAAGGTTTTTTTGACCCAATCCAGCGCCTCGGCGCGGCTCTTTAATTTGCCGTCCAATTGCCCGTCCAAGGCCCCCAGCAGGATGAAGGAATAGCGGAAACCCGGCGGGATGCCCAGCGCCTTTAAGTCCCCGCCCCGCACCCAGGGCCGCAGCCGGCGCGCGCGGCTGAAATAAACCGCCATCTTCCGCCGCAAGGGGGCCGGCGCGGCGGCGAAGAGCAAGCACTGCACCTCGGGACGCAGCGGGGACAGCGAACGGTGGAAGCGGCTCATGGGCAGGCCGGGCTTCCCGATTTCCCGAAGGACCGCGGGAAAAGAACGCGCGGACTGGGCCAGGATCTTTTGCTCGCTCCTGGACAGGGCCAGCCTTTGGGAAAGGGCCTCGGCGTCTCTCGCCGTGGGGCGGTTCAAGAGCGTTTGGAGCCAAACCGCCGTCTCCTCCAAGTCCGGGAAGGATTTCTTGAACCGCGCCACCGCGCCCGCCACCCGGGGCAGCGCCCGGCGCACCCGGGGCGACAACCCCAGGGCCGGATGCAGCTGGGGCAGGACCCGCAGCTCGGCGAGCCGCCTCACCGCCCTTTCGGGGCGGGGTTCCTGGAAGATGAGCCGAAGCTCGTTGCGAAGCCTCTCCCCCGAGACCCGCCGGAGGTAATGGCCCCGCAGGGCCCGGGACAGCCAGCGCCGGGTCCGGGGCTCGAGGCGGGTGCCAAAACGCTGCTCGAAGCGCACGGCCCGGAAGACCCGGGTGGGGTCGTCGATGAAGCTCTTGTCATGCAGGGCCCGGATGCGGCCCCGCTTGAGGTCTTCCAAGCCCTTGAAGGGGTCCAGCAGCCTGAGGAAATAACCCGGGGACAGGCTCAAGGCCATGGCGTTCAAGGTGAAGTCCCGGCGATAAAGGTCCTGGACGATGCCGCCCTTGCTCACCGAGGGCAGGGCGCCCGGACGCGCGTAGCTTTCCACGCGGGCGGTGGCGATGTCGACCTTCCCGAATCCCGGCACGATGACGATGGAAGTGCCGAAACGGGTGAAGGACTCCACGGCCGCCCCCGTCCCTTTGGCGAATTGCTCGGCGAAGGCGACGCCGTCCCCCTCCACCGCGATGTCGATGTCCAGGCCCGGGGTTTTCAGGAAAAGATCCCGCACGAAACCGCCCACCGCGTAGGCGGCCTCACCGCGCGAATCGGCCAGGGCGCCGATTTTTTTCAGCAGCGCCAGGGTCCGGGGGGGGATTTTGGACTGAAAGGGGTTGCCCATGGGCCCATTATAGGGACGAGGGCCCCCGAAAAGGCGGCCTTAAACGCTGAAATGGCCCGCCGCCTCGAAGGCGTTTTCATAGTGCCGGATCCTCAGGCCGCCCCAAAGGGCCTTGTCGGGCCCCAGGGTCAGGATGTCGAACCGGCAGGAAGGCGCGGGGCCCGGTCGTTGGGACAAAAAAACCGCGGCGGCGGCCGAGACCCGCGCGACCTTCCGGGGGGACACGGCCTCCAGCGGGCTTCCGGTCACTTCGCCTTGGCGCATCTTCACTTCCACGAAGATGAGCCAGCCGGCCTTGGAGACGATGAGGTCGATCTCGCCCTGGGGCGCCCGGAAGTTGCGCGCTTCCACCCGATAGCCGCGCCGCTTGAAATAACCGGCGGCCCGGTCCTCGGCCCGGCGCCCCTCGGCGTGGCTGGTCACGGCCGGCCCTCCCGCCGGGCCGCTTCTTCCCGGTAACAGCGGCGCAGTTCCCCCAACTCGGAAGCCTTCAGCCCCGAAACGCCCAGGCGCTTGATTTGGTGGCCCACTTGCTTAAGCTCCGCCAGGGTGCCCGCCTTTTCCAACCGGCCCTTCCAATAAAGCAGGGCCCCCTCCGAAGAGCGGGAAAGCAAGGCCTCCACCACGGGCCCGAAGGACACCCGATGCTCCGGGCAAGGGCCCCGCTCCCGCAGGGCCCGAAGGTGGTCCTCGGTGCCGTAACCCTTGTGGGCGGCGAAACCATATTGGGGATGGCGCCGGTGCAACTCCTCCATTTGCCGGTCCCGGGTGACCTTGGCCACGATGGAAGCCGCCGCGATGCTGGCCGAGAGGGCGTCGCCATGGACCATGGGTTTTTGGCGGATGGGAACCAAGGGAAGGGGCATGGCGTCGGTCAAAAGGAAGTCCGGCGGGGGCGAAAGGGCCGCCACGGCCCGCCCCATGGCGGTTTGGGTGGCCTTATAAATGTTGAGGGCGTCGATCTCGGCCGCGGAGGCTTCCCCCACCCCGACGGCCAAGGCTTCCCGGGTGATGATCGCGAAAAGTTTTTCCCTTTTTTCCGGGGTGAGTTTCTTGGAATCATTCAGGCCCGGGCTGAACCATCCCTCGGGCAAGACCACCGCCGCGGTCACCACCGCGCCCACCAAGGGGCCCCGGCCCGCCTCGTCGATGCCGGCCACCCGGACGGCCCCGCCCGCCAAGGCCTCCCGCTCGTGGATCCAAAGCGCCTGGACGCGGTCCGCTTCCTTTTGCCGGGACCGGACCGCCTTCTCGTATTTGCGGATGAGTTGGAGGGCCCCGGGCCTGGGATCGTCGCCCAGTTTTTCCTTGAGCAGGCCGAGGGATTCCTGGGGCGTGGCGCAGCCCTTGGCGAGGACGTCCAGGGCCGAAAGGGAATTTTCACCGCTCATGATCCCCTCTTTCAAGAAGCTTAAGGCGAGGGCGTGAGGGTCGCGCCCGGGGTGGCGGCGGGCGTCCCTTGGGGGACAGCCAGGCCCTTGGGGGCGGGCGGCGCCAAAAGCAGCGTGACGGGTTCGGCGTCGGCCACATCCTGGTTGTTGGCCATGAGGGCGGCCTTGAAGAGCGCCGGCTTTTTGGGGTCCCAATTTTTCGGCACCTCAAACTGCAGGCTCAAGGTCTTGATCTCGGAGGAAGCCACCGCGCCCAGGTCCCAAAGGACCTTGTTGCCGTCCAAACGCCAGCCGGCCGTCATGGCCACGGGCGGGCTCTGCACGAGGGTTTTACCGCCCTCGGCCTGGGGCGTGCCCAAAATCGAGGGCGTGGGCGAAGCCGTCGGGGTCACGGTGGGCGTGGCGCCCGGCGTGGGGGTCGTCGAGGCCTCGGCCTTGGGCTCATAGGGCTTGAACCCATCGGGCAAGGGCAGGTTCAAGGCCACCGCCGGGGAGGCCTTGAGGCTCTGGTTGAGGATGGTATAGGTCAGGGTCCAAAGCTTGGAACCCTTGGCGGGCTTGGTCCATTCCCCCTTGAATAAGAAGGAGAACTTGGGCGACTCGCCCTTGGATTGGAACTTGAAGATGGCGCCCCCCTGGCCCACGGCGAAACCCGTGTCCCCCGAGAAGGAAAGGGCGTTCAAGGAAGGCTTGTTGTCGGGCTTGGGATGGGGGATCCAGCGGGAACCGTCGTAATAAATGATGGTGCCGTCCTGCCCCACCGCCCAACCGTCGCTCTCGCCCTTCATGAAGACCTGGTAAAGGTCGAAGCCCGAGAAGGCCGTCCCCAAGCTGGACCAAGTGGTGCCGTTGAAGCGCAGGATCGTGCCATAGGCGCCCACGATCCAGGCCTGTTGGTTGTTGATGACCGCCACCGAATTGAGGCGCTCGGTGCTGGGCGAGGCCGCGAAGCTTTTCCAACTCTGGCCGTCATATCCCAGGATGGTCCCCTGGTTCCCCACGGCCCAGCCGTTGTTCTGGTCGGCGAAGTTGATGTCGTTCAAATCGACCGTGAGCGGCGGGGTGAATTTGTTCGGGTCGATGACGCTCCAAGAAACGCCGTTGAAGTTGAGGAGGGTCCCGTTGGCGCCCACCGCCCAGGCCGTGCGGTTGGGCAACACCGAAAGGCCATAGAGGTTTTGTTGGGTGGGCGAGGGGAAGAGGCTCCAATTGCCCGCCTTATAGGCCAGGATGACCCCGTGGGTCCCCACGATCCAACCGTTGTTCTCGTCGGAAAAACCCACGGCCATGAAGTTCTCGGTCTGGGCCAGCCCGGACTTCAGTTTGGACCAAGTCGTGCCGTCATAACGCAGGATCGTGCCGTTGTTGCCGCAGGCCCAGCCGGATTTGGAGGAGAGGATGTCCACGCCGTTGAGCGTGTCGGTCAGGGTGAAGGTCACGGGAAAGGAGGTCCAATAAATGACGTCGGACTCGGGGGCGGACAGGCTGTCCGATTGGGCGGCCTTCTGGGGAGTGAGGGGGTTCACCGCGCCGCTGCCCGTGCACCCGGCCAAGGCTAAAAGCAAGAGAAGTAAAAAAGGCATGGGCCATCCTACCCAGGATTTAAAAACCACGCAAGGGACCAATCCGCTCGAAAGGGCCCGAAGCTTAGACGACGCGGCGGGCCCCCAGGTTCGGCCCCAACAAAAAAAGCCGTCCCCAAGGGGGACGGCTTTGAGCGGCTTTGGGCCTCAGGCCTTTTCGGCGGACGGCGCCTCGGCGGCGGCTTCGGGGGCCGGCACGGCGGCGGTCTTGACCGCCTTCTTGGACTCTTGGATACGGGCGTCCTTCTTGCTGAGCTTCCCGCGCAGGTAGAAGAGCTTGGCGCGGCGGACCTTGCCCGAGCGGGTGCTCTTCACTTCCTTGATCATGGGCGACTGGTAGAGGAAGGTCTTTTCCACGCCCACGCCGTAGGAAATCTTGCGCACGGTGAACTTCAGGCGGGCGCCCGAACCCTGGATGCCGATGACCAGGCCCTCGAAAAGCTGGATGCGTTCCTTCTCGCCTTCCTTGATGCGCAGCGAGACCTTCACCGTATCGCCGACCCGGAAAGGGACGTCCTTGCGGATGATTTGGGAGTCGTCGATCTTCTTGATAATGGCGTTCATCTTTTTCTCCTTCTATTTCACCCTCTTCTTTTAAGAGGGGTCCGGCCGGGGAATCTA
>DATKNU010000057.1:0-6390 GCA_035541195.1 bacterium
TCCAAGAACGATTTCAACATGGTGGCCACCAAGGTCCAGCCCAAGAGCCTGGATGCCTCGCTCTTCACCGTGCCTTCGGATTACAAGAGCATGGGGGACATGATGAAGGGTTTTGGCGGCGGAATGCCGGGCGGGATGCCCGGAGGCATGCCGAAGTTTTGATGGAAGACCTCTTCCCCAAGGCCCCGGTTTTTACCGGGGCCTTTTTTATTGCCCGGAAGGTATACAAGTGTATAATGGTCCCGTTTTAAAGATCCGCTTTTGAAGAGGATGTCATGCCCAGGACCAAAACCCAGTATGTCTGTCAAACCTGCGGGGCCAAGAGCCCCAAGTGGCAGGGCAAATGCAACGCCTGCAACCAATGGAACAGCTTCGTGGAAGAAATGGTCGAACGGGTGAAAAATGAGGAGCGCGGCCGGAAGCTGTCCGCCTCCTCCGGGAGCCTGGAGCCGGTGGCGCTGGATGACATCGAGGTGGACGAGGGTTTCCGCCTCAAGACCGGCATGGGCGAGTTTGACCGGGTTTTGGGCGGGGGGATCGTGCCGGGGGAGACCGTCATGATCGGCGGCGATCCGGGCATCGGCAAATCCACACTTCTGCTGCAAGTCATGCAGAAACTTTCGAGGGACCCCCTGGGCGAGCAAGGGAAATGCCTTTACGTCACGGGGGAAGAATCGGCCCAGCAAATCAAACTGCGCGCCGATCGGCTCGGGATCCGTTCCAACAACCTTTATATCCTGCCCGAGACCGACGTGCTCACCATTCTGGCCCACATCGAAAAGCACCGGCCCCGGCTTACGGTGATCGACTCCATCCAAACCCTGTTCCTCTCCGACATCGCCTCGGCGCCGGGCAGCGTGTCCCAGGTGCGCGAGTCCGCGGCCCGGCTCACCTACTTGGCCAAGCGCGAGAAGCTCCCCCTCTTCCTGATCGGCCACGTGACCAAGGAAGGCAACATCGCCGGACCCATGACGCTGGAGCACATGGTGGACGCCGTGCTTTATTTCGAGGGGGACATCCAACGGCATTACCGGTTGCTTCGCGCCGTCAAAAACCGCTTCGGCAATACCCAGGAGATCGGGATCTTTGAGATGCGGGAGGACGGCTTGAAGGAAGTGGCGGACGCCTCCAAGGCTTTCCTGGACGCCCACTACACCCACAGCTCGGGTTCGGTCATCACCGTCAGTTTGGAAGGCACCCGGCCGCTGCTTTTGGAGGTCCAGTCCCTGGTCAGCCCCACCAATTTCGGCATGCCCCAGAGGCGTTCCTCGGGGCTGGACCCGAACCGGCTGGCCCTCATCTTGGCCATCCTTGAAAAACGCCAGGGCATGGCGCTTTCCACCCAAGACGTCTTCCTCAATTTGGCCGGCGGCATCCGGGTGCAAGAACCGTCGGTCGACCTTTCGGTGGCGATGGCCGCGGCTTCCTCTTTCCGGGAGGCGCCGGTGGATGCCCACACGGTGGTGATGGGGGAGTTGGGATTGTCCGGCGAGGTCCGGGCCATTTCCCAAATTGAGCCAAGGCTGGCCGAGGCCGCCCGGCTGGGGTTCAAGCGGGCCGTCATTCCCTTCGGGAACGTCAAGGCCGTGCCCCCTGCTTTGGCCTCGGCCATGGAAATCATGGGCGTGAAGACGCTCTCGGAAGCCGTGGGCCTTTTGATGCCCCGCTAGGTTTCGGGACCCCCAAAGGCCCCGAACCGGCCCTTTCCAAGGCTCTTCTGGAAACCGCCAGCCCCTTTTGTTAGACTGCGGCCCATGTCCACTTCCCCTTTTCGTCCCTGGGCCGCCATCCTGGTGGCGGCGGGGAAATCCACCCGGCTCAAGAGCCCCCTTCCCAAGCCCTTTTTAAAGCTGGACGCCAAAAGGACCATGCTGGACATGTGCTTGCAGTCCTTCAAAAAAGTGAAGGGCTTGGCTTGCGTGGTGGTCGTCACCCAAAAGGACTACCTGGAAAAGGCCATCGGCCATTTATACCGCCAGGGCCTGGCCGGCATCGCCTGCGTGGGCGGCAAGGAAAGGGAAGACTCGGTCCTGCGGGGACTTTTGGTGGTCCCCAAGGGCGTTCAAACCGTGCTGGTCCATGACGCGGCCCGCCCCTTCGTGTCCCCCGAACTCATTCACTCGGTTTTGGAATCCGCCGTGCTTTCGGGCGCCTGCGTCCCGGGCCTGCCCGTGAAGGATACCCTGAAGGTGGTCCAGAAAAACACCGTGGCCCATACCTTGGACCGGGATACGGTCATGGCGGTCCAAACCCCGCAAGGGTTCAGGACCGAACTGCTCAAGCGGGCCTTCCTCAAGGTCGCGGCCCGAAGGTCCCGTTTCACCGATGACGCCGCTATCGCGGAAGCGGCGGGTTTTTCCGTGCGGTTGGTGGAGGGCGATCCCTTGAACTTCAAGGTGACCACGCCCGATGATTTGGCGCGGGCAAGACACCTGGCCCGCGGCGGGAGATAATCCATGGACATCCGGGTCGGCAGCGGCTTTGACGCCCATCGCTTCACCCCGGGGCGCCCCCTTATTTTGGGCGGGGTGACCGTGCCCCACGATAAGGGCCTTTTGGGGCATTCGGACGCCGACGCGCTTTGCCACGCGGCGGCCGACGCCATCCTGGGGGCGGCGGCCCTGGGGGATTTGGGCAAGTTTTTTCCCGACAGCGACCCGAAATGGAAAGGCGCCGACAGCTTGAAAATCCTGGCCGAATGCGCCCGCCTCGCCGAAGCGAAAGGCTGGGTCCTGGTCAACCTGGACGCCACCCTGATCTGCCAAAAACCCAAGCTGGCCCCTTACTTGCCCGGGATGGCCCAGCGCCTGGCGGAGACCTTGGGCCTTCCTTTGGAGGCCGTGAGCGTCAAGGCCAAGACCACCGAGGGCATGGGGTTTGAGGGCCGCGAGGAAGGCCTTTCCGCCCAGGCCGTTGTGTTGTTGAAAAAGAAGAATTAATCCCAAGGAACCAACCAAGATGTCCGAACAAGTCCGAGTCCGTTTCGCCCCCAGCCCCACGGGGGACCTTCACCTGGGCAACGTGCGAACCGCCCTTTACAACTGGCTTTACGCCAAGCACACCGGCGGGGCCTTCATCCTGCGGGTGGAGGATACGGACAAGGTCCGGTCCACCGAACAATCCTTCGAGAGCTTGCTGGAGATCATGAAGTGGCTGGGCTTGGACTGGACCGAGGGGCCCGGCGTGGGCGGCCCCCACGCGCCCTACCGGCAATCCGAGCGCACGGCCATTTATGAGGACTACCTGGGCAAGCTCAAGTCCGGCGGGTTCGTCTACCCCTGCTATTGCACCGAGGAAGAATTGGAATTGGAGCGCAAGCGCCAATTGGGCCGGGGCCACATGCCCAAATACGGCGGCAAGTGCCTGAAATTGACCGAGGCGGAACGCAAGCAATGGGACGCCGAGGGAAAGACCTCGGTCCTGCGCTTTAAGGTGCCCGCGGGTGAAATCCTGGTGCGGGACGAGGTCCGGGGCGAGGTGGTCTTCCCCGACGACCAACTGGGGGATTTCGTGCTGACCCGTTCGGACGGGAGCCCCACCTATAATTTCACCGTGGTGGTGGACGACGCCCTCATGAAGGTCACCCACGTGATCCGGGGCGAGGACCATCTTTCCAACACGCCCAAGCAAATCCTCATTTATAAGGCCCTGGGCTTCACGCCCCCCAAATTCGCCCACTTGTCCATCATCAAGGGCGCGGACGGCCAAAAGCTTTCCAAACGGCATGGGGAAACCAGCTGTGAGAGCTACCGGGCCAAGGGTTACCTGCCCGAGGCCTTCCTGAATTACCTGGCCCTCTTGGGCTGGGCGCCCAAAAGCGGCGAGATATTGTCCCTCAAGGAGATGGCCGCCGAATTCGACCTGACCCACGTGGGCAAGAGCGGCGCCACCTTCGACGCGGTCAAACTGCACTGGATGGGCGCCCAATATATCGCCAAGCTCAGCCTGGACGACTTGACCCGGGGCGTCCTGCCTTTCCTGGACGAGGCCCAGCTGTTGACCCGGGACAAGGCCCGGGATAAATTCGACTGGCTCAAGCAGGTGGTGGACACCGTGCGCACCAGTTTGGGCTGCTATTCGGACGTGGTGAAGGAGACCTTTTACTTCTTCTCGGATGAGCTTTCCTTTGAACCGGCCCAAACCGAGGAAATGAGCGGCCAACTCAAGGTTCTGGAGGCTTTTGAGAAGGCCTTCCAGGAATGGGCCGGGGAGTTCAACGGCGAGAACTTCATGAAGATCGTCAAGGAAGTGGGCAAGGCCACCGGCGCCAAGGGCAAGGGGCTTTATCATCCCCTGCGTCTGGCCCTGACAGGCCGGGAAGACGGGCCGGAGCTGGCGAAAGTGGGGCCGATTTTGGGTCGGGACAAGGTTGTGGAGCGCCTGAGGGTTTGGACCAAGGGCGAAGTGAAGGATTAAGGAAAAACATGTTCGGCTATTTTAAATCCATCCTGGACCGGGACCCGGCGGCGCGCTGGTGGGAACTGCCCCTCTATCCCAGCCTTTACGCGGTTTTCGCGCACCGTGTTTCCCATTTCCTTTGGCGCCTGCGGATTCCCTTCGTGCCCCGGTTTCTTTCGGCCCTTTCGGCCTTCTTCACGGGCATCGAGATCCATCCGGGGGCCCGTATCGGCCGCAATTTTTTCGTGGACCATGGCCAGGGCACGGTGATCGGCGAGACCACCGAGATCGGCGATAACGTCACCATCTTCCAGCAAGTCACCTTGGGCGGCACCGGCAAGGAAAAGGGGAAGCGCCACCCGACCCTGCGGGACCACGTGGTGGTGGCGGCGGGCGCTAAGGTTTTGGGCAACATCGAGATCGGCGAATATTCCAAGGTCGGCGCCAACGCGGTGGTGGTCATTCCCGTTCCCCCCCATTCCACCGTGGTGGGCGTGCCGGGCCGGGTGGTGACCCTCCGGGGACGCCGCATGGAAGGCCACGAGCTCGACCACCAGAGCTTGCCCGATCCCTTGCTTCGCCGCCTGGAACACCTGGAACGCGACCTGGCCCGCCACGCGGGTTCCTACGCGCCGCGCAAAAAGAAAAAGTAAAATCGGGGCCGCATGATCAAAGTCACCAATACCTTGTCGGGGCAAAAGGAAGCGTTGGTCCCCCTCGAACCCGGCGAGATCAAGATGTACGTTTGCGGGCCCACGGTCTATGACGACATCCACATCGGCAACGCCCGTTCGGCGGTCAATTTCGACGTCATCCGAAAGTACCTGGCCTTCTCGGGCTTCCAGGTCCGCTATGTCATGAACATCACGGACATCGACGACAAGATCATCAAGAAGGCTATCGAGGAAAAGACCGATTACGCCCAGGTCGCCCAAACCTATACGGCGGCCTACCGGGCGGTCATGGAAAAACTGGGCGTCCAGGCGCCCAGCCTGCAGCCCAAAGCCACCGATTCCATCCCCCAGATGATCGCCCTCATTGAGGGCCTGGTCGCCCAAAACCACGCTTACGCCGTTCCCTCCACGGACCTGGGAAAGGACGTGCTTTATGACTCCGCCACTTTCCCCGCCTATGGCAAGTTATCGGGCAAGAACCTGGAGCAGATCCAGGAAGGCGCCCGGGTCGACAAGGACGAGCGCAAGAAACACCCCACGGATTTCGTGCTTTGGAAGGCCTCCAAGCCCGGGGAGCCCCAATGGGACTCGCCCTGGGGCAAGGGCCGTCCGGGTTGGCACATCGAGTGCTCGGCCATGGTGCGCCAGCACTTGGGCGATTCCATCGACATCCATGGCGGCGGCATCGACCTGATTTTTCCCCACCACGAGAACGAGATCGCCCAATGCGAGGCCTTCACGGGGAAGCCCTACGTGAAATATTGGCTGCACAACGGATTCATCGAGATCGCCGGGCAGAAGATGAGCAAGTCCCTCGGCAATATTTGGAAAGCCAAGGACGCGCTGGAGCAGTTCAAGCCCGCGGTGCTCCGCTATTTTTTCCTGACCGCCCATTACCGCAGCGGGCTCAATTACGACCGCCCGATTTTGGAAGCCGCCGGCCGGGGCTGGGAAGAGTTCAACCAAACCTTCCGGCGCATCGAGGAGGCCCTGGCCCGGCCCGACGAGCCGATCATCGGGAACCTGCTGGAGCTCAGGCTGGCCTTGGACGAGGTCGAGGGCAAATTCAAGGAAGCCATGGATGACGACTTCAACACGCCCAAGGCCATGGCGGCGCTTTTTGACTTGGCCCGGATGGCGCGCCAAGTCATGAGCCAGCCCGGCGCCTCCCATCCGGGAGCCAAGAGCCTCTTGGCGGAGGCGGGGAATCGCCTGGCGGAGCTGGGAGGGGTGCTTGGCATCGTGTCCCAGGAGCGCGCCGGCATCCCGGCCCAGGTGGAGCAATGGGCGCGGGAGCGGCTCGAACTGAAGGCCCAAA
>DATKNU010000058.1:0-6184 GCA_035541195.1 bacterium
CTGAAGGCCGAGTCCCCCCGGTAGTTCTTGATCCGGTCGAAGACCTTGATGAAAACTTCCTGGACCGCGTCCTCGGCGTCCTGGGGCTTGCCCAACATCCGCCAGGAAAGGTTATAAACCTTGGTGCGGTGCAAATCATAAAGGACTTGAAGCCCCTCGATTTGGCCCCCCCGGCAAAGGTTGATCGCCTCCGTTTCAGTCATTCCTCACCTATGGTTCCATTTATAAGACGGTCCAATCGGGCGGCAGGTTTCATAAAAAGGGCCCTGAAACCGGGTTTCAAGCCCCCCGCAGGTAGGTCAAAAGGCTGCGCACCATGAGGCCCGTCCCCCCATAGGTGAGGTAGGGCAAGGCCGGGTATTCGCGCTCCAAATAAGCCGGGCCCGCGATATCCAGGTGGATCCAGGGGGTGTCCCCCACGAATTCCTGCAGGAAAAGGCCCCCGATGATGGTGCCCGCCTCCCGCCCGCCGCCGATGTTCTTGATGTCGGCCACCTTGCTTCGGATGTCCTCCCGGTATTCCTTGACCAGGGGCATCTCCCAGATGCGTTCCCCCTCGGCCTCCGTGGCCCGGGTAAAGCGGGCCAGGAGCTTCGGGTCATTGGACAGCGCCCCCGACACCAGCGACCCCAAGGCCACCACGCAGGCCCCCGTCAGGGTGGCCAAGTCGATGATCTCATCGACCTTCTGGCGCACGGCGTAAGAGAGCCCATCGGACAGGATGAGGCGGCCCTCCGCGTCGGTATTGAGGACCTCCATGGTCTTGCCGTTCATGGCCTTGAGCACGTCCCCCGGCTTATAGGCGCGGCCTCCCGGCATATTTTCGGTGGTGGGCACGATGCCGTGCACTTCCACCGGCGGGTTGAATTGGGCGATCTGGCTGAAAACCCCCAGGACGGCCGCGCCGCCCGACATATCCATCTTCATGGTTTCCATCGAACCCGCGGGCTTCAAGGAAAGCCCGCCGGAATCAAAAGTGATGCCCTTGCCCACCAACGCCACGGACTTCCTCGGTTTGGAGGCCGGCTTGTAATGCAGGTGGATCAGGAAGGGTTCTTGGGCGCTGCCGATGTTGACGCCCAGCAAGCCCCCCGCCCCCATGCGCTTGAGGTCTTTCTTGGTATAGACCTTCAACCGGATGTTCTTGTTGGAGGCGGCGATCTTGCGGGCCATGTCGGCGAGGACCTTGGGGGTGACGTCGCTGGGTGGGCCGTTGATCAGGTCCCGGGCCAGGATGGCGCCGGCGGCGTAGCTTTCGGCGGTCTTGAGCGCCGATTTCAAAGAAGCCAAGGACCCCGGGGCCGTCTTCACCCAAACTTTCTGTAAGCCCTTGGGCGCGTCCTTCAGTTGGGTTTTATAGAGGTTGTATTGATAGGAACCCAGCAAGGCCCCCTCGGCGAAAGCCTTGGCCCGCTCCCCGTCAAAAGCGCGGGGCCAGTCCAACGACACTTCTTCCACCCGCGCCTCCCGGGCCTTTCGGCCCAGGCGCCCGCCCGCCCGGCGGAAGCTCTCCACTTCCACTCCCTCCTTGGCGCCCAACCCCAGGGCCAGCACCCGCTTGGCGAAAAAACCGCCGGGCGGGGTGACCAGCGCGGCTTGACCCTCGCGGCCCATGAATCCCTCGGCCTCCAGCCCCTCCCGGATGGCCTCGCCGGCCTTGCCGGGGGCGTTCACGAAACCTTTTTCCTTCTCAAAAGCGAAAAGAACCCAGGTGTAAGGGGCGGACTTTCGGTCGAAGTGGGCGGCGGCTTGAAAAACGGGCATGGCGTCCTCCGGAGGATTGAAATGGAGCGGCGAAAAGGGACTTGGGCCTTATTTTATCCCCGGGAAGCGGCAAGATACAACCCGCAGTTATTCCCGCGGCGTGAAGCGCTCATAGAGGCCCTCGGCCTTGAGCCGGGCCTTGAGCAGGGCAAAGGCGCGGTCCATTTTTTTCTTGTTCTCGGGGAAATAGGGCCAGGGACTGGCGCCCGAAGGGTGCGGCAAAGGGATGACGAAAGCCTTGCCGCCCGGCAGGTCCTTCTCGAATTCCACGCCGATCACCTCGGACATCTTCTTGATGCCGAGGATCCGCTCAATGGCCATGGAGCCGATCAAGACCACCACCCGGGGCGCCGTGAGCCTGAGGGCCTCGTCCAAATAGGGGGCGCAGTTGGCGATCTCCTCGGGGCTGGGCTTGCGGTCGCCGTGGCCGGACTTGTCCTTGCCCGGATAGCACTTGGTGACCGCGGTCAGGTAGCCGTTCGCGCGGATGAGTTCCTCGGTCATGCCCAGGCCATTGAACCACTTGAAAAGCCGGCGGCCGGCGGTCCAGGCGAAGTTCTTCTGGGCCGCGGGTTCCTTGACGCCCGGCGCCTGGCCGATGAGGAAAAAACCGCCCCGAAAGGCGGGCCCGGTGCCCGGCACGGGGCAATTGCCGCCGCGCTTGAAGCATTTGGAGCAACCCCGGATGTCTTGGTGGAGCCGGCTTAATTTTTGGGCGAGAAGGGGGCCCTTAGCGGCTGTCCGGGCTGTCGGTGGTTTGCGGGGGGTTGGCGTTTTCGTCTCCCTTGTCATAGGCCGCGGCCGCCGAAGGATCGGCGTCCTTCAGGTCGTCCAAGGCCATGGTCATGTTTTCGGAATGATACGAGGGATCGATGGCGTTGGCCCGGTAAAAAACATCCACGGCTTTCTTCAGGTCGGCCAGGGTCCCCTTGCCCGAATCATAAAGCACCCAGTAGCTGTATCCCAAGTTATTCAAGTAAACTTTTTCCTTGGGTTGGTCGGCCACCGCCCGCTCGAAATAAGCCACCGAATCACGGATCCGACGGGCGTCCAGAAGGGCTTTGCCCGCCCGATTGGCCGCCACCCCCTTGCCGGCCGAAGTGGAAGACAGGGTCTCGGCGGCCTTGAAGGCCTTGAGCGCCAAATCAAACCGGCCCTGGGCCTGGGCTTGGTCGCCGATGGAAAGAAGCGCCTTAAAGCTTTGACCCGCCAGTTTGGGTTCGGGACCGGGCGTGGCCTGGGCGTAGCTGTCCTCGCGGGCCAGGTCGGCCTTGGCCCGGTCCAGCAGTTCGGGGCTGTCGCCGCTGGCGGCCAAGTGGTCAATGGCGGCCTTGAGTTCCTCCACCCCCGCCAAGCCGTACTCATAAAGGCTGTAGGAGCAAGCCCCCAGGTTCTTCAGGGCGGTCTTGTTGCCGCCGTCCTCCGAAACCGCGCGGGCCAGCGAATCCTTGGCGTCGGCCCAATCCTTGGCCTTCAAATAGGCCCAGCCCTGGGCGTTGGCCGCCTCGCTCTTGCTTTTGGGGCTGGCCACCAAGCCCTCGGCGGCGCCATAGTCGGCGGCGGCGGCGGTAAACCTGCGGTCCTTCAAGGCTTGGTTGCCGGCCGCGTAGGCCTCTTTAAACGTGTTGAAAGCCGGCGCGCTAACGGCCTGTCCCCCGGCCGCCGCGGCGCTTTGGGACCAAGCGCAGGAGCCAAGCGCCATCCCCAGGCCCACCAGCCCCACCACCATCCGCCCGCGCATGGAAGCCTCCCGAATGGAATCACGACCCTTCCCTCCCATCTTACCGGAAAGCGGCGCGGCCCCGGCTAAAGAATGGCGGCCCGGTTTTTTTAGGTAACAAAATCAAAGGTTTTAGGGCAAAATATCCGCTCCACTCCCCTTGAAGGATCGAAATGCTCAGGCAAAAGCGCACTTGGCTCGGCCTTTTCTTCATCGCCTTCACCTTTTATTTCCTCTTTCGAAACCTCAATTTCAGCCTGCTCTTCGACAACTTGGCCCATTTCCACCTCTTCTGGATCCTGCCGGCCTTGGCGGTCTACCTGATCGGCTACGTGATCCGGGGCTACCGCTGGGTGATCCTCTTGTCGCCCATCAAGCGCTGTCATTTCTCCGGGCTCTTTCCCACCCTGATCATCGGTTTCATGATGAACAACATCCTGCCCGCCCGCCTGGGCGAGTTTTATCGGGCCCACTTGAACGGCAAGAAACAAGGCATCAGCCGCAGCGCCTCCCTGGCCACCATCATCTTGGAGCGGCTTTTTGACGGTTTGACCATGATCGTGGCCCTCTGGGCCGCCCTTTCCTTCGCCAACCTGCCCGTCCAGGTGCGGTCCATGCCCAGCGGGATCCAACACGCCATCCAATGGTCGCCCTGGGTCTTCGGCGCGGCCTTCCTTTGCTGTTTCGCCCTGCTGATCTTCAAAAAAAACGCCGTCGCCATCCTCAACTATTTCATTTCCCACGCGCCCCAGAAGCACCAGGAGCTCTTGACCAAGATCAGCCACGCCTTCATCGACGGGCTCCAGATCCTCCAAAACGTCAAGGAGTCCCTGGGGGTCATGGCCCTTTCCATCCTGGCCTGGGGCTGCGAGTTCACCTCTTATTACTTCATCGCCATCGGTTTTTCCCTGGCCCCGACCCCCTTGAACCTCTGGTCCTCGGCGCTGCTCATGGCGGTGGCCAACCTGGGCATCCTCATCCCCAACGCCCCGGGCGGCATCGGGCTCTTTGAGTTCATCGGCGTGGCGCTCCTTCTGCCCTACGGCATCCCCAAGGAAACCGCGGTGGGCTATATGTTCCTGCTCCACTTCCTGCTGCTCATCCCCATCACCCTGATGGGGCTTTATTTCTTCGCGAAGGAAGGCCTCCACTTCAAGGACATCGGCAAAAAGGAAATCCAATGAGAATCGCGGTCATCGGCGCGGGCGTGGCGGGTTTGACGGCGGCTTACCGCCTGGCCCAGAAGGACCATGAGGTGGACGTTTACGAGGCCGCCGACCACGTCGGGGGGCTGGCCGCGGGCTTCTCGGTTTGCGGCACCAGCTTGGAAAAGTACTACCACCACCTCTTCACCAGCGACCATTCCATCCGGGGCCTGGTGCATGAGCTGGGCATCTCCCACAAGCTCCATTGGTTCACCAGCCAGATGGGCTTTTACAACGGGGGCCGGATCTACCCCTTCGGCACCCCGAAGCAGCTCTTGACCTTCAAACCCCTGCCCCTCTGGGAGCGGATTTGGTTCGGCGTCATCAGCCTCTACCTGGGCAAAAAGAACAACTGGAAACCCTATGAGAAGGTCACCGCCGCCGCCTGGATCAAGGGGCACTCGGGCCCCAAGACCTGGGAAGTCATCTGGCAACCGCTCTTAAAAGGAAAGTTCGGCCGCTATTTCGACCAAGTGGCCATGGCCTGGCTCTGGGCCCGCATCCACACGCGCTTCTCCTCCCGCAAGGGCGCGGAAGAAAAGCTCGGCTATTTCGAAGGGGGCTTCGAGGCCTTCCACCGGGAACTGGCCAAGACCGTCGAGAAGAAAGGCGCCCGGATCCTCTTGAAGACCCCGCTGGAAAAGATCCTGGTCAAGGACGGCAAGGCGGCGGGCTTGGTGGCCGGCGGCCGGGAAACCGCCTACGACCGGATCATCTTCGCCGCCGCCACGCCGCTGCTGCTCAAGACCTGCCCCAACCTGCCCGAGGACTACGTGAAGCGCATGACCCGACTGGAATTCCTGGGCGCCCAGTGCCTGATCCTGGTCATGAACCGCAAGTTCAGCGACATGTATTGGATGAACATCGGCGAACCCGACATCCCCATCCTGGCCCTCATTGAGCACACCAATTTCGCGCCCGCCGACTGGTACCAGGGCAAACACCTGATGTATATCGCCAATTACCTGCCCCAGGACCACCCTTACCTGAAGATGACCCCGGAACAGCTTTTCGCCGAGCACCTGCCCCACCTGCGCAAGATCAATCCCGACTTCGACCCTTCCTGGGTCGAGGCGAGCTACGTCTTCCAGGATTATTACGCCCAGCCCGTGGTGCCGCTGAATTACAGCGCCGTCAAGCCCACCTACCAGACCCCCGTCGAAAACCTCTACTTGGCCAATATGGCCTTGGTCTATCCCGAGGACCGCGGCACTAACTTCGCCGTGCAGGTGGGGGACAAGGTTTCCCAACTGGTGGACCCTTCCATCCTCATCCCCACCTTCAAGGAACCCCGGTAGGCCTTTTTCGGCTTGGCCTGACCCGGGCCTGTGGTACTATTTCCCCGAATTTAAAGCCCAATCAGGCCGAATGGTTCACGAGGATGAACGCGGATCCGCGCCGATAAACATTCAAGGCGTTCCTTTTCATCGACAGCGTCCATCGTCGTGACCCGCCTTAAGGAGCCTTCCCCATGCCTAAAGTCCCGTCGCTTTCG
>DATKNU010000059.1:0-2500 GCA_035541195.1 bacterium
CCAATGGGTGAGGAGGGTCCCGGTGGTCGAGAATTTTTGGATGCGGCCGGCGCCCTGGTCGCAGACGTAGATATGGTCGTTCGAGTCCACGCAAATGCCGACCGGGTCGATGAACTGGCCGTCGCCCGCCCCCAGCGAACCCCATTGGGCGAGGTAATTTCCCGCGGAATCGAATTTTTGGATCCGGTGGTTGTTGTTGTCCACCACGTAGAGGTCGCCTTGGGAATCGGCGGCGATGCCGACCGTGGCTTGGAACTGGCCGTCCCCGCTTCCGGCCGAACCCCATTGGGTGAGATAGACGAGGGGTGAAGCGGAAGTGACTTCGGGCGGGCCGCTGGGGCCCGGAACGGAGGCCAAGTTGAAACTTTTCCCGCAACCGGCCAGGACCAAGCCGACGGCGCAGAGGATGAATAGTGGCGCATAGGAAGGGGTTTGCTTCATAGAGGCCTCCTGAAAGAGCGATGGCGGCAAGGGCATCCGCCTATATACTGGTAAGGTTGGTGCATTATTTGTTCCAGAAACTCGTTGCCCGTTAAACCAAGGGTGATGGAGCCTTGAAGCAGGAGGCCAAACTGTCAGGAAATGGTCAAAGCGCCATTGGTTTGACGGATGCCCTGCCTTATTTTGGGTGGATATTTCAGTTGATGGTTTCGGGCCGAAGGGCCGTGGCCCGGCCCATCGCCATCTCTTTTGGGAGGGAATCATGAGATCCGACGCTAATCCGGTTTACATCCTCTCGTCCGCGCGGGTGCCTTTCGCCAAGAGCGGCACCTCCTACGCCGACGTCACCCGCAAAGACCTTCTAGTGGCCTCCCTCAATGCCTTGGTCGAGAAGGCCAAGCTCCAGGGCAAGCTCTTGGGCGACGTGGCCCTGGGTGCGGTCATGAACAGCTCCTCGGATTGGAACCTGGCCCGGGAAGCGGCCCTTTCCACCGGCCTGCATCCCGAAACCCCGGCTTACAACGTCCAACGCGCTTGCGGCACGGGGCTGGAGGCCCTCTGGCAGATCGCCCTCAAGGCCCACGCGGGCGCCATTGACCTTGGCATCGCGGGCGGGGTCGACACCAACAGCGACCTGCCGATCGAAGTCTCGGACAAGATGCAAAAGATCCTGCTTCGCCTTAACGGGGCCAAGACGCTGGGGCAAAAACTGAAGGCGCTGGCCGGCCTTTCGCCCTCGGCCTTCAAGCCCAAGGCGGCTTCAGTGACCGAGCCCCGCACGCTTCTTTCGATGGGCCAACACACCGAGCTCATGGTCAAGGAATGGGGCATCTCCCGGGAAGAGCAGGACGCTTTCGCGCTCAAGAGCCACCAAAACGGCGCCAAAGCCTATGCGGAAGGCTTCTACCAAGACCTGGTGGCGCCTTTCCACGGCTTGGCGAAAGACGGAACCCTGCGCGGGGATACTTCCCTTGAAAAATTGGCCAAGCTCAAGCCCGCTTTCGATCCAAAGGCCGGGTCCCTGACGGCGGGAAACAGCTCGCCCCTGACCGACGGGTCGGCGGTGGTGCTGGTGGGAAACCAAAAGGGGGCGGACCAGGTTGGTTTGAAGCCCCTGGCGAAGATCGTGGATGTGCAGGCCGCGGCCGTGGATTTCGTCCATGGCGCGGGGCTTCTCATGGCGCCCACCAAGGCGGTGGCCGCCTTGCTCACCCGCAACCGGCTCACCCCGGCGGACTTTGATTATTTCGAGATCCACGAGGCCTTCGCGGGGCAGGTGCTCTGCAACCTGAAGGCGCTGGAAAGCGAAAAATATTGCAAGGAGGTCCTGGGGCTTCCCGGGGCCCTGCCGCCGCTGGACCGCTCCAAGATCAATGGGGTGGGTAGCAGCATCGCCTTGGGCCATCCCTTCGCCGCCACGGGCGCCCGCATCGCGGGGACCTTGGCCAAGCGCCTGGCTTCGGGCGGCCAAAAGCGCGGGCTCATTTCCATCTGCACGGCGGGCGGCATGGGCATCGCCGCCATCCTGGAAAGCGCCTGAGCCCCAGCTTCTTTACAGCCTCCCTCCGAGGGGTTAAAGTAGGGCGGCAGCCAGATCCCTTAAGGCGAAACCCATGGCGGACCAACAGTCGTTCCTCGAAAAAAGGGCCAAGTCCCGCAAGCCGGTCAAGATCCCGATCCAGTACCAATTGGTCGAAGACCCCAGGGAACTGGAGCAGTTCCACAGCCGAACCGCCCTGGCCAAGGACTTGAGCCTGGACGGAATGTACATCAAGACCGATAAGACCATCCAGGTGGGCGACATCTTCCGCCTGGACATTTCGGTGCCCGAGGATTCCCGCCAGCTTTTCGCCTTCGCCGAGGTCATGTGGGTCCATGACGGGGGCGCGGGGCTCAAACTTATGCTCATGGCCTCCGAGGACGCGGCCTTCCTGAAGAAGTATCTGGAAGAAGCGTAGCTGGGGCGAAGTCTTTTCCAGCACGAAGTTCACTCAGTACGCCAAGTAAGTCGGAATCTGGATTTTGAGTAAAACCATGGTTTAAATGTTCCAACTTTGCG
>DATKNU010000060.1:0-6597 GCA_035541195.1 bacterium
ATTTTTCCTCGCCCTTGCCCAGCAACAGGTAGTCGCCCAAGTTCAACGCCTTGGCCTTCTCGCCTAAGATTTGGGCGCTCACCACCACGCTCTTGACCTTGGAAAGCCCGCCCTCGGTGGCGTCCGGATAAGCGGCGAAAAGATGCTCGCTGATGACCAGTCCCAGCACCGAGTCGCCCAGGAATTCCAATTTCTCGTTGTGGAAATGGGCGCTCATCTTGCGCTCATGGGCGTAGGACTTGTGCGTGAGCGAGTCGTTGAGCAATTGGCCGTCGCCCAAGGGGACCCGGAGCAGTTTGGCGAATTGGCGAAGCTGCTTCAGGCGCGCCGGGTCAAGCGGGGCTTGATCCGGGGGCCGGGGGGCGGCTTTCGACTTTTTCTTAGGAATTAAATTTTCGAACAATGAGCGAGACGTTGTGCCCGCCGAACCCCAGCGAGTTCGAGAGGCAAGCCTCCACCGGCACGGCCCGCTTGACGTTGGGGATGTAGTCCAGGTCGCAGTCCGGATCCGGCGTTTCTTGGTTGATGGTGGGCGGAAGCACGCTCTGTTGGATGGCCATGACGCAAGCCACGAACTCCACGCCCCCCGCGGCGCCGAGCAGATGGCCCGTGGTGGACTTGGTCGAGGAAATGGGCACCTTCTTGGCGTGGTCCTTGAAGACCGTCTTGATGGCCAGGGTCTCGAACTTGTCGTTGTAGGGCGTGGAGGTCCCGTGGGCGTTGATGTAACCCACTTGGTCCGGCGTCAGCTTGGCGTCGTTCAAGGCCAACTGCATGGACCTCGCCGCGCCCTCGCCGTTCTCCGCGGGGGTCGTCATGTGATAGGCGTCCCCCGTCATGCCGTAACCCACGGCCTCGGCGTAAATCTTCGCGCCCCGGGCCTGGGCGTGTTCCAAGGATTCCAAGACCACCATGCCGGCCCCCTCGCCCATCACGAAGCCCGAACGGGCCTTGTCGAAGGGACGGCTGCCCTTGGCGGGGTTCTCATTGGCGTCCATGCAAAGGGCCGTCATGTTGCAGAAGCCCGCGTAGCCTAGCTCGGTGATGCAGGCTTCCGCGCCGCCGGCCAAAACCACGTCGGCGTCGCCCTTCTGGATCCAGCGCATGGCCTCCCCGATGGCGTGGGCCCCCGAGGCGCAGGCCGAGACCGTGGCCACATTGGGTCCCCGGGCCCCCAGGTAAATCGAGACCATACCGGACGCCATGTTGATGATCATCATGGGGATCAGGAAGGGGCTGACCCGGTCCGGGCCGTCCTCCACCAAGCGCGAATGCTGCTTCTCCAATGTCGAAAGACCACCCATGCCCGAGCCGATAATCACGCCCACCCGGGAGGTGTCTTCTTTCGCCATGTCCAATCCGGCGTCCTTCGCGGCCTGCAGGCTGGCCGCCAAGGCGAATTGGACGAACAGGTCGGTCTTCTTGACGTCTTTCTTCTCGATCCCAAAGGCCACTGGATCGAAATCCTTGACCTCGCCGCCGATCTTGCTGGCCACCCGCGACGCGTCAAAGCGGGTGACAAGGCCGATCCCGCTCTTCCCTTCGCAGATGTTCGTGAAAAAGTCGGCGGGGTTGTTCCCCGTCGGCGCGACCACTCCCAAGCCGGTGACGACAACGCGTTTCAAGGATTCCTCCGGAGGACTTTGATGGATTTAGGAAGCTTTCGACTTGATGTAATCGATGGCGTTCCCGACGGTCTTGATCTTCTCGGCGTCCTCATCCGGGATTTCCAGGTCGAATTCTTCCTCAAAGGCCATGACCAATTCCACGGTGTCCAAGGAATCCGCGCCCAGGTCGTCGATGAACGAGGCCTCGGGCTTCACCTGATCGGCTTCCACGCCCAATTGATCCACAATGATTTCTTTCACCTTATCTTCGATCGCCATTCTCCACCTCCGTGAAATTAACCGGCGGCCGCGAAGCCGCCCGCTCACTACCTTCCGCCAAACCCAAGAGGCCAAGCCGGCCCCTTCAAACCCAAGTCTTATATCACCATTCCGCCGTCCACGCAAAGGACTTGACCCGTGATATAGCGGGCCTCGTCGGACGCCAAAAACAGCACGGCGGCGGCCACATCCTTCGATTCCCCCAAGAAACCCAAGGGAATTTCCTTCATCAGCTCTTCCTTGGCCTTGTCGCCCAAGGCGTGGGTCATGTCGGTTTGGATGAACCCGGGCGCCACGGCGTTGCAGGTGATGCCTCGGCTGGCGAACTCGCGGGCCACGGTCTTGGTAAAACCGATGAGCCCCGCCTTGCTAGCCGCGTAATTGGCTTGGCCCCCGTTGCCCCGGACCCCCACGATGGAAGAAAGGTTCACGATGCGGCCCTGGCGGGCCTTCATCATGGGCTTCACGAAAAGCTTGGTCATCAAAAAGGCGCTCTTGAGGTTGACCGCGATCACGTCGTCCCACTGGTCCTCGCCCATGCGCAGCAAGAGGTTGTCCTTGGTGATGCCGGCGTTGTTGACCAGGATGTCCACCTTGCCGAAGGTTTCCAACACCTTCGCCGCGAAAGCCTCCACGTCGGCGGCCTTGGACACGTCGGTCTTCAGGTAAAAGGACTTCACGCCCAGCGCCTCGATCTGGGAAGCCGCGGCCTTGAGGGTTTCCTCGTTGGTGCCGCAAATGGCCACTTGGGCGCCCGCCTGGGCCAGGGTCAGGGCGATTTCCTTGCCGATGCCCCGGTTCCCGCCGGTCACTACCGCGACTTTGTCTTTCAGGCTCATTTCCATTGGTCCGCTTCCGCCAGGGACGCGCTGTCCCCGACATTATAGATGACGGCATCCTTGTTGATCTTCCGGATCAGCCCGTTCAAGACTTTGCCCGAGCCCACTTCCACGAAAGTCGTGAAACCGTCCCGGCCCATGGCCTCAATGGTCTTGATCCATTGCACCGGCGCGACCAACTGGCGCACCAAGCTCTCGGCGATGGCCCCGGTTTCCTTCAGCGACTTGGCGTCGATATCCGAGTAATAAATCGTTTCGGGTTCGGACAGTCTCACCGAACCCAGGGCTTCCCTTAATCCGTCGGCGGCTTGTTTCATCAGCGAACTGTGGAAGGGCCCGCTGACCGGGAGTTCCATGGCGCGCTTGGCGCCCAGGGCCTTGGCTTTCTCGCAGGCCAAAAGCACCGCGGCCTTCTCGCCCGAAATGACGATTTGACCCGGGCAATTCACGTTGGCCGGTTCCACCACGCCCGCGGCCGAGGCCTCGGCGCAGGCTTGGGCGACCTTGTCCTCCTCCAGGTTCAGGATGACGGCCATGGTGCCCTTGCCCGCCCCCGCCTGTTCCATCAATTCCCCCCGGCGGCGCACCAGCTTGACCCCGTCCTCGAAGGACAGGGCGCCCGCCGCCACCAAGGCGCTGTAGGCGCCCAGGCTGTGCCCCGCCACGGCGTTGAAACCCACGCCTTTTTTCCTCAACTGGCCCAAGGCCGCGATCGAAACCGTCAAGAGCGCCGGTTGGGTGTTGGCTGTTTTTTTCAATTCGTCCTCGGGCCCCTCGAAACAAATTTTCGAGAGGGAAAAGCCGAGGGCTTGGTCGGCCCGCCCGAAAAGCTCGCGGCATTCGGCGAAGGCCTCAAAGAGGTCTTTGCCCATGCCCACGGCCTGGGAGCCTTGTCCGGGAAAAACGAAAGCGCGTTGGTTCATGGCCTCACCACTTCACGACGGCGGACGCCAGGGTGGTGCCGGCCCCGAAGGCCACCAAGACGATGGCGTCCCCGGCCTTCAAGCGGCCGGAGCGGATGCACTCATCCAAGGCGATGATGACCGAGGCGGCGGAGGTGTTGCCCACCCGGTCCAGGTTCACGACCATTTTTTCCGGGGGGATCTGCATGCGTTCCGAGATGGCCTGGATGATCCGCAGGTTGGCTTGGTGCGGGATCACCAGGGCGATTTGGTCCAGCGTCATTCCCGCCCGGCCCAGGGCTTCCAGGGTGGCTTCCGACATGACCTTGACGGCCACCTTGAAGGTTTCCTTGCCCTGCATCTTGAGGAAGTGCAGGCCTTGCTCCAACGAGTTCGCGGAAGAAGGGTTGCGGCTTCCGCCGCCGGGGATCTTCAAGAGGTCGGCCTCGTCGCCGTTGGCCACCATATAAGAAGAAAGGATTTCCCGCTTGCCCGCGGGCACGGGTCCGATCACGGCCGCGCCGGCTCCGTCGCCGAAGATCACGCAGGAGGCCCGGTCCTTCCAATCCACGAAGGCCGTCAGCTTCTCGGCCCCGATGAGCAGGATGTGCTTGACCATGCCGCTTTCCACGAAGGCCTTGGAAATAGAGAGGCCGTAGACGAAGCCCGAGCAGGCCGCCGAAACGTCGAAAGCCGCGGCCCGGGAGGCGCCCAACTTGCTTTGCACGAGGCAGGCCGTGGAGGGCGTGGGCATATCGGGGGTGATGGTGGCCACGATGATGAGGTCGATGTCGGAAGCTTTGAGCCCCGCGTCCGCCAGGGCCTTCTTGGCCGCTTCCACGGCCAGATCGGAGGTGGCTTGGCTTTCGGCGGCCACATGGCGCTCCTGAATGCCGGTGCGGGTCATGATCCACTCGTCGGTGGTGTCGACGATCTTTTCCATGTCCTTGTTGGTCAGAATCTTCTCGGGCAGGTAGGAACCCGTCCCCAAAAATCCCGCCCTGATCTTGTCGCTCACGGCTTCTCCTGGGTCGGCTTGGATTCGGGCTTGTCGTTGACTTGGCCGTGCTTTTGGATCTGTTCGGTCAAAATGTCGTTCATGTGCTGGTTGGTGCAGCGCAAGGTGGCCCGGATGGCGTTCTTCATGGCCACCGCGTTGGACTTACCGTGGCTGATCATGCTGATGCCGTCGATGCCCAATAGCGGCGCCCCCCCGTATTCCTTATAGTCGATGCTGCGCTTGAAACGGCGGAAGGCCGACGCGGCCAGCATGGCCCCCACCAACGAGAAGAGGTTCGACTGCATTTCCTTCTTGAGCAGGTTGTAAACCAGCTCGCCCACGCCTTCGATGGCCTTGAGCGTCACGTTGCCCACGAACCCGTCGCACACGGTCACGTCGCAGTTGCCGTTCACGATGTCCCGGCCCTCGACGTTGCCGATATAGTTGAGCGGCGCGTTCTTGAGCAGCTTTTGGGTCTCGAAGACCAGCTCGTTGCCCTTGGATTCTTCCTCGCCAATGGAAAGCAGCCCCACCCGCGGGTTTTTGAAGCCCAGCACCGTCCGGGCGAAGACGTCGCCCATGAGGGCGAACTGCAAAAGATGCTTGGCCTTGCAATCCACGTTGGCGCCCGCGTCCACCAGCACGGAAACGCCCTGGATGCTGGGCACCATGGTGGTGATGGCGGGCCGAAGCACGCCGTCGATGCGGCCGCAGGTCATGAGCGCCGCCGCCATGGTGGCCCCGGAGTTGCCCGCGGAGGCGCAGGCCGCCACTTCCTTGCGCTTCACCAGTTCGGAACAGCGCACGATGGAAGAGTCGCGCTTTTGTTTGCAGGCCTGGGCCGGGCTTTCGCCCATCTCGACGACTTCCCGGGCGTTCACGATGGAAATGGATTTCTTCGGGTAGCTTCCCAGGGCGGAAAGCTCCTTCTCGATGTCCTCTTGGCGGCCCACCAGGACGATTTCCAGGGCCTGGTCCGCCATGCGCAGGACTTCGGCGTCCTGCACCGCCATGACGGCGCCCTTCACGATTTCACGGGGGGCGACGTCGCCGCCCATCGCGTCCAGAGCGATGCGGGTGGTCATTTGGGGACGGCTTTAGGCGATGTCAACGTGGACGACTTCTTGCCCCTTGTAATACCCGCAGGTCGGGCAAACGCGATGGGGCATCTTGGCGCTCTTGCACTGGGGGCAAACGGACAGCGAATTGGTCTTGATCTTCCAATTGGTGCGGCGCTTGTCCCGGCGTTGGCGCGAATGCCGGCGTTTTGGGTTAGCCATGATATCCTCCGATACTTTCAAAAACGTTCGATGTGAACCGGCCCACCACCCGTGGCCGTGGGTTTACTTCAGCTTCAGCCCTTTCAGGGCTTCCCAGCGAAAATCCGTGGGCGGCTCCCCACAACGGCAAACCTCGGCGTTCAGGTTCACGCCGCACCCACCGCACAACCCCCGGCAATCCTCACGGCAAAGGGCCCGCATGGGCTCGGACAAGAGGACGGTCTGCCGGACCGCGTCGGCGATGTCGAGTATCTCCCCGTCAAAATAAAGGACGTCGGCTTGCGAAAGACAGCTTTCCCCTTCGTCTTCGTCCGGCTTCGCATCCTCGGCGCGACGGTACTGGAACTCAAAAAACGACTTGTAGGGGCTCTCAAAACCAGCCAGGCACCGGTCGCAGGTCAGGCTCATGGCCCCCTGGACCCATCCCTTGGCCAGGATAAAGTCCCCGCTCTTGGAAATCGAGCATTGGATTTCCAGGGGGGCCTGGCACAAACCGGGCGTCAGCTCCACCCCCAATTGGTGCGCGGGCCCCTTTTCCTCTAAAACCAGGTCTTCCACTTCAAGGGCGCGCAATTCCACCTTCAACATAAGCGCGTCACCCCCATAAAAAAACCCTTATTTCCGGGCCTAAAGCAGGGGGGATTATAGGGAGCCCCCTCCAAAAGTGTCAAGAAAATACCCCTATTTTGC
>DATKNU010000061.1:0-2856 GCA_035541195.1 bacterium
AGGCCAAGGGCGAAAGTCACCAATTGAAGCGCGAAAACTTTTAAGTCGAATTCCATTTTCTTTTTCCAGCCCTTCCTTGGCTTAGTTGAGGAACAGGCTCTTCAAGGGGTTGGAATAAAGGAGGATCAAGGCGACCACCAGGGCGTAAATGGTCAGGGACTCGATGATGGCCAAGCCGATGAACATGTTGGTTTGGATCATGCCGGCGGCTTCCGGCTGGCGCGCCATGGCTTCCAAGGCCTTGCCCACCGTGATGCCCTGGCCGATGCCCGCGCCGATGGCGCCCAAACCGATGGCCAATCCCGCGCCCAAGACCGTCGCCGCGAAGAACCACACCGACCCCTCGGCGGCCTTGCCGGCCACCGGGGCCGCGTCCGCCGCCCAAGCCGCGCCGGCCAAAAGGCCCAGCGCCAAAACCGCCATGGAAAGAACCCAAAACTTTTTCATGCCACACCCCTTATAAAATTGTTGAACCCACGCCCCTTGGGGGGCCCGTCGAAACCAAAACTTAGGCGGCGAGCTCTTCCTCGCCATGGGCCCCCAGGGCCCCGCCGATGTAAACCATGGACAGCATCATGAACACGAAGGCCTGGATGAAGGCCACGAAGACGCCAAATACCACGATGCAGACCCGCAGCAAAAAGGGAAAGGCGGCCACGGCCTTCATCAGGGCCGGCCCCTCCCAAAATTGGATCGCCAGAAGCAGGAGCACGGCCAAGAGTATTTCCTTGGCCAGCATGTTGCCGAAAAGCCGCATGGTGAGCGACAGGGGCTTCACCAACTCGCCGATCAAGTGGATGACGGGCATCATCAGCAAAAGGAAAAGGGAAACCAACCGAAGGGTGAGCTTCAGGAAAAGGGGGGCCTGGGGATCCACCCGGATGGGCGGCGGCAGGAAATGGGACAAGTAGCCCAAGAATCCGTTTTCCTTAAACCCCATCACGTGCACCGAGGCGATCACGATGAGCACCATCCCCAGGTTCACGTCGATGCGGCTGGTAGGCGACAGGAGCCCGGGCACGATGCCCAAGAGGTTCGAGAAGAAGATGAAAAAGAACAGGGTAAAAAAGAGCGGGAAAAAGAAGGCCGTGTGGCGCCCCACCTGGCCCTCGGCCATGTTCCAGACGAAATCCATGGAAAGCTCCACGAAATTCTGGACGCCGTGGGGCACCCATTGGGGCTTGAAGCGCGCCCAGGCCAACAGCAGGAAGAGGAAGAAGAAGCTGACCAGCGAGAGGATCCAGCAATTGATCAGGTTGTTGAAGCCAAGGAAGTGGAACGGGATCACGATGGGGGTGAGGGCCTTGTCCACGGTCAACCTTCCTTCCAATTTTGAAGCCGAAAGGGGAAACCCCCTTCAAAAAGCCCCAGAAACGGGTGGCGCCTGTTTAACGAAAAAAACGGGCTGAAGATGTTCTTGGAGCGGGGGTAGTCTAATGTCTCACCCCTTGAGGGTCAACCCTCGGGGGCGAAAAGCCGCAGGGGAAAAAGGCTTATTTTCAGGAAATTTTCGGGGAACGGCGCGCGCGCAAAGCCAGGGTCAAAAGGACCGCCAGGCACCAAAAGTAACTTAAAGCCCCGCCGAGAAAACAGCCGGGCGATATTTCCCAAAAAAGCCAGCAGGCCAAAAACAACAAACCCAAGCGGCCCAAATTGAAGAACCAAAAAAAGGAAAGGCTTCCGCCCAGGTTTCCCGCCAACACTTGGCGCGAGAGTTTCTCGAGCCCCGCCAGGTTCAACAACGATGCCGGGATCCCCAGGAAAAAACCCAGCGCCCAGTCCCCCCGGTGAAGCCCTAAGGCGATCCCCGCGAGCAAAATCCCCCCGCCTCCCGCCGCCGCCAGCCCCCAGCGGGAAAAAACCAAGCGTGGAAAAGAATCCGCGGTCATGGGGCGGGAGGCTTCGGCGGTTTCATTTGAAAGTTCTTGAGCTCGGCGAAAAGGCCGTAATAGCCCGCCGCCACGCCCACCAGGATCCCCGCGATGAAAGCCCAATCCCCCGCCCCCAGGAATTTCTGGGCGGCCCAACCCAGCCCCGCCCCCGCGAAAATCGAAAGGGCGAAGTTCAGGCCTAGGAGGGAGAGTCGTAGGAAATAGGAGCCGGAGGGTAATTTTCCCTGGTCCAAGTGCCGTCCTTTTCAATATGGAAAGCCGCCTTGATATAGGCCCCCTGGGGCGGCAAAAGCTTCTCAACCTTCGGGCGGTCTTCCTTGACGATCACCAGGCCCAACCCGCAGTCGTCCTGGATATCCCGGGGCCGGGGGATGAGCTTGAAGCGCAAGCGGCTTTGCTTTAAGACCGCCTCGGCGTGCATGGTCTCATGGGTGGTGTGAAACAAAAGCACGAAATGCTTGTCCGTCAGCTCGTAACGGGAAGGGGCGTCCGCCACGTCAGGTGTTGGAATTGGGGCCCGGCAGGTCCTTGAAATCCGTGGGCGTGAGGTTTTCCAGGAATTTCTTGAACTCGCTCATTTCTTCCTTGTACTTCTCCTTGTCCACGATGGTGGCGTTGATGACCACCTTCTCAGCCACGAAAATGGGCGCGTCGCACCGAAGGGCCAAGGCGATGGCGTCCGAGGGCCGGGCATCGACCTCGAACTTGTCCCCCATCTCGGTTTCCAGGAAAACCCGGGCGAAAAAAGTGTTTTGGTTGATGTCGTTGACCAGGATTTTATTCACCTTGCCCCCCAGGGTCTCGATGACGTTCTTCAAGAGGTCGTGGGTCATGGGCCGGGGCAGGGTCTGCTCGTTGAGCTGGATGAAGATGGCCGTGGCTTCCGCCACGCCGATCCAGATGGGCAGGTAACGCTTTTCTTCCTCGTCGGTCAGGATGACCGCCGGGGTCTTGAGGTTGGGGT
>DATKNU010000062.1:0-8186 GCA_035541195.1 bacterium
TCCCTGAGCGACCGCAACAACCGCGTGCTCGGCAACCTGCAGTGGCTGCATTCCACGGGCCGTTTGGCCAACACCGGCTACGTCTCCATCCTGCCGGTGGACCAGGGCATCGAACATTCCGCGGGGGCTTCCTTCGCCAAGAACCCCATCTACTTCGACGCCGAGAACATCGTGAAGCTCGCCATCGAGGGCGGTTGCAACTCCGTGGCTTCCACCCTGGGGGTGCTCGGCATCGTGTCGCGCAAGTACGCCCATAAGATCCCCTTCATCGTGAAGCTCAACCACAACGAGCTCATGACCTACCCCAACAAGGCCTCGGAGTTCTACTTCGGCTCCGTCAAGCAGGCCTATGACATGGGCGCGGCGGGCATCGGCGCCACCATCTACTTCGGCAACGACACTTCCCAACGCGAGATCGAGGAAACCACCCGGGCCTTCCAACAAGCCCATGAATACGGCATGTTCACCGTGCTTTGGTGCTACCTGCGCAACAAGGCCTTCAAGACCAAGGACAAGGACTTCCACTTGGCCGCCGACCTGACCGGCCAAGCCAACCACTTGGGCGTCACCATTGAGGCCGACATCATCAAGCAGAAGCTGCCCGAGAACAACGGCGGCTTCCAGTTCCTCAACCAGGAATCCAACTACGGCAAGTTCGACAAACGCATGTATGACACGCTCATCCCCGAGCATCCCATCGAGTACACCCGCTACCAGGTGGCCAATTGCTACATGGGCCGGGCGGGGCTCATCAACTCGGGCGGCGCCTCGGGCGACAACGACTTCGCCGAAGCCGTGAAGACCGCCATCATCAACAAGCGCGCGGGCGGCATGGGCCTCATCTCGGGCCGCAAGGCCTTCCAGCGCCCCCTGGCCGAGGGCGCGAAGCTGTTGCACACCATCCAGGACGTCTATTTGTCCAAGGATGTAACCATCGCTTAGTTGTAATAAACCCCGAGCGCCTTTCCCGACGCCCATCGGGCTAGGGAGGCTCGGGGACCATCGCTTAAATTAGGCTTCAGGTCCCGGCCGATTTCCCCGACGCCCTTGGTGCGGAGGGGGGCCGGGAAACCATCCCCTAAAAGTTTAAAAGCCCCCGGGGTTATCCCCGGGGGCTTTTTATTTCACTCGTTCACTTCAATCCGAAGCGTCGTAGGGCCGAAGGCCCGGGGAAAAACCGCCGCCGGGCCTACTTCAAGCCCGTGGTTTTCAGGATTCGGCCCGTGGCGGCATCCATCAGGCAGGATGACCCGTCCTCAAAATTCACCGAGAGACGCTGGCCTTCCAGCGCCAAAAACAGGATGCGGCTGCGTTCCTGGGGTCCTACCCGCGGCACGGGCACCCTTTTTTCCCACAAGAGCTTGCCCGTGGGGATGTCGGTGGCCCGAACGGTCTGGTGGCCGTAAGTGATGGCCGGCTCGGCTTCCACTTGATAGGTCCCTTGCAAAATGGGTTCCACCCGGTCGTCGTTGCCGTAATAAACCGCCGAGTCGTCCGGCCGCTTCTTGAAATCCGTGGCGTCCAGGGGGCTTCCCGTGCGCCGCTCCAACACGAACCATTCATCCCTCTCGTTTTGAAGAACCAACCGGTTGGGTTTTTCCAGGTACATCTTCTTCAGGAAAATGTCCTGGACGTCGCGTTCCATCTTGGGATTGACCTGGATCGTATAGAGGTATTTTTCCCACCGCTTTTCCCCGGTGGTCTTCAGGTAGGCCACCACGTGCCCGCCCTCGTAAAGGTTTCGTTTGATCTTGCGCAAGTCGTTCCAGGCCACGAACCGGTAGGCGCCGTCATCCACCGGCAAAAGCACCGGCGGCGGCACGCGTTTGGCCCAAAGGCCCGGGGGGAAAACCATGGAAATTAAAAGGGAAAATAAAAAGAGAAGGCGCATGGCGGTCAAGGGCTCCCGATGAAGTTGCCCCATTCTAACGGGCAAGGGCAGGGGCTTCACCAGTTTAAAATTCGGGCGCCTCAAGTCTTCACGCTCAAACGGGCTATCGGAGCAGCAGTATCTTGGCTTCCTTGGCCGCGAAAGGCTCGATCAAGTAAATGATGTAGATGCCGCTGGAGACCTTTTGGTTGTTGTAGTTGGTCCCATTCCAATTGTACCAAGAGTCCCAAACCGGCTGGCCCGTGCTGTCGGTCAAGGGCGACAGCTTCGTGATGTACTCCCCCGCCGAATTGTAGATTTTCAACACCGGGACGTTTCGATTAACCAAAACCGTGCTGGGTTGGAAAATCACGTGGATGGAAACCGGCTCGTTGGCCGGGTTGAAGGCGTTCTTGGAAATGTAAAAAAGGTCCCCGCCGTAAGGCGTGGGGGTGGGCACGGGCGTCCGCGTGTCGGTCACGGTGGCCGTGGGGGTGGCGGTCGGAAGGACCACCGTAATGACCGACCCGGAAGCCGGGGCGCCCACCACCTGCACCGGCAGGTTGTTGCCGCCCGTCACGCCGCCCACCGAGGCGTTGCTCACCACTCCGGTCTGGTAGGTCCCCGCCGCGGCCGTGGGCGAGATCTGGTCCGCCACCAAAAGATCCAACGACGCGCCCGGCGGCAGGACCTGGTTCAGATTGAAGGTGAGGACGCCGTTGACGTAAGTGCCCGTTCCCAACAGCACCGTCCCCTGCCCCACCGTGCCATTGCCCGAGCTGTCCAAGTAAAGCTGGACTTGGGTGATGCCGGTGTTGGGGTTGCCCGTGCCCGAAGCCGTCAAGGTGATCGAGGTCAAGGTGGCCGGCGCGGCTCCCGAATTGGTGACCGACAGTTGAAGCGCGGGCACGTTGGAAGCCCCCGGCAGTTGGGTCGAATTGCCCGGGTTGGCGCCGCCCAAGGCGATCTGCAGGGTGTCCGGCACCGGCACGGGCGTCAAAGTCGAAGTCGGCGTGGGCGAGGGCGTCACCGTTCGCGTCACCGTGGCCGACGGGGTCGGGGAAAAGGAGGGGGTCCAAGTCAGGGTGGCCAAAGGCGTCAGCGTCGCCGTCGCCGTAAAGACCGGGGAGGCGGTGGGCGTCTGGGTGGGCGTCGGCGTTTCGGTCGGCGGTTGGGTGCCCGTACTGGTCACGCTGGGCGTATCGGTCGGGGTAAAGGTCGGGCTGTCCGTGGGGCTGAAAGTCCAGGTGGAGGTAAAAAGCGGGGTTTGGGTCTGGGTCAAGGTCAAGGTGGGCGTCAAGGTCAGGGTCACCGTGGGGCTGAAGGTCGGCGAGGGCGACGGGGTCCAAGTGAGCGTAAAGACCGGTGTGGGGGTCAAGGTCGGCGTCCCCGTCGGGGACCAAGTCACGCTCGGCGTCAAAGTCAGGGTCACCGTGGGCGTCGGGGTGAAGGTGGACGTGGGCGGTTGGGTGCCCGTGATGGTCAAGGTAACGGTGGGCGTCATCGTGGGTGAGGCGGTAATGGTCGGCGTCAAAGTGGGCGTGCGGGTCGGAGTCTGGGTAAAAGTAGCGCTGGGCGTCGGGGTAAAGGAAGGCGAGGACGTCAGCGTCGGTGAAAGCGTGGGGGTGCGGGTAGGCGTCCAGCTGGGGGTCAGGGTGGGGCTGGAGGTCAAAGTCACGGTCAAGGTCGGCGTGGGGGAAGGCGTGGGCGTCTTGGTGGGGGTGGACACCGGGGTCCAGGTGGACGTGGGGCTCAAAGTCGGCGTCAAGGTTTGGGTCAAGGTGGGGGTGAAGGTCGCGGAAGGGGTCAGGGTCTTCGTCCAAGTCGGGGTCAGGGAAGGCGTCAGGGTGGGGGTCTTGGTTTGGGTCGTGGTGGCCGTGGGGGTGAAAGTCGGCGTGACGGTGGGCGTCCAGGTGAAGGTGCGCGTCGGGGTGAAAGTGGGCGTCACCGCCGGGGTGAAGGTGCGGGTCACGGTGGGGGTGGGCGTGGCGGTGGCGCAGACGATGGTGATGGCCACCGTATTACTGGTGACGGGCCCGCCGCTGGCCCATTGGGCCACGCCGGCGTCGGTCACGACCTGGCAAAAGTCCGAGGGGAAAGTCGGGCTATAGGCGCCGACGGTGAAGTCAATGGGCAGGCAGCCGCCCCCCGGCAAACCCGTCACCACCCAGGAAAGGTTGGGATAGGAGGTGCTGGTGGGATTGATGGTGACCGGCATCCCGCTCACCGTGGTGGTCCAGGTGCTGTAATGGGGCCCTTGGAAAGCCCATCCCCGGGGGTTGGTGATGTTGTCGCTGATCGTGATGCCGCTGCTGCCGGGCCCGGCGCCCGAGGCGTTGCAAACCGTGATGGTCATGGGAATGGCCCCGCTGTCCGAGTAGTTGGAAGTGGGCCCTCCCGTGGTTTTGGTCAGGCTGGGGTTGGGCGGAATGGGCGTGGCCGTGCTGGTGGGGCAAAAGATGGTGACCGACACCGAGTTGGAAGTGGCGGTCACCACCCCGCTGCCGTTGTTGTAGGGCAGGTAAGCCGAGTTGGGCGCCACGTGGCAGTAGTCGGAAGTCTGGACCGAATTGTCCACCAACTCAAAGGTCACCGGCAGGCAGGTGTTGTAGGGAACGCTTTGGAAAACAATGGGCAGCGGGTTGCCGCTGCCGATGGTTACGCCCGCGCCCTGCTCGGTCTGATACATGCTGTCGTAGTTCACGGAGAACTTGGCGTCAAAGGGGTCCAACAACGTCACCGGCCCCAAAACGCCACGGCCTGTATTGCAGACATTGAGCTTATAAGTAACCGGCTGTCCGGTGTTGACGTTGACGCCGCCCCCCAAGATGGATTTAACGATGCTGATGTGGGGCGTCGGCAAGGGTGTGGGCACGGTGATGGAAAAGGTTTGGCGGAAAAATTCTTCGTAGTTGGTCGTCCCCGGTGCCGCCGCCGTGGGGTCATAAGAAAGGAAGGGCGGATAGGTTCCGGTATAAAAGTCGGTGACGGCCACGTCGCCCTGGCTGGACATGATCGAGGCCGCCACCGCCGAGGGCGTCGTCCAACCCGAAGGCGTGAAACCCGTGCTGGTCCAACTTCCGCCCGAACCGGGCGGCGTGGTGGTGCCACTGCCGCCGTTGCCCCAAACCTGGATATTGCCCGAGTCCGTGGAAATATCGATGGTTTGGCCGCTGGAGCAGGAGATCTGCATGGCCCAAGCCGCCAGCATGATCGAAGCCTGGGTGTTTTGGTTGTCGATGGACAGGACGTTGTTGCTGCCCCCCGCCGTGAGGGCGCTCAAGAGGGCCGGACTGCTGTTCGAGATGCAGGAGACCGCGTTGGTGCCCTGGGCCAACCCAAAACTGCCAATGGAGACGCCATCCACATAGGCCACCCCGATGTCGTCGGCGTTCAAGCACACCGTCACGTTGGTGGGATTGCAAATGCCTTGGGCGAAAAGAGGTCCAACCGGGAGCAGAAGGAAGCAAAAGAAACCGAGCGCGCAAATCGTTTTTAGATGTCTTTTAAAAGCGCCCAATATCCGCCCCCATGCGGTGGATTTCCATCCACCCAGGTTTCAGGTTAAAAACAAAAGGATAAGCCCCTAATTATTATATACCTTTCCAGTTTTCACCATGTTATTTCGGCCTGAAAAGCCAATAAAAAAGGCCCCGAAAGGGGCCTTTCAATTAAAAACTGTTTAAAGGCTGGAAAAGGGGCGATTAATAAAAGAAGTAAGTATCCAGCAACATGGAATAGCCGGGATTGCCCTTGTTGGGGCTGGCCGAGGAGGTGTAATCCAGCCTCGCCAAATCCACCTGGAACTTGAGGTTACGCACCGGATAGCAACGCAAGCTCACCAAATGGCGGAAGCCCTCAGTGCCGATTTTCACCCCATGATCCAAATACTCGCTGGCCAGCCTCAAGTAAACATCGTTCCCCAAATCCGTTTCCAAACTCGCGTGGTAGGCCTGGTAGGTTTGGCCGCCGCCGTCATTGCCTTGGTCGGCCTCGGCCAAAAGCACGAAAGGGGCGAAGCGCGCCCAGCCGAACCCGTCGTAGCGCAGCTGGTAGGCCGGGGTGTCCAAGTCCTTGCCGAAAAAGGACCCGCCCAAGGTGAATTCGGAAAAGTGGAACCCGGCCTTGAGGCATTCCATCTTTTCCAACGGCGAAAGGGCGTCGTCGAAGACCGCCGCGTTCACGAAGAAGTTGTCCGGGTAAAAACCGGCTTCCAGGCCGTTCAAGACGGTGTCATAAGTGAAGCCCAAAGGCCCCCGCACCAGGCTGTCATCGTCCGAAAGCCCCAGGCCATAAGCCGGGTTGAAGGCCCCGATCTTCAGGTAACCGTCCGCGGGCAATTGGGAAATCAGTCCGTACATCTCGCTCTTGGCCGAGTTGTCCACGCGGTAATCCACCACGCCGGAGATGATCTCATTGCTATGGGCGTAGACCGAAAAGGACTCGCGGCCCAAGCGCACGTCGCTGATGACGGGAAGCAGCGCGGGCGGGTGCACGGAGGTATATTCGGTGGTGAAAAGGCCGTTGTAAAAATAATTCACGTGCAGGTCCAGCCCGGTGGCCACGTAGGTGGCGGTGGGGTGGCTTAAGGGCTGGGCCTTGGTCAACCCCTGCCAATCGAAGGTTTGGAGGCTGTTGCCGTAATTTTTCCCGAAATCATCCCGCATCCAGCCGCCGGTCTGGTTCACATGGCAGGCGTTGCAATTGACGCCCTTCCAAGCCGCCAGATAAGGCTCGGCGAAGCCCGCGGAAGCCAAACCCAAACCCAAAACCAAGCCCAAGACCCCTATGGAACGCAAGGACAAACCCCTTTCCCCGCCGGATGACCCGCCAACGGAAAAGAGTGTATCACCACTCATTATGAAAAATAAGTTTTCAACGCAGATTCAGGAACCGGCCCGCGAGCCCCAGCGCTAAAAAGGTTACAAAAATTAAACTGAGGAAAAGGCCCAGCCGGAAGGCCGCGGGCTCGTAGCGCAAATCCACTTGATGCAGCCCCGCCCGATCCACCACCAGCCCCATGAAAAGGCCGTCGGCCCGGAAGAGGATCCCGGGTTTGCCGTCCACCCAGGCCCGCCAACCCGGGCTGAAGGTCTGGGAAAAAACCACAAACCCCGGATCCCGCAGATTCACCTGGGCGCTGATCCGGCAAGGCGAGAGGGCCTGGGCGTCCAGGGAACTGGATTCCCGCCTTTGCCAAAAGCCCATCCAGCGCTCCAGCAGGCCGGGGGCGGCGACGTTCAAGCTCCGTCCGGGGGGCAAAAGCCTCACCGCCCCTCCGTCCGGCGATTTCTCGGTGTCAAGCTCATGTTCCAAAAAGGCGTCCGGGCGGGTGAGCTGGGCGAAAACCGACGCGCGGTCCGGGAATTCGCGGACCTCATCGGCCAGCCAGAGGGGGGCCAGTGCGCCCGCGTTGTGGTTCAAGACATAAGGACCCCAATCGGCCAAGGCCCGATATTTGAACGGCGAAAGCCGGTCTTGGAGCAGGATGAGGTCCACCCCCGCCGCGTCCAAGACCCGTCCCTCATAAGGATATCCTCGGTTCAAATAAGCCAGCAGGTCTTGATAACCATCCGGGAAGACGGAAAAGTACCCCCCCGCCGACCGGATGCCCCAAACCGCGTTGCTGTTGGGGGGAAGCCCCAGGAATCGATCCAAAATGGACCGTCCCGGCCCCGCGGAAGGGTCCGAGGCGGGCAAATCGTCCCGGTGCAGGCTCACCATCCGCCCCTCTCCCAAGTCCTGGCGGACCAACTCGGCGGCCTTGATCATTCCGGCGTCCCGGTAAGGGTCCGGAATCACCAAGAGCACCCGCCAGGGCGACAACCAAGCTTCCAAAAGCCACAAAAGGGCCAAAAGGGAAACCCACCGGGGAAAGGGCTTGTGGCGCGCCAAACCGTCCAACCGCGGCTGAAGCCAGGAGCCCAGAAAAGCAAAGGCGCAAAAAACGAAAAGAAAAGCCGCCTTGGCCGGATCCAGAATCCCGAAAAATTTGGCGGGCAACAAAAGCCCCAAGGGCGAGTGGGCGCCAGCGGTCCAGATCAAAACCGCGAGGCCGGACCATTTCCAAAAAGCTTCACCCTTCCCTATCTTGGCCCGCCAACCTAAGAGCCAAAGCCCCAGCGGCGCCAGTCCCAAGTAAAAATTGTTGAAGATGAAATCGGGGTAATCCCCCCGATAACCGGCGGTTCCCGGCATTCCCAAAAGGGTGGGACCCAAAAGGCTGAGGAAATTCTTAAGGTGCAGGCTGTAGACGTCGTCCGACAATCCGGGCCGGTGGGAGTTCTTGAGAAAATCAAGGAAGGGCAGCCATTGG
>DATKNU010000063.1:0-2770 GCA_035541195.1 bacterium
GTCAGCCTTTCGGGGCCGCGGCCGGGGACAAAACCACCCAGTTGGCCTCTTTCAATTTTAAATACTTGCGGGCCACCTTCCGGATCTGCCCGGCGGTCACGGCCCGGACCCTTTGGGGAAACTCCTCGACCACCTCGGCGCCCGGTCCCGACAATTCATAACGGGTCATGGTGCCCATCTGGGAGCGGTTGGCTTGGGATCCCACTTGGTAAAGGCCGATCATGTAGGTTTTCGCCCGGTCTAGTTCCTCGTTGGAAAGGGGATCCCGCGCCAATCCCGCCAACACCTTTTCCAGTTCCCTTTGGGCCATGGCCTGCTTTTCCGGGGCGCAGCCGATATAAACCTGGTAGATGCCCGCCTTCTCCAAGGCCTCGTGGGCCGCGAAGACGCTGTAGGCTAAGCTGTTTTTCTCCCTCAATTCCACGAACAGGCGGCCGCCCATGCCGTTGAGCAGGGTGTTCATGACGCGAAAGGCGAAATAGTCCGGATGATTAAAAGGGGGCGCCTTAAAGCCCAGGACCAAATTGCTTTGCTGGCTTTTGTTTTTTTCAAAGGAGGACTTGGCCCTTCCCGGCCGGCCCGGGGGCGGGCCCCAAGGCCCCTTGCCGCGGGGCGCTCGCGCCAAGGCCTGCTCGATCATCTTTTTCACCCTCCGGGGGTCCACGTTGCCCACCACCGTCCAGGTCATGTTGGACGTTGCGCAAAAACGCGCGTACCATTCCCGGACTTGGCGCCCCGTGAATCGGGCCACCGACTTCTCCGTCCCCTGGGGCGGATGGGCATAGGGCGAGCCGGCGAAGGTCGACACGTCGGATTTTAAAAGGGCGTAATCCGAGGGGTCGTCCTTGAGTCGCTTCAAGGCCGCCAACTGCATTTGCTTTTCCTTTTCGACCTCTTCCTCGGCGAAGGCCGGAGTCAGCAGGGTTTCCATCAGCAGCGAAAAGGTGGGTTCCAATTGGGCGGCCAGGCACTCGGCGCTCACGCCCCAATAATCCTTCTCCAAAACTGGGTCAATATGCGCGGCCAGTCCTTCCACGGCCCTGGAATAATCGGCGTAAGCGCGTTTGGCCGTGCCTTTTAAAAGCGCCCGGGTCATCAAGGAAGTCAGCCCCTCTTGGGCGGGTTTTTCGTCCCGGAAGCCGCCCTTCAGGTAAACCCCCATGGAAATCAGGGGCACCCCATGGCGTTCCCGCACCAAAAGGCGGGCGCCGTTGGAAAGTTTGAAGCGTTGGATGCCGTCCTTCCCCTTCGCCGCGGCCGGTTCCGTTTTCTTGGGCTCGACCAAGGCCCGGGACAATTTTTCCTGCCAGGGACGCGGGCCGTCCCAAGCCTTCTCGCCCTTGGGCCGGTAAAAGAGCAGCGTGGCCCTTTGGGGTTGGATGTATTTGGCGCAAACCCGCTGGAGATCCTCGCTGGAGACGGCGTCCAGCGACGCCAAAAATTGATCCTCCAAACGGTAGTCGCCCTGCAACTGCCAAAAACCCAGGCTCTTGGCTTGGCCGTCCACGCTTTGCTTCTCGAAAATCTTGGAGGCCTTGATGCGGGTCTTGATCTTGGACAGTTCCTCGGGGAGCACGCCTTCCCGGCGCAAACGGGCCGCCTCGCCCATGGCCTCTTCCAGCAGCTTTTCCACCCGGGCGCGGTCCGTGACCGCCTGGAACACGAAACAACCGCCGTATTTGCCCATGAAATGCTCGGCCCCCACCTCGTCCGCCGAACGGCTGCCTTCCCGGATGGCCAGGTTCAATCGGCTGGAGCCGCCGTCGGAAAGCACCGCGTCGAGGATTTCCAAGGCCGCCGCGTCCGGGTGGTCCATGGGCACCGTGGGGAAAGCCAGGGAAACGTAATATTGCTGGACGTCGCCGGGCTCGTCCAAAAAGGTAAGGCGGGTGGGTTCGGGATCCGCCTCGAAACGCCGCTCGGGGGGGGCCGGCGCCCGGTGGCCCTCGAAACGCTCCCGGACCCATTTTTCCGTCTCGGCCACCGGGACGTCCCCCACCACGCAGATCACGGTTTTTTCGGGCACGTAATGCTTCTCGAAATAGTTCTTCAGGTTTTCCCGGGGCACCGCCCGCAGGACCTTCTCGTCCCCGATGACGGGCCAATGGTAGGGGTTCTTTTGGAACAAGGCCTTGAAGAGCAGTTCCCAGGACCAGCTCCAGGGGTCGTCCCGGCGCATCTTCATTTCCTCGAACACCACTTCCTTTTCCTTCTTCAGTTCCCCGGCGTCGAAGGTCGAGTTCAGGAAGGCGTCCAGCTCGATATCCAGCGCCTCGAAAATCCGCGCGCTGGGAAGCACCACGTAAAAGCAGGTGTGCTCGAAGCTGGTGAAGGCGTTCAGGTAACCGCCCGCGGCCTCCACGTCCCGGGAAATTTCCCCGACGCCGCGTTTTGTCGTGCCCTTGAAGATCATGTGCTCGATCAAGTGGGCCATGCCCCGTTCCTCGGGGGCCTCGTCGATGGAACCGGCTTCGACCCAGAAATTGAGCGAGACCACGGGCACGGTCGGATCGGGTTTGATTAAAAGCGTGGCGCCGTTGGACAAACGGGCTTGGTGAACGGGGGACGCGGGGTTGGAATGGGAGCCAGGGTTCAAGGGAAAATCCGCCATCGTGCTTTTTGGGAAAAAGAAATGTCTGGAAAATGAGGGGTATATGGTGCGGAAGGGGGGAGTTGAACCCCCATGGGGTTGCCCCCGCTAGAACCTGAATCTAGTGCGTCTGCCAATTTCGCCACTTCCGCCCGCGCCCGACACCCACCGGCGCCCCTC
>DATKNU010000064.1:0-8499 GCA_035541195.1 bacterium
CCGAGCAATTGCCGGGCCTCTCCCAGGTCTCGCCCCTTTATGAGGCGGTCACCAAGGACATCTCGCTGGGAGGCCTGTCGGTGGTCAGCGACCAGATGCTGCCCCGGGGCACGGTGGTGGAAATCGGCCTCACCCTCCCCAATTACCAGACCACGCTCAACTTCTTGGCGGAAATCGTCCACGCCGAACCCTTCACCGAGATGGGCCGGTCCATGCAGCGTTCGGGCGTGAAAACCTTGGCCATCAACAAGGAAGACGTGACCCGGATGGAAAAATACCTGATCGAGAAGATGCGCAAAAAGTAGGGTTTATTTGAGCTGCAGGCAGGTCAACCAGGCCTGCACGGGTTCGGGCCGCAGGTTGGTCTCGTAGAGGGCCCTTTGGATGGAAGCCACGTCAAAGCGCTTTTGGAAGGTCTTTTGAATTTCGCCCTGGGTCACCCGCCGGGGCCCCCAGCCGTCGGGTTCCCGCTCGCTGAAACAAACCACGTAAGCCACCCCTTGGGGTTTCAAGGCCGCCGCCAGGCTCTCGGCGTAAAGCGTCCTTTCCTTGTCCGTGAAGACGTGGAAGAGCGCCGAGTCCAGGGCCGTGTCGAAGGTCCGTTTCAAGAGGGGAAGCTTCAGGGCGTTGCCCACCCGGAAGCGGGCGCTGGAATGGCGCTGGGCGGCCTTTTCCTGGGCCAGCTCAATGGCGGTCCTTGAGAAATCAACCCCCGTCACGGCCAGTCCCTGGGTCGCCAGGAAAAGCGCGTTTTCGCCGGTGCCGCAGCCCACATCCAGGATGTCGCCCTCGAAGGCGTCCTGGTGGAAGAGCTCCACCACCCAGGATTGGGGCCGTCCGATTTCCCAGGGGGGCACACCCTCCTGGTAGCGCTGCTCGAAGGTATTCACGCCGCCGATGCCGTCCAACGTTACTTGAGGGCCTTCATGGTCTCGCGGATGAGGTCCGCGGACTTTTGGATCATGGCCTTCTCGTCCTCGGTCAGCTTGTATTCCAGGATCTGCTCCAGGCCCTTTCGGCCCAGCTTTACCGGCACGCCGAAATACATATCCTTCAGGCCGTATTCGCCTTCCAAGTAAGCCGCGCAGGGAACGATGAGTTTCTTGTCCTTTAAGATGGCTTCCACCATGAAGCCGGCGGCCGCTCCCGGCGCGTACCAAGCCGACACGCCCAAGAGGTTCACCAACTCGCCGCCGCCCTTGCGGGTGCGGTCCACGATGGCCGCGATTTTTTCCGCCGAAAGGTAATGGGCGATGGGGACGCCCGCCACGGTGGAATAGCCCACCAGGGGCACCATCTCGTCGCCGTGGCCGCCGATGACCGAGGCGTTCACGTTCTCCACCGCCACTTTCAACTCCGCCGCCAGGAAGGTGCGCATGCGGGCCGAATCCAGCACCCCGGCCTGGCCGATGACCCGGTGTTTGGGCAGGCCCGAGGCCTTATAAGCCACATAGGCCATGGTGTCCAGCGGGTTGGTCACCACGATGAGGATGGCGTTGGGCGACCCCGCCACCAGGTTCTTCACCACGTCCTGCACGATGCCTTGGTTGATGGCCACCAGGTCCTCGCGGCTCATGCCGGGCTTCCTCGGCATGCCGGCGGTGATGACGCAGATGTCCGAGTCCTTCGTGTCGGCGTAATCCGTGGTGCCGGTCAGGTGGGAGTTGTAGTTGGAGATGGGCCCCACTTGTTGCATGTCCAGGGCCTTGCCCTTGGGCATGTCCTTGGCCGCGGGGATGTCGAGCAGCACGATGTCGCCCAGGTCCCGTTCGGCCATCCAGACCGCGCAAGAAGCGCCGACGTTTCCGGCTCCGACCACCGTGATTTTGGGACGCTGGCTCGACATGGGAAAGCCTCCGAAGGACCTGAAATTTAGGGAAACCGGCTGACAGTTTAGCCAAGCCCCGGGGGAATGTCCATGCGGGGTTGCTTGACCGCGAAGCGTCAAGCCTTCTTAGAAACAGTTACCGAGCTTGACAGAAGCTGGGGGCCTCATTAGCTTTGAGGCATTCGCGTGAAAGGGGCCTCACTTGTCCAAGGGATTCACACTCTGGTTCACCGGGCTTTCGGGCTCGGGCAAATCCACCATCTCGGAGCGGGTGGCCCATCAACTGAAGAAAGACGGGCGGGCCGTGGAATTGCTCGACGGCGACATCGTGCGCACCAACCTGTCCAAGGGCCTGGGTTTTTCCCGGGAGGACCGGGACGAGAACATCAAGCGGGTGGGTTTCGTGTGCCAGCTTTTGACCCGCAATGGGGTGGTGGCGGTGGCCTCGGTCATTTCCCCCTACCGCGCGGCCCGGGATCACAACCGCAAGAAGATCGGCGACTTCATCGAGGTTTACGTGCGCTGCCCGGTGGAAATCTGCGAGAAGCGCGACGTGAAGGGCCTCTACCAAAAGGCCAAGGCCGGGGAGATCAAGGGCTTCACCGGCGTGGACGACCCCTATGAGGAACCCCTGGCGCCCGAGATCATCTGCGACACCGATAAGGAAAGCGTGGAGGCGAGCGTGGCCAAGGTGCTTTCCCGCGTCAAGGAATTGGGATACCTCTGAGCATGCCAGCCCCCGCCCGGGTGGAACCCTGTCCGTTGGGCCAGGGCGCGGGGGCGGCGGCCTTCTGGCTGGGCGCCGCCTGCCTGATGCTCTTTGGTTCCTTCCTGGTCCCCGGGGGCGACCGGCTTTTGGCCCAAGCCGGGCGGGATTTGGATACCCAAGTGATCTGGTGGCGCCAATTCGCCTTCGGGGAATTGGCCCGAGGGCATTTGGCGCTTTGGATTCCCCATCTTTTTTGCGGAACCCCCTTCTTCGGCTATCTGCAGCCCGGGCTCTTGTATCCCCCCAACTTTCTTTATCTGATATTGCCGCTGGTCCTCGCGGTTAACTTTTCCATCGTGCTCCATCTTTTTCTCGGCGGCTGGTTTACCTATCTTTGGGCCTCCCCCTGGGGCCGTAAGCCGGCGTTGCTTTGCGCCTTCATGTTCATGTTGGGGGCGTCGCTTTTACTGCGCCTCGTGCCGGGCCACTTGCTCAACTTGGCGGCCATGCCTTGGACGCCCTTGGGGCTTTTCGCCTTGTCGGGATGGCGGGAAAGGCGCCAAGCCGGATGGGTTCTGCTGGGAATCCTGGCTTTCGGCATGCAGGTGCTTTCCGGGCAAGTGCAAATCTTTTACTACGGCCTGCTTTTGACGGGGGCGACGGCGATCTTCAGCCTCCCCGCCAAGGGCCGGACCAGGTACCTCGCCGGGTTCGCCGCCATGGTGGCCGGCGGCCTGCTGTTGGGGGCGGTCCAACTTTTGGCGGGTTGGGACGCGTCCCGGGAAAGCCTGAGGGGTGTGGGCATGAGCCTGGACGTGGCCTCCCAAACGCCGCTGGAGCCGGAACGCTTGGTCAATTTGGTATTGCCGGGGTTTTTCGGGGATTGGCGCCGTTATTGGGGCCCCGGGCTTTATTGGGAAGGCGCCCTTTACGCGAGCCTGACCGGGTTTGTCCTGGCTTGTTTCGGCTGGCGGAAATCCGCCGATCCCCGGCGGCATTTTTTTGCCGGGGCTTTTTTCTTCTTGGGAATCCTGGCGCTCGGGAAAAAGGGCGGCCTCTACTTGGCCTTCTTCCATTGGATGCCGCTCTTCAACCATTTCCGGGGGGTGGCCAAGCTGGATTTTTGCATGACCCTTTGCCTTTGCGCCTTGGCGGCCTTGGGGCTCCAAAAGGTCCTGGATGAAAAGGAGTCCCTGGCCGGATTGGCGCGGGTTTTGGCTTGGTTCGGTTTTTCCCTCTTGGGTTTGGCGGCGGTTTTCGCCGCCGCGGGGTTTTGGAAATTGCCCCAGCATTTTTCCCGTTACCGGGCCGAGCTTCCCGCCATGGCCTTGAGCCTTTTGACCGGCGCGGTCCTATTGGGTTTTTTGTGGCTCTTGGCCTGGGGCAGCCGCCGCCAACCCCGATTGCGAATGGGATTTTTCTGGTTGGCCCTCGGCGAACTTTTTTGTTTCGCCTGGGGCACCCGTCCCAGTTTCAGTTGGGAAGCCTTGAACCAAAAACTGGAACCGCTTCGGCAAGTCTACCGGCAGGACCCGGGAGACTATCGGGTCCTGGCGGACTCGAAGAACTACGCCTTGGGCACGGGGGGGCGGGATGTTTGGGGTTATGACACCAATATTCCCTCCCGCTATGGGCGATTCATGGCCCTGGCCCAATCCCGCGCCACGGACTCCTTCCTGAAGGATTCGGACCTGGCGGGGGCGCCGAAGGCTTTGGGATTGGTGGGATTGCGTTACGTTTTCCGGGACGATGGCACGAGGCTTGTGCCCCTGCGCCTTCATTTGAAGGAGGTGCCGCGGGCCTTCTTGGTGGACCGTTGGCGGGTGATGGACGAATCCCAGGCCATTCAAAAAGATTTGCAGCCCGGGTTTGATCCCTTGAAAGAAGCTTCCCTGGAAAGCGACCCTGGGATTTCGGCCGAGCCCGGCCGCTTGGCGGGGAAGGCGCGGGTCCAGGACCTGTCATCGGACCGATTGGAATTGGATGTGCGGGTTTCCAAGCCGGCCCTGCTGGTCTTGGACGAAAATTACAGCGCGGGTTGGAAAGCGACGGCCGGGCCGGCCGACCCCCAGGGCCATTATCAAGTGCTTCCCGCGGACGGATTCCTGAGGGTGGTTCCTTTGACGACCGGTGAGCACCATTTCTTCCTTCAGTACCGTCCGGCGGCCTTCGTCTGGGGCCAATGGATTTCATCGGCCTCGCTTTTGGTTTATTTGGCCGCGGCCGCCTTTTGGGGCTTTCGGCGGCGATCCCGGGAGGTGGCGGCGTGAGACTAGGGTCATCCTGGAAGTGGGAAAAAAGCGGGCCCGGGGAAGCGGCGCTTTTTTTGGCCGCGGCGACCGCGCTGGTCTTTGGGGCCTTCCTCAACCCCTTCCACCCCCAAGTCTTGTCGCTGGAGGGCGAGGACTTGACCGGCCAATTCGTTTGGTGGCGCCAATTCGGCTTTGATCAGTTGCGCCAGGGCCATTTGGCCCTCTGGAACCCCCACTTATTCTCCGGCGCGCCCTTTTTGGGGGGCTTCCAATCGGCCCTCTTGTATCCGCCCAATTGGCTTTTCATGATCCTGCCCCTGGGGACCGCCATCAACCTAACCATCGCGTTGCATGTGTTCTTGGCGGGCTTCTTTACTTATTTATGGGCCCGGTTCCAGGGATTCCATCCCGCGGCGGGATTTTTGGCGGCCTTGATGTTCATGTTCGGCGGATCCTATTTCCTTCATATTGTGCCGGGCCACCTGCCCAATCTTTGCACCATGGTTTGGATTCCCTTGGTGTTCCTGGCCCTGGACGGCTGGACCCGGGACCCTTCCCGGGGCTGGATTCTTTTGGGCGCGGGGGCCTTGGCCTTGGAAATCCTGGCGGGCCATATCCAGTATTTCTATTACACCTTGTTGGTCATGGGGTTTTACCTCTTGGCCCAATGGCCGGGCGCCGCCCGCAAAGCCGCCTGGCTCGCCGGGCCCGCGGCGATGGTGGGCGGCGCGGGGCTCCTGGCGCTCCCCCAGTTAACCGCCGGATGGGAAGCCACCCATGAGAGCGTCCGGAGCCTAGCCTTGCCGATGGACTTGATCGCGTCCAACGACCTCATGCCCGAGCGCGTTTGGTCCTGGTGGGCGCCTTGGTTTTATGGGACGGCGATCCACCATGACTATTGGGGCGGCGGCATGTATTGGGAGGGTTCGCTTTTCGTGTCGGTGGCGGGGGCGGCTTTGGCCCTTTACGGCCTCCTATCCTCCAAAGCCCCCGGGCGTTGGCGGGTGGCGGGGTTGGGATTTTTCATCCTGCTTTTGGCCATGGGGCGGCGCACGCCCCTTTATCCCTTCTTCTTCCACTTTGTGCCTTTCTTCAAGGATTTCCGCGGCGCGGCCAAATTCAACATCTTCATTTCCTTGTGGGTTTGCTGGCTGGCGGCGGCCGGGTTTGATTTTTATTTGCGGCAACCCGGCAAGAGCCGGGGCCTGGCCCTTTGGACCGCGCGCTTCAGCCTTTTGGTTTTGGGGCTGGGGCTTCTTTTTCATTTCGCGCCCCGGATGGGCTTGGGCGGGCTTTTCGGGAAGTTTGGGAACCACGCGCCCGGCATGGTGGCGGCCCTGGTGTTTTGCGCGGGGTCGCTGGCCTTGACGGCCTTGGCCGCCTGGGCGGGCGCCCGCGCGGATCGGTGGCGTTACGCCTTGTTGGCCTTGGCTTTCCTGGAGTTGGTTTTCTTCGCCCGCGCCAATCGGGGCGGGTTCGATTTGACGGCGCTCGAAAAGAAGACGGCCGGCCTCCAAGCCCTTTATGACAAGGACCCGGGGGATTACCGGGTGACCGCCGAACCCAGCAACGCCGCCTTGGGCACGAAAGGGTTTGACGTTTGGGGCAATGATCCCATGATCCCCGGGCGCTACGCGCTGTTCATGGCGGCCAGCCAAAAGATGGACGCGGGGGAGCATTTCGTGGACAAGCCTTTTTTCCGTTCTTATCCCAAGGTGTTGGGCATGGTCCGCCTGCGCTATGTCCTAAAAGACCGGGGGGACTCCTACTCGGTCCAAAGACTTTCCCTGCCCGAACAACCGAGGGTTTCCCTGGTGGGGCAATGGGAAGCCCTCTCGGGTGACGCGGCCCTCGCGCGTCTGATGGACCCCCAATTCAACTTCCTTCGGGAAGCCCTGGTGGAAACCGACCCCGGATTTTCCCCGCGGCCCGGGCCTTTGGCGGGACGGGTCAAGCTGACGGACCTTTCCACCGACGCCTTGGAAATCACCGCCGATAACGACCGGCCCTGTCTTTTGGTCCTCGGGGACAATTACGACCCCAATTGGCGGGCCCAAGCCTTGGAAGGGGATGCCCAAGGCGGTTACCAAGTGATCGTGGCGGACTTTTTCGAGAGGGGAATCGCGTTGAAGGCCGGCCATCACCACTTTAAGCTCGAATATGAGCCCCGCGGGTTCCGCTGGGCCCTGGGAATGGCCCTAGGGTCCCTGGCGCTTTACCTGTTTTTTTTAGCCCGATGGGTCCGGCGGCGTATGGAAGGTTTCCGAGCATAGGACTTTGCCCCTGACGGGACTTTGTCCCCAAGGGACTTTGCCCTATGATGAATCCACCACCCTGTTTTGAGGAGCCCATGAGCAAAGTCGCCGACCTTCACATGCACACCACCCATTCGGACGGGACCCTGACACCCGTCGAATTGGCCCGCCTGGCCAAGGAACAAAAGGTGGATGCCATCGCTCTGACCGACCATGACACCGTGACGGGGCTGGAAGAACTAGTACAGGAAACCAACAAGCTGGGTTTGGAAGCCGTTCCGGGCGTGGAGCTTTCGGCGGCCTTCGGGCCGGGCACTTTGCACATCCTGGGTTATGGCTTCGACCCCAAAGGCCCCATCCAGGGCAGGCTGGTCCAATTCCAAAAGGCCCGGGAAGAGCGCAATCCCCGGATTTTGGAAAAGCTCAAGGAACTGGGTATGCCCCTCACCTTGGAGGAAGTGAAGTCCCTCTCCAAGATCGAGGGCCAGTTGGGGCGTCCCCATATCGCCCGGGCCCTGGAGCTCAAGGGCTATGTGAAGACCTACGCGGAGGCCTTCGATAAATTCCTGTCCAAGGGCAAGCCCGCCTATATTTCCAAGGCCGGGCTCTCGGCCAAGGAGTGCGTGGAGATCATCCATGAGTCCGGCGGGGTGGCGGTGGCGGCCCATCCGGTGCAGATGCGCCTCAAGGGCGGGGACTTGACCGCCAAGGTCAAGGAGCTGGTGGAACTGGGCCTGGACGGGTTGGAGGTCATCCACCCCGACCACTCCCCGGAAAACCAAACGCTTTATTCCGATTTGGCCGACGAGTTCGGGCTGCTCAAGACCGGCGGTAGCGATTTTCACGGGGCCCACAAACCCGGCATCCAATTGGGCCAGGGCCGTCCGCCTTACTTCTTCCTGGAAAGGCTGCGGGACAAGATCAGCGAGCGCCGCCGCCGTTACGCGCTCAGGAACTGACGTGACGCCCGAATTCACCACCGAACAACTGACCCAAAGCATGAAGGATTGGGCCCCCGCGCCCGACCTAGCCGCCCGGCTTTCCGCCCGCTTGAAGCGCGGCGGCGTGGAAGCGGAATTCACTGAATCCCTGGCGGCCGGGTTGGCCCTTTGTGCCCGGTCCACCTATGACTATCTCCAATGCATCCATGATTTCGCCACGAATCGGGAGCTCGACGCGAAGAACCTCCTGCCCCAAATGGCCCATTGGGCCTTCCTCATCCAAAACCTGAAGGCCCAGGCGACGGCCTATGACGAGGCTTTCCAGCGTTACAACGCCGCGGCCCAACCCCGCCTGAAGCGGGACACTTTCGACACCCACTATTACGACGCCATTTTGGGGTTGGACGTGCGGGAGATGCTCAAGGGCTTGCTGGGCGAGGTGGAGGTGCTGCTCCAATCCATGACCCTGGCGAGCCAAGACCTGGCGGGAGTGGACGGCCTGGGGATTTATGAG
>DATKNU010000065.1:0-32112 GCA_035541195.1 bacterium
CCGTGGGTTCACCCTCCAAGTCGGCCGGGTTTCCAAACCCCTGGCCAAGCTTCTCAAGGAAGAAGGGCTTTCAACCGCGGCCTTCTTGACGGCTTCCAATCCCCGGGGTTTTCGGCGATCGGGCGGCTTGAACCAAAAGGCCCACCAAAAACTTCTGGCGGTTTTACGCCGAAGGGGGGTTCCCTTCCTGCCCGCGATGGGGAAGGACCCCAAAAGAAAATGGCCGGGGGAAGTGAGCTTGCTCATCTTGGGCTTGGGCCTGGCGGAGGCGAAAGCCCTGGGCCGCCGGTTCGGCCAGAACGCCTTGGTTTTGTCCGGGAAAAACGCCAGGCCCCGTTTGGTGCTGCTGCGCTAGGCCTTCTTGAGCCGCAAGACGGCCTCGGTGCCGCCGTCCTTGCCCGCCTTGAGTTCCAATTCGCCGCCCATGAAGTGGGCGTAATCCCGCGACAGGAAAAGCCCCAAGCCCAACCCCTCCTCGCCTTCGGTGCCGGGGGAATGGGTCAGGCGCTGGCCCCTCCGGAAGGCCACCAGTTGCTCGGTGGAAAATCCCGGCCCCTCGTCCCGCACGCGGATGACGAACTCGCCGTCCTCCACCTGGGCCCGCAAAAAGAGGCTCGATCCCCGGGGCGAGAATTTGAGGGCGTTGGACACCAAGTTGGCCAGGATGGAATTCACCAAAAGATCGGGAAGGGCCAGGGCCCTGAGCCCCGCCCCGCCCTGGATTTTGAGCGAGATCTTCTTCGCCTTGAAGCGCAGCGCGAAAAGGCTTTCGATCTCGCCCACCAGCCAACCCCACTTCACGGGCTTCAGGTAATGGGCCGGGACCAGGCCTTCCACATCCAGCAGCGTTCGGCTGTTCTGCAGGATGTCGGCCATGCGGTCCGTCATTTCGCGCACCAAGCCCCATTCGGCGGCCCCGGGATGATGGCTCAAAAGGGGCGTCAGGACCGCCAAGGGATTGCGCATGTCGTGCAGCAAGGTGCCGGTGAGGCGGCGGCGCATGCGCATGGATCTTTGGTAATTTTGGGCTTGGCTGGTGAGCCTTTCCAGGCGCCGATGGCGCAGGCGCCAGAAGATCCAGCCCGACGCGAGAAGATCCGGGGCCAAAATGACCAAGTAGACGAGCACGTATAGCTGGGACTCGGTCCAGGAAACGGGCGAGAGGAAATACCAGGCCAGGGCGGCCAGGTAAAGCCCGAGCGACGCCAGTCCCAGGCTGATGGGCCCGGTCAGGGAAGCGGCCACCACGAGCACGGGGATGACGAAAAGCGGCGGCGCCAGGAATTCCCGGCCCCAATGGGCCACCGCGGGCAGGAAGGCCAGGCTTAAGGCAAGGCCGAAAACCCAGGGCAAGACCGCCGGGGGAAAACGCAGCCGGGCCACGGCCAGCCACAAGAGGCCCACCATGGCCACCGAACCCAGGATGATGGGCAGGGCCTGGGGAAAATAAATGAAGTTGCGCAGGCCCCCCGCCAGGAAGAAGCAAAAGATGCCGCCGGCGAAGACGCGGATCATCTGGAGCCTGGCTTGGTCCAGGGGGCTGTCCTGGGTCAGGGCGATTTCCTCGCGGTAAAGCCCCATGGATTGGGTGGTGAAATCCTCCAGGATCCCCGTCATGGCCTTGACTTCCCGCCGCAGAGCCGGAACCGAGCGGGGCGTGAGGCGCCGCAGCAGACGCCTCACGCCCGAGACCCTTTCTTCCAGCGAGCGAAAAATGGTGGAAAGGATTTGGTCGCATTCGGCGGTCAGCTTTTTGAGCTTGGCGGCCTGGGCGGTCACGGCCCGGCCCAAGTCCCTGAATTGGCGCCAAGCCACCCAGCCCATGAAGAGATAACCCGGGACGGTGATGACCAAGTTGCTGCGGACCACCGCCGCCACGGGTCCCGGCTGGGGATAGTGCCAATCATAAAAGCCCAGCAAGGCAAGTTCACCCAGGGCCATGAGCAGGCCCGCCCGGGGCCCGTCCAAGAGCACGGCGAAATAAGCCAGCGTGGGCAGGAAGACCAGGGGCGGGGCCAGCACATCCGAGGGCCAGCTGAGCATGTCCATCAGGGAAAAACCCAAGGCGGGAAAAAGCAGGAGGCGGGAGACCCAGCGGTAATCCTGGGGGCGGCGGTCGATCCAGTAGGCGAGGGCTAAAAGATCCAAGTCGGTCGCGATGGGAAGGAAGGGGATGGGGCCGCCATTGACCAGGGCCAAGGCCAGGAAGAAGGTGGTCATGAGGAAGCCCAAGAGCAGGAGCAGCCGGGTGATGCGGGCGCGCTCGTCTTGGAAGAGGCGCACTTCCTCGCTTTCTTCGGCGGCCAGCTTTTTCCACCAGGTGGGCAGGGAAATCATCAAGGTCCTTTGGCGTGAGGGGCGGAGTGAGGGGATTTTAGGGACAGGCTAAATTTGTGTCGATGGTTATATTTTATGGGCGCGGGTTTTAAAAAAGACAGCCCCCGGGCCGCTTCTTAATTTGACCGTGCAACCCACGGGGGCCCGCGAGCCTTCTTTGATTGCCGCGGACGCGGGAGGGCCCGGCCGAAATCTTTTGTCCCCGCCCTTGACTTCGCCCGGGCGGGGGCGTTGAATCAGGATTCGGGAGAAAATAAATTTGAAGGAGCCGCCATGCCTTACACCCTGCCGCCTTTGCCTTACGCCAAGGACGCCCTGGTCCCCCACCTGTCCGCCGAAACTTTCGACTTCCATTACGGCAAGCACCACCAGACCTACGTGGACAACCTGAACAAACTGGTGCCCGGCACCGAGTTCGAGGGCAAGAGCGTGGAGGAATTGGTGCAGAAGGCCACCGGGGGGCTTTTCAACAACGCGGCCCAACATTGGAACCATTCCTTTTACTGGAACAGCCTCAGCGCCGAAAAAAACCAGTCGCCCAAAGGGGCCTTGGCGGAAGCGATCGTGAAAAGCTTCGGGTCCCAGGCCGAGTTTGAGAAGCAATTCACGGCCGCCGCCCTGGGCCAATTCGGCTCGGGTTGGGCTTGGCTCACGGCGGGGAAGGATGGCTCCTTGAAGATCGAGACCACGGGCAACGCCGAGACGCCGCTGCGCACTGGCTCGGGCAGGCCGCTTTTCACCTGCGACGTCTGGGAGCACGCTTATTACATCGACTACCGCAACGCCCGGGCCAAGTACGTGGAGGCCTTTTGGAAGGTCCTCAATTGGGACTTCGCGGGGAAGAACTTCGAATCAGCCAAGTAAAAGCCTTAAAAAACGACGGGCGGTTTCGGGAAAAATAAACTCCTGCCGACCGCCCTTCTAGGCCGTCAAGCTGCCGGCCTCTCCCTCGGGAATCTCGTTTTCCAATTGAATGCGGGCCAGCTCCAAGCGCTTGCGCCGCTCGGGCGTGATCTTGGGATATTCCAAACCCAAGGTGGTGATGGTGCCCGTCAGGATGTCGGCCACCAGGGTGCGGGCGGCCCATTTGTGGTTGGCGGGGATGATGTACCAGGGGGCCCATTCGGTGGAGGTGGCCATCAAGGCGTCCTCGTAGGCCCGCATGTAGTCGTCCCAGTAGGCCCGCTCGGGCAGGTCCGAATCCGAGAACTTCCAATGCTTGGCCGGGTTGTTGAGCCGCGCCAAGAGCCTTTGGCGCTGTTCTTCCTTCGAGATGTGCAGGTAGAACTTAAGCACGATGATGCCGTTGCGGGTCAGGTGTTTCTCGAAGTGGTTGATGTCGCTGTAGCGGTGCTTCCAGATGTTTTCGCCCTTGATGCCCGGCGGCAATTTCTGGAAATCCAGGTACTCCGGATGCACCTTCACCACCAGCACGTCCTCATAATAAGAGCGGTTGAAGATGCCGATCTTCCCCCTTTGGGGCAAGGCCCGCATGTAGCGCCAGAGGAAGTTATGGTCCAATTCCTCGTTGCTGGGCTTCTTGAAATTATGCACTTGGCAGGCCTGGGGGTTGAGCCCGGACATGACGTGGCGGATGATGCCGTCCTTGCCCGCGGCGTCCATGGCCTGCAGGATCACCAAGACGCCGTAGGTGTCGCTGGCCCAGAGCAGGCTTTGGGCCTCCGCCAGGTTCTCCAAATTCCGTTTCAGGATTTTCTTGGCGATCTTCTGCACCCGCTCCTCGCCGAAGCGGTCCAAAAGATCCTTGTGGGAGGCCCAGCCCGGGTCCAGGTTCTTGAAGGACAGGGACCGGTCGGGCCGGACCAGGAATTTTTTAAGGAAGCTTTTTTTGATCATGACGCTCTCCGCGCGGGGGTTGGCTGAGCATCTTATCCAACCCGGCGGGCCCGGGAAGTCCCCGTCCCCCGCTTTTACCTAGATGTTACAAAGCCGGGCCGCTTTACATTAAAGGCGGGCAGGGCCATCATTTCCTTGGGACATCACGGGGGGAGGATTCACCATGGCGCTTCTTTATTTGGCGATCGGCTTGACCGCGGGGGTGGCGTCGGGACTTTTGGGCGTGGGCGGGGGCGTGCTCATCGTGCCGGCCTTGGGTCTTTTGGCGGGCTTCGCCCAGGAACGGGCCGTGGGAACCAGCCTGGCGGTGCTTTTGCCGCCCGTGGGGCTGGCCGCGGTGCTCGCCTATTGGAAGAACGGCCAAGTCGACCTCAAGGCGGCGCTACTCATCGCTTTGGGGCTTTTCCTCGGGGCCTGGCTGGGCGCGCTCGGCGCCCACAAGATGGGCGACCATTGGTTGAAACTTTGCTTCGGGATCTTCCTGGTGGCCCTGGGCGTCGGAGTGGTGGTGTCGGCGCTCAAGGGCACGGCCCTGGGCGATTCCTGACCCTTCACCCCTTGCCGAAAATCAGGCTTCCGTTGGTGCCGCCGAAACCAAAGCTGTTGGAGAGCGCGAATTGCATCGGCGCCTCCACCGGGGCCTTGGCCACGATGTGCAGGTTGGCGTGGGCGCAGGCCGGGTCCAGGTTTTCCAGGTTGATGGTGGGCGGAACCTTCCCGTCCCGAAGGGCCAAAAGCGACAGCATGGCCTCGGTGGCGCCCGCGGCGCCCAGCATGTGGCCCGTCATGGACTTGGTGGAGGACACGAAGACGGGTTTGGCGCGGTTCGGGTCCAGGATCCGTGAAATGGCCCGGGCTTCTTCCACGTCACCCGCCGGGGTCGAGGTGGCGTGGGCGTTCACGTAGTCGATTTGGGACGGGCGGAGCTTGGCTTCCCTCAAAGCCGCCAGCATGGCGCGGCCCGCGCCCTCGGCGCCCTCGGGTGGGTGGGTCAGGTGGTAGCCGTCCGCGCTGGCCCCATAGCCTAAAAGCTCCCCGTAAATTTTGGCGCCGCGGGCCTTGGCCCGCCCATATTCCTCCAACACCAGCACGGTCGCGCCCTCGCCCATGATGAAGCCGTTGCGGTCCTTGTCGAAGGGCCGGGAGGCCGTTTCGGGGGAATCGTTGCGGTCCGAAAGGGCCTTCATGGCCGCGAAGCCGCCGATGCCCAGTTCGCAAATGACGGCCTCGGCGCCGCCGGCCAACATGACGTCCGCCTCGCCCCGCTGGATGACCCGCATGGATTCCCCGATGGAGTGGGCGCTGGTGGCGCAGGCCGTGACGTTGCAATGGTTGGGGCCCTTGAGGGAAAGCAACACGCTCAGTTGGCCCGAGACGATGTTGGTGATGGACTGCAGGATGAAGAAGGGCGTGATGCGCCTGAACCCCTTGGCCAAATAATCGTCATGCACGGCCTGGATCTCGGGCAGGCCCCCTTGGCCCACGCCCACATTGACGCCCAAGAGCTCGTCGGGGATCGATCCGCGGGATTGGTCCAGCCCCGAGTCCTGGTAGGCCTGCAGGCCCGCCGCCACGCCCAGGTGGGTGAAGCGGCCGAAACGTTTCACGTCCTTGGGGTGCACGGCTTGGGTGAGGGGGTCGCGTCCCGCCACGCCGGTGATGGGGAAGGGCAGGGCCGCCGTGGGGTCGAAATTTTTCACCTCGGCGGCGATCCGCACGGGGCAGTCCTTGGCGTCAAAGAGAGTGATGGGGCCGGTGCCGCTTTTGCCCGCCAGGGCGGCTTTCCAGGTTTCTTCCACGTTGTTGGCCAATGGATTGACCGTGCCCAGGCCCGTCACCACCACTCGTCGCTCGCTCATGTCGGGAAAGACTCCTTTGGGTTTTTATCCGGCTTGAATTATGCGAAAGGCGGGCGAAAAAGGGAAGGCGGCAAGGCCAAATCCCCCCGGTTTATGGGATTTCGTGGAATAAAAAAGCCGCCGGCCCCACAGGAAGAATAGACGGACCGCTTTTCGACGCTGAAGTGGAGGAGGGGTCATGGAACCCAACCAAGATTCATTGGAAGCTTTGCTGGACCAGGTTGCCCTGGAAATTGCCCGGGAAGTTGAGGCTTCCCAGGGGCGGGAGCCCAGTCTGGAAGAAGTCCGAGCCGAATATTTTAAATTCCTTTGAAATAGGAAAAGTACCTCTCCCCTTGGGGGCCTTTATCCGGCACCCCGGGGGATTTTTTATTCCGTCCGGAACTTAAGCGGAACTTTATGAAGCCCGGGCGCGTCCAAATTCCATCACCCCTTGGAAAGGGTCCTATGCGCCGCGGCCAATTTTTGTGGCTGATCCTCATATACTTGTTCCTGTTCATCCTGGGCTATTGGCCCGTGGGGGCCAAAAAAGGGCGGCTTTCGTCCCGAACCCCCGTTTATTCCATCCCGGTCACCCTTTGGAACGCTCCCGCCGCTTCCAAGGACTCTTAAGCCTTCGGGGAAAGGGGCTTGATTCATCCCCGGGGCGCACTAGAATAAGCTTATGAGCCGATTGCCCGGTAAAACCGGTTTTTTATTCCTAATGATTGTCACCGCTTCGGTGATCCTTAGGTCTTTGGTGGGGTTTTGGGGAGCCGAGACCTTGGCCCATGAGTCCCTCCTGAACCCCAAGGCCAGCGCCTCGCTTTTCGGCACACCGGCCCGATCCCTGGTGTCCGCCCATCGGTTGGACAAGGGCGAGAAGGAAAGCCTCTTAAGCGGCATACTTTTCGCCGACAAAAACACCCGGATTTTCAGCGCAAGGGTCGGGTCGTCTTTTCCCTTTTTGCCGGGCGAGGTCTTTCCCACGTCCCCCGGATTGGTGCTTCGAATTTGAGCCCCTTTTCGCCGGAAAGCTTTTGGAGAATACCCACAAATACACAATGCTTTGAAAGGAAAAAAGAAATGAAAAAGAAACTTCAAGCCGTCGTCGCTTTGATGCTGTTCGCCGGATTGGCCTTCAATTCCGGCTGTTCGAACAACAAGCGCATCGAGGGGGCTGACGCCCCCAACCAACCGGCCGCCACCCCGGTGCCCGTCGTGGCCTCGGGCAGCTACACGGTGGAGCGCGGGGATACCCTTTGGGCCATTTCAGGCAAGTCCAAGGTTTATGGCGACCCTTTCGCTTGGCCCCTGCTTTTCAAGGCCAACCGGGACACCATCCAGGATCCGGACATCATTGAGGTCAAGCAGGTCCTGAAGGTGGATAAGAGCTTCTCGGATACCGAGAAGAGCCATGCCCGTTCCTTGGCGTCCAAAACCCCCAAGTACGTGCGGCATAGCCAGCCCCGGACCACCCTGCCTTTGAATTACTTCTAAAAACAGCCGGGAAGGCGCTAAGCGCCTTCCCGAGCCGCTTGTCTTTACGAGGCCCCGGCAAAAGCCGGGGCCTTTTTTGTTGGCTCGCTATTGAGAATAGTTCTCATTTACGCTTGACAAGGGCCACGGCATATTGATAATGATTTTCAATATCAAGCTTGCCGTTGGAAAGGACGTCCGTGAAAATGGAGGAGCCATCCGAGGGTTCACCGGTGAAAAGGGGGAAGCCCGGCCGGCAGATCAAGAGCGGGGATTTGTTCCTTCCCGGCGAGACCGAGATTTGGATCCTGCATGGGACGGAAAGTTACCGCCTGCAGTTGACCAAAAGCGGCAAGTTGATATTGACCAAGTAAACCCGGCCAGCCACGCGCCCCAGGCGCCAGCCAGCGATGGGACCCAATAAATTTTAAGGAGACGATTGATGAAGAAGCACTTGAGTCATTGGTGTTTGGCCTTGGCCTTGGCCGCCCTGCCCGCCCTGGCCCGGGCCGCGGACCGGCATTTCATCTATACCGAGGAATCCACGGTCCAAGACGCCGGTGAAAAAGATTTGGAAACCTATACCACTTATCGTTTCGGCCGCGACGCTTTTTACTCGGCCATGGACCAAAGCCTGGAATTCGAGGTGGGGTTGGGCGGATCGGCCCAATTCGCCAGCTACTTGAACTTCACCCAGGAATTCGCCGCGGCCCTTCCCGGCGGGGAGCCGGGCCTGAACACCGAGGGGCCGGTGTTGGACGGTGTGTCGACCGAGCTCAAGCTCAAGTTGGCGGACAATGTGGCCGATCCCTTGGGGGTGGGGCTTTATTTCGAGCCCGAGTTCGAGCCGGATGAACTGGACCTGGAAACCAAGCTGATCTTGGACAAGAAGATGGGTTCCTGGCTTGTGGCCTTCAACCTCACGGCGGAGCCCGGCTTTGATTACACGGATATGGGAACGTCCCTGTTGCTGAGGCCTTCTTTGGGGGTGGGTTATTTCCTCACCAGCCGGTGGTTTATCGGCCTGGAAGCCATGAACGAGAATTTTTATGACGACGCGCCCATGCGCTCGGTCTTATCCGCCGGCCCCGAATTGGAGTACGCGGGCGACAGCTGGTGGGTGGCGGTGGCCTTCCTGCCCCAGTTGGCCAACATCGGAAGCTCCACGTTGGATTTCACCGACAGCCAACGCGACCAAGTGCGCTTGGCCACGTCCTTCAGCCTTTAAAAAAAGGAAAAGCGCCATGGCCAAGGGGTTCAAGGGGATTTTAGCGCTGGCAGTGGGCGCCGGCCTGCTTTGGCTCTCGGGCTGCGCCACCACCGGGGTGCCCGGGCCCTCGGCTGAAATCTTAAGCCGGGCCCAAGCCCGTTGGCCGGGCACGACCCAGGCCGATTTGGTCGAGGGTCGGGGCCTCTATGTCGAGCATTGCGCCGCCTGTCACGACCTGCATGACGCCTCCGACCTTTCGCCCGCCGGATGGGAAAGGATCATGGCGCGCATGCAGAAGAAGGCCCATATCGACGACGTCACGAAGGACCGGATTTTGAAGTACCTGGAGTCGGCCACCGAGAGGGCCGCCGACGCCCAGTAAGTTTTAAAGCCGTTCGACAAGCGCGATAGCCAGCCACCTGCGGGAAGCCAGCTAAAAACCGGGAAGGCGTTCTTGCCCCCGGGGCCGGGGGTGGGGATCAGGGTTCCCGCCTCTTGGCCATTTAAACAATGGTTCAAGGAGAAGCGGGATGAAAAAAACGAAGAGTCTTTTATACGCGGCCCTTTTCGCGGCGGGGATGGTTCCACCGGCCGGCGCCGGTGAGGGGTTGTTCAGCTTTACCTACACCACCGACACCACGCCAGCGGGCCACTTTGAGTTCGAGCAGTTGGTGCGCAACCGCGCGGGCCGGGCCTCGGGAAGCTATTCGGCCGAGGATTTCAACACCGAACTTGAATACGGCATCACGGACAACCTGCAGGGCGCCTTTTATTTCAACACGGGCCGGGTGGACGCCGCCAACACGCTGGATGACGACGGCGCGGGTGGTGACGGCCAAGTGGCGGCCGGCCGAGGCGTCTTTAACAATCACGACACCTTCGTGCAGGGCATCGCGGCCGAGTTCCTATACCGGTTGCTGAGCCCTTATACGGACGGCATCGGCTTGGCGGTTTATTTTGAGCCCGAACTCGATTTTACGGACCTGCACAACGGGCTTCCCTACAACGGGACCATGGAGAACGAGTACAAGCTCATCCTGCAGAAGAACTTCCTCGAGGACAAGTTGGTGCTGGCTTATGACGCCACGGTCGAAGCCGAGTACATCCGCTTCGGCGGCGGACAAAGCAACGTCATCGCCGAAGACCAAACCGACAGCTGGGCCGGGGAGCTGGATTACAACAACGACTTCGGCATCAGCTACCGCTTCGCGCCGGATTTTTTTGCGGGGTTGGAACTTCACAACCATAACGAGTACGGCGGCTTCAACCGCTGGGAACACACCGTGGTTTGGGTGGGGCCTGATTTCCATTATGGCGGCGAGGGTTTCTGGGCCACCCTGGGGGTCTTGAAGCAGGTTTATGGCGCCCCCAACGGCATCGATGACAGCGGGGTTTTCATCGGTAGCGGCGAGTTCCTGCGGTCGCACGAAGATTTGATCACGACCTTGAAGGTCGGGGTTCCCCTCTAAGTTTGGTTTTTCCCCTTGGGTTACCAGGCCCAGGGGGAAATTTTTTCACGGAGGTTGACCATGCGAAAGTCGGTTTTTTGGATGACGGCCCTCGGCGCGCCGGCGGCGCTGCAGGTGGCCCACGCCGAGGTTTACTTGACGGCGGACCAGGCCCTGGCCTTGATGTTTCCGGGGGAAAAAACAAAAGCCCTGACGCTGGAACTGACCCCGGCCGAGACCGACCAAATCCAAAAGTCGTCGGGCGAGCCGGTGGATGAGAAAAAACTGTCCCTTTGGAAAACCGCCGACGGCGGCCTCATGTTCGTGGACCAAGTCGTGGGAAAGCACGATTTCATCACTTACGCGCTGGGCCTCACCCCCGAGGGCAAGGTGAAGGATGTGGAAATCCTGGAATACAAGGAAACCTTCGGCAAGCAAGTGATGGAAAAGGGCTGGCGCGCGCAGTTCGCCGGCAAGGGCTCCGCCGACCCCTTGACCGTGGGGAAGGACATCAAGAACTACAGCGGCGCCACGCTCTCCTCTACCCATGTCACGCGCGGCGTGAAAAGGCTCCTGCAAACTTATGAAACCATCAAAAACCGCTTACCTTAAAAGGGCCAAGCCCCTCTTGGGGACTTGGGTCCTGGTGGCCGTCAAGGGAGAGAGCCCCGAGAGGGCCCACCAAGCCATTGACCGGGCCTTCGAGGCCGTGGTCAAGGTGCAGAAGCTTATGAGCGCCCATGACGAAAATAGCGACGTGGGCCGCCTGGCCCGCCAGGCGCCCTTCACGCCCCTGCGGATCGATCCTTGGACCCATCAGGTCCTGGCCCTGGGCGAGAAAATCGCCTGGCTTTCGGGCGGGGTTTTTGACGTCACCATCGGGGGAAAATTGGCCCAGCGGGGGTTCTTGCCTTCCGGCGGGGGGCTGGCTGGCGCCGACGGGCTCTTTACCCGGGCCCGTTACACCGACATCGACCTTTTGCCGGACTCGCGGGTGATGCTGCGCCGGCCCTGCCGGGTGGATTTGGGCGGCATCGCCAAGGGTTTCGCGGTGGACCGTGCCTTGGAAGCGGCCTTCACGGTTGCCGGCACCAGCGACGTGGTCATCAACGCCGGCGGCGACCTGAGGGTCAAAACCCGCACCGCCCAGGAGATATGGCTGAGGGACCCCTTCCAGTCGGACCGCTTTTGGTTGGGGGGGCTCTCCCGCGAAGGGGCTTTCGCTTCTTCGGGCGGCCGGGAAGCGGCGCGCGAATCCCGCCAAGGCGACGAGACGCCGATCGCTTTGCCCGGATCAGGCCGTTTCCAATCCTGGCTCCCCGGCGTGACGGTGGCCGCGGGCGAATGCGCCTTGGCGGACGCCTTGACCAAGGTCCTGTTGCTCGCCCCGGCGCCTACGGCGCGAAAAGCGTTGGAGGAGTTCAAGGCCCGGGCCCTGGTGGCCCGGGATGGCCAAGGATTCCGGGATTGGGAAGGGGGAAGCCTTTCGGCGCCGATTTCCCGCTGGCCGAAAAGGGGCCTATGACCGATAAGGCGCATTTGGATTTCCGTGAGAAAATCCGCTTGGAGAGCCCGCATCGCCGGGCGCTTTACGCGGTGGTCTTCCTCATTTGGCTGTCGGGGCTCTTGTGGCTTTGGGTCAGGGGTTTCTCGGACGCGCCGGTGGAAGGCGCGGCGGCGGAGCTTTGGTCGCCGGTCCTGATGGAAATCCATGGGGCCTTGGCTTTCGTTTTTTTATGGTTCCTCGGATCGCTTTTGACGCATATGCGCCGGGGGCTTTTGCTGGGACGCAACCGGGTTTCGGGCCTTTCCTTGTTGTCCGTCGCCCTCTTCCTGGTCCTGACGGGTTGGGGGCTTTATTACTTCGGCGATGAGCGCTTGAGGGTCCTGACGAGTTTGGCCCATTGGGGCGTGGGATTGGCCCTGCCGTTGCTCTTGGCCCTGCACATCCTCCTGGGCCGGAAAATCTTGAAGTTGAAACCGCGATAATCCATCCAGGTTTTCCTGGCGCCCCGGCCATGGCTTCGGATAACCTGATGGGGCTGACATCATCAGGTAAAGGGAAAGACCTTGAAACTGCGCGCCTTGAAGTGGATCTTGGCGGGATTTTTTTTCGCGGGGTTTTGCCTCTCAGGTTGCGGCGGGGCGGCCAAATCCGACGGCCCGACGATCAGCGCCCACGTCGCGCGCCAAACGATTGACGGCGCCAGCGTGGCCTTGTCGGTTTCGGTGACCGTTTTCAACCAAGGAAACATCGACCCTTCGGCTTCCGTTTCTTTCTTGTCTCCCGGCGCGTCGCCCGTCTCTTTGGTGGGGGATGGCCGGGGCGTCTATGCGAGCAACGACACGAACGCCTGGAATTACCAGCCGGGGCAAGCTTGTACGGTGGTGGTTTCCCGGGCGGGGAAAACCTACTCGGGTTCAGTCACCTTGCCGGGCGGCATTTTCATCCCCCCGCATTTGTCGGGCCTGCCCGTGACCTGGGCTTTTCCCGGAAACCTGAACGTCGCCACGATCACCAAGAAGAATTCGGATAAGGTCTTCCGGTTCCTGAAAAGCTTGGATTCGCCCTGGACCCCGCCGGCCGAGGACCTGCAGGACCAGGCTTCCTATGAAATCGACGTTTCCTGCCAAAGGAACCTCTTGGGTTCCTTTGATGGGGGCGCGGACCCCGCCTGCCTCATCACCGCCGAGGATGAGGACACCGAGGTTTTGGCCAATCCCTGACCTAAGGCCGGTTTCCGCCCGGTTACCGTAATTTAACCCCGGCCATCCCCGGGCGGCTTGAAATCCCCCCGATCCTCGGACACATTAGGTTCGACTTCAAATCAGGAGGCGATCATGGGCAAGAGCTATACGGTGATGGGGGCGACGGGGCATATCGGACAGGTGGTGGTGGAACAATTGCTGGCGAAGGGTCATCAAGTCCGCGCCCTGGGCCGGGACGAAAAGAAGTTATCCGCCTTGAAGGCCAAGGGGGCCGAGGTGGTGAAAGGCGCCTTCGATGAGGCGGGCGCCTTGACGTCGGCTTTCAAGGGCGTGGACGGGATCTTCCTCATGACGCCTCCCTCTTATGACGCCGAATCGCTCTCCGACGCCCAGGACAAGACCGGCGAGGCCGTGGTGAAGGCCCTGGCGGCTTCGGGCGCGAAACAAGCCGTCAACTTAAGCTCGGTGGGGGCGGAATTGCCCTCGGGTTCCGGCCCCATCGCGGGCCTTTACCGCCAGGAACAACGCCTGGCCAAGCTCACGGGGCTGAACTTGGTGAACCTGAGGCCCACCTCCTTCATGGAAAATAATTTTTACGCCATCCCGGTGATCAAGGCCCACGGCGTCTTTGGGGCCGCGGCGCCCGCCGATTACCCGATCCCCACGGTGGCCACGAGGGACATCGCCGCCAAGGTGGTTGAGTTCCTCGATTCGCTTTCCTTCCGGGGCCAGCATTTTTTTGATTTCACCGGGCCCCGGGAATATACCCAGACCGAGGTGGTGAAGGCGCTGGGCGCGGCCATCGGCAAGCCCGACCTCCCGTACGTCCAGACGCCGCTGGACCAGATCCAGGCCGGCATGCTCGGCATGGGCATGAAGCCCAAGACCGTGGAGCTCATGATCGAGATGTATGGGGCGGGGAACGCGGGCAAGCTGCATCCCAACCAAGAACTCACGGCGGAGCATCGGGGCAAAACGACCATCGAGGCATTCGCCCCGGTTTTCGCGGCGGTGTTTCAACAAGCTTAAGGACGCCAAGCGTTTTTGTTTTTGGGCCCTTCGGCCCCGAAAACCCCCGCAAAGGGCCTTTGCGGGGGTTTATTTTTTCCCGGCCTATCTATCGCCTTTCTTTAAGCCTAGGGTGGAACCACCCATGAGAAACCGAAAGAAGGCCCTATGTCGATGACCAAAGAGGATGTGCGGGAGAAAATGAAGGAAAAGGCCGTGGTGCTTTTGGACGTCGGCAGCGAGGAAAACTACCTCAAGCTCCACATCAAGGGTTCCTTGAACCAACCCCTGGGCCTGGACCGGGGCTTTTTCGCCCAAGAGGTCGAGCGGAAATTCGGGAAGAACAAGTTTTTCATCACCTACGGGCTGGAGACGGCGGGAATCGAGAAAATGAACGCCTCCCAGATCCTGGAAGAGAAGGGGTTTGAGTCCCAAAATTTCCCGGGCGGTTTGGACGAATGGGAAAGGGCCGGATGGTCCACCGAAGGCTCCCAGGCCACTCCCCGGTCCGCGTCCGTGGGGGTCTCCAAGTAGCTTGGGACGGCCCCAATCCCCACAAGGAAAACCATTACTTTCCCAAGGGGCCGCCCGGGCTTGAAACCCATTGAGAATGGATGAAGACTATAAGTGAAGCCGAGAGTGGGACGGCGGGTCCTCCGCGGCCCTTGGGACTTCAACGGCTTCCGGCGTTGGTTTGGCTTTCCGGGAGGTCCCCATGCATTTCAACCCTTTTTTATTGGCGGCTTGCGTCCTTCTTTGTGAGGCGGTCGGCGGTGCCAGCGGCCTCTTCACCCAATTCACCCACAACCGATGGTTCATGGGCTTGCGCCGTTCGGCGATTCAGCCCCCCGGCCGAATCTTCGAGATGGCCTGGATCCTGATTTACGCCTTGATGGGGACCGCGCTTTACCTGATTTGGCGCATGCCCGCGGGCACCCATGGCCGTTCCATCGCCTTGGTGGTTTTCGCCTTTCAACTGGTGTTGGGCGCGCTTTGGCCTCTTTTTTTCTTCCGCTTACGGCACCCCTTCGTGGCTTTCGCCGAGCTTTTGGTGATGTGGATGTTTGTTTTGGGGACCGTGGTTTCCTTTTCCTACCTCACGGGGGCGGCTTTTTTCCTGCTTTTGCCGCTCATGGCCTGGGTTTTGTTCGAGGCTTACTTGAACTTTACCTGGATGGTGATGAACGAGGGGCCGATGGCGCCCAGCCATATGTGAAGGCCGGCCGGATCGAAGGGGCCGGGACGGGTCGCCGATAAAGCTTAAGGGGCGCCGGGGAAACCGCCGGCCAGTGATGAAAGCCTTTTCCCCGACGGCCGAAGGGAAAGGCCCAAGCGGGCCGGGCCGGGACCTATTAGGGGTCCCGGCCCTTTTTATTTGCCGAAATGCCTATGGGTTTCCCGGGCATTGCTTTATTGATTTTTAAAGTAGCTTCTATTACTGTAGCCCCTCACCCCGAAAATCCCACCGGGGCCGCCGTATCCATTCTTTCACGAAATATAAAGGGGTTTTTGGCCATGACTGAGCCATCCAAGAGCTGGAAGACCATCCTGCAGGACGTGATGCCACCGGATTGGGCCAAGGAATTGGATGACTTCGAGGCCCAGATCCAGCTCAACAAACAAGGCAAGATCGAGCCCCGCATTTTCGCCGAGACCCGCCTTCGCCGGGGCGCCTATGGCCAACGCTACGACAACGGCCACCGCAACGACGGCAAGCAAATCCGCAAATTGCCTTTCCCCACCCAGGGCGTTTGGAAGGGCCCCGACACCTATTGGGACGCGCCGGGCATGCTTCGCATCAAGTTCCCCTGGGGCGGCATCAACGCCGACCAGATGGAAACCCTGGCCGACCTGTCCGAGGAATACTCGGACGCCATCAGCCACATCACCACCCGCCAGGCCATCCAACTGCATTTCATCCACATCGAGGACGCGCCGGACATCATGCGCCGCCTGGCCGCCGTCGGCATCACCACCCGGGAAGCCTGCGGCAACTCGGTGCGCAACATCACGGCCTGCCCCATCGCCGGGGTCTGCCGCACGGAAGCCTTCGACGTCACCCCCTACGCCCGCGCCTTCTTCAAGTTCATGTTGGGCCATCCGGACGCCCAGGACTTCGGGCGCAAGTTCAAGCCCGCCTTCTCGGGTTGCCAGGGCGAGGCCTGCGGCGTGGTGAACATGCACGACATGGGTTTCATCGCCAAGAAAATCACCGTCAACGGCAAGGAAGCCCACGCCTTCGACATTTACGTGGGGGGCGGCCTGGGTCCCGTGCCTTACAACGCCAAGCTCCTTTACGCCGACCGTCCCGTGGAAGACATGTTGCCCATCGGCCAGGCCGTGGCCCGCGTTTATGGCCGCCTGGGCGAGAAGAAGATCCGCGGCATGGCCCGCATCAAGTTCCTGGTGGCCAAGCTGGGCATCGACGAGTTCCGCCGCCTCATCGACGAGGAACTGAAGGTCCTGACCCCCGACCCGCGCTGGACCGGGCTCATCCAACAATCCGTCAAGGAAGTGGAAAAACCCGCCCAGCCCGCGGCGTCCTTGAAGGCCGCCTCCTATCCCAAGGGTTTCCTGGAATGGCGCAAGACCAACGTCTACCAACAGCCCCAATATGGCTACGTGGTGGTTTACGTGAAGGCGCCCCTGGGCGACCTGACCGCCCCCCAGATGAGGGCCCTGGCCGCCATCCTGCGCGAGCACACCAAGGAAACCGCCCGCACCACCGTGGACCAGAACCTGGTCATCCGCTGGATCCCCGAAGCCGCCCTGCCCTCGGTCTATGAGGCCCTGACGGCCGTGGGATTGGGCCAAGCCGGCGCCAACACCATCACGGACATCGCCTCCTGCCCGGGCACGGACACCTGCAAGCTGGGCATCTCGGCTTCCCGGGGCCTGGCCCGCGAGCTCATCGTGCAATACGAGGCGAAGGCCGCCACCTTGCCCGAGGAAATCAAGAAGCTCAACATCAAGGTGAGCGGCTGCCCCAATTCCTGCAGCCAGCACCATGTTTCCGACATCGGCCTTTACGGCGTGTCGCGTAAGTCCGGCTCCTACGCGGTGCCGCATTTCCAGATGGTCCTCGGCGGCCAGCGCAAGAACAACGGCGAGGCCTACGGCTTGGCCGTGGCCGCGGTGCCGTCGAAGCGCATCCCGGAGGCCATCGAGCGCCTGACGCAGAAATACTCCAAGGAACGCCAGAAGGACGAGAACTTCCAATCCTTCGTCCAACGCCTGGGTAAGGTGGAGATCAAGAACCTGCTCCAGGACCTGACCGTCATCCCGGCCCACGATTTTGAGCCGGATCTTTACACCGACTGGGCGGACGTGCGCGAGTACACCATCGGGGACATCGGCAAGGGCGAGTGCGCCGGCGAAGTGGTGAGCCCTTATGAGTTCTCCCTGACCGCCGCCGAGAGCAAGGGCTTCGAGGCCCAGGTGCAATTGGAGAAGAAAAACCTGCCCGCCGCCACGGACATGGCCTACCAGTCCATGATCCACTCCGCGGAAGCGGTGTTGCGCACCCGGGACCGGGAATACACGGGCGGCGCGGACCAAACCGTGGCCGACTTCAAGAAGTACTTCTTCGACACCGGCGAGTTCGTGAAGCACGTGAACAACACGCAGTTCGCGGCCTTCCTCTTCAAGGCCCATGACAACCGCTTGGCGAGCCCCAACGAGGACGAGGCCCACCACCGGGTGGAAGAGGCCCAGCTGTTCCTCGAGGCCGCCCACAGCTACGTGGCCAACATGGCACCGGCGCCCGCGCCGATGCCGGCGAAGTGAGGGAATCAACCATGGACCTGCGCAAAATCGGAGTGAAATTCTACGTGGAAAAGGACAACCACGTCCCCTTGAGCGTCTTCATCCCCATCTTCCACCGCTTCATCCAGGAAGATAACTTGGAAGGCCTGCTCATCGACGTGGCCCAGTACACCCACGTGCACCAAGGGCCGGGCGTGCTGCTCATCGCCCACGAGGCCAATTACAGCTTCGACGAGACCCACGGCCACCGGGGCCTGCTTTACACCCAGAAGCGCCCGGCGGAAAAAGGGGGGCTGGACCACCTGAAGACGGCTTTCCGCCGGGCCCTCTTGGCCACCGAGCTTTTGGAAAAACAGCCGGAACTTTCGGGCAAGATGACTTTCGCCACCAACCACTTCCAGGTTTTCGTCAATGACCGCCTGGCGGCGCCGCACAACTCGGAAAGCCAGGAAGACCTGGAAAACGCCCTCAAGACCCTTTTCGACGGCCTTTATGAGGGGGCTTCCACCGTGCTCATGCCCGACATGAACCGGCAAAACCGCACGGGTTTTGAGGTGCACGTGGACAAGGCGATTTCCCGCGGGGAATTGCTCAAGCGGCTCGCCTCGAACTAAGTTTCACGCCTTCAACAAAAAAAGCGCCCGGAATTTTCGGGCGCTTTTTTGTTTTAAAACGGATCCGACGCCTGCGCGTCAGCCCCCATATTGCCATTTGGTCGAGGAGAGCAGCAACGGCCCCTCGGCCCCCAGGAGCTCGGCCTCCACGACCTGGGCCACGATCACCGTATGGTCCCCCCGATCCACCTCATCGGTCACCCGGCATTCCAGGTATCCGGCCAAATGGGGGAAATAGGCGAAGCCCAAGACCTTCGTGCGCTCGAAGCGCTCCCCCGAAAGCTCCTCGCCCTTGAGTTCGGCGTGCTTGAAGAATTTCTGCGCCACGGCGGCCTGGTCCTTGCCCAACACGTTCACGACGAAGGCCCGGGATTGGTGCACCACGTGATAAGTGTCGGTGTCGCGCCGGATGGCGGTCATGATCAGCGGCGGCTCAAAGGAGGCCTGGGTCAGCCAGCTGACCGTGGAGGCCACTTGGTCGAAGGGGGTCTGGCTGGTCAGGACATAAAGGGCGTGGGGCGCCATTTGGAGCAGTTTCTTTTTCGCGTCCTCGTTCACGAAATCCTCGAATCCGCGCCCCAGGGGCGCTTTTCAATGCGTCGGCTTATCCTAACCGGCTTTCCCCTTGGAAGCCAACTGCCGCCCATGTTAAACTTCATTCCCGCCGCCCCTTTTTCAGGGCGCCGAACCCCGCCTGCGGCAAGGAAAACCGTGACCCTCACCGAAACCCTCCAAAAACTCGTGGAGCTCCAGACCACCGACTCGGGCCGCGACCAACTGGAAAAACACCGCCAGGCCCTCTTGGACAAACTGGATTTGGAAGCGGCCAGGATCGCGGCCCTGAAAAAACAATCCTTGGAGGACAAGAAGGCCGCCGAGGATTTCGCCAAACAGCGCAAGACGCTGGAAATCGAGGTGGGCAGCCTGGAAACCCGGTTGAAACGCTACCAAAGCCAGCTGGACGAGGTGAAGAACGAGAAGGAATACGAGGCCTTGAAGCAGGAGATCGAGAAGCACAAGCAGGACAAGACACGCTTGGAGGAAAAAGTCCTCGAGATCCTTTTCCAGGAAGACGCCCAAAAGGAAAAGATCGCGGTTCTGGCCGGTCAAATCACCGCCGACGAAAAACGCTACGCCGAGGACCAAAAGGAAATCGGCCTTCAGGTGGCCGATTGCGAAAAAGCCATGGCCGAGAAGATGGCCGAGCGCCAGGTTCATTTGGCGGCTTTGCCGCCCGAGGAGGCCCAGGGTTATGAGGCCCTGCGCCAAAGGGGCAAGAAGATCGCGGTGGCGGCGGTGCTGGAGAACCACACTTGCGGCGGCTGCCACATGGCCGTGGCGCCCCAACTGCTGATGGAAGTCAAGAACGGGCGGAAGATCAACCGGTGCGATTGCGGCCGCTATCTTTACCTGCCGGCCCAATGAGCGGCCGGGAATCCTAAAAGGCTTTAAGAAAAGGAAGCGACCATGAGTGTTCCCACCGCGCGGCGGGTTTTAACCTTGGAGGCCCAGGGGCTCTTGGAAGTGGCCCGCAAGGTGGGCTCTTCCTTTAACAAAGCCGTGGAGCTGGTGACCAAAAGCCGGGGCCGGGTGGTGGTGACCGGCATGGGCAAATCCGGGCTGGTGGGCCAGAAGATCGCCTCGACCTTGTCCTCCACGGGCACGCCGTCCTTGGTGCTCAGTCCCGCGGAAGCCCTGCATGGGGACCTGGGCATGGTGATGAAATCCGACGCCATCCTGGCCCTGTCCAACAGCGGGGAAACCGACGAACTGAAAATTTTGCTGCCGCTTTTGAAGCGCATCGGCTGCAAGATCATCCTTTTCACGGGCAACAGCGAGTCCTCCCTGGCCCGCCAAGCCGACGTGGTGGTCAACATGGGCGTCTCCAAGGAAGCCTGTTCGCTCAACCTGTCGCCCACGGCCAGTTCCACGGCCATGATGGCCATGGGCGACGCCTTGGCGGTGGCCTTGTACGAGGAGCGGGGATTCACCGAGCGGGACTTCGCCCATTTCCACCCGGGCGGCGACCTGGGGCGGCGATTGCAGCTCAAGGTCTCCGAGGTGATGCGCAAGGGGAGCCAAATCCCCAAGGTGTCCCCGGGCGCCCATTTCCAGGCCATCGTGCGGGAGATCAACGACAAGAAGGTGGGCTGCACCCTGGTGGTGGACGGCAAGGGGAAGCTTTCCGGCATCATCGTGGACGGCGACCTGCGCCGGGCCTTACTGAAGAAAAGCGATGTTCGGCATTGGAACGCGTCCAACTTGCGCAACGCCCAGCCCAAGACCATTGGGCCGGGCCTCACCCTGGGGGAAGCGCTGCAACTGATGGAAGAAAACGCCATCTTCCAGCTCATCGTGGCCGATGAGAAACAAAAACCCATCGGATTGGTCCACCTGCACGACCTATTGGGCCGGGGCCAGGTGCGCCTCTCATGACCCCCGCCAAAGTCGACTACAAAAACTTGAGGCTTTTCCTCACCGACGTGGACGGATGCCTGACCGACGGCAAAGTCTACGTGGGAAAGGGGATGGAACTGATGGGGTTCGACATCCAGGACGGCATCGGGCACCGCTTGGCCGAGTACGCGGGATTGTCCGTGGGCTGGCTTTCGGGCCGCCATTCGGAAGCCACCGCCGAGCGGGCGGGGAAACTCCGGGTGGTTCCGGTCTACCTGGGCGTTCTCGACAAACTTAAAAAAGCCCAAGCGCATTGCCGGGAACAAGGCCTTTCGCTTTCCCAAACCGCCTATCTGGGCGACGACCTCATCGACCTGCCCTTGATGGCGCAAGTGGGCTGGGCCGTGGCCCCGGCCAACGCCCGGCCTGAAGTGAAAAAGGCCGCCCATTACGTCACGAAGGCGTCCGGCGGCGCCGGGGCTTTCCGCGAGGCGGTGGAAAAATTGATCCGATCCCGGGGACAGTGGCGCCAAGTGGTGGGGAAATTCCACGCCAAGAACAGCGCCGCCCCCGGGGCTTTCCGCCTGGATTAGACCAACCCTTCCGAGGTCTTCTTGGCCCGTCCTCTTCAAAAAATAAAAAACAGCCTCATCTATTACGCGGCCCGGGCCTTGATGGCCGCGCTGGGGGCTTGCCCCCAAGGGATTGCCGCGGGGTTGGGCCGCTTTTTCGGCGCCCTGGTTTTCGCCCTGGCGGCCAAGGAACGGCGCAAAACCCTCCGCCAGATCGAGATCGGCTATCCCCAAAGCTCGCCCCAGGAACGCCTCCGGCTCGCCCGGGCGGTTTGGGCGGAGCTGGGCCGGAAAATTTTCGAGACGGTGCCTTGGCTTCACTGGCCCCAGGCGCGCATCGCCGCCCAGGCCAAGCGGTCCACCGGTTGGGAGCATCTGGACAAAGCCCTCGCCCGGGGAAAGGGCGCCTTGGTGGTGACCGCCCATTTGGGCCATTGGGAGCTTTTGGCGGCGACCTTGGCTTCCCGGGTGCCCGTCTCGGCGGTGGCGCAGAAACTTTACGACCCCCGTTTCGACGCCCTCATGACGCGTTTCCGTGAAAAAAACCTGGGCGTTTCCATGATCAAACGGGGGATGGCGCTCAGGGGAATCCTGGAAGCCTTGAAGGCCAGAAAGGTGGTCATCATGCTTTGCGACCAGGATTCGGGCAAGGACGGGGTCTTCACGCCTTTTTTCGGGAAGCCGGCCTTCACCCAATCGGGCGCCGCGAGGATCGCCTTAAAAACGGGCGCGGCCCTGGTGCCGGCCTTCATGCCGCGGGGCGCGGACGGTTTTTTTGAACTCCAGGTGGAAAAGGAAATCCCCCTGGCCCAAGGCGCGGATCCTGAAAAAAACGTTTTGGAAACCACTCGGCGTTATACTGAGGTCATCGAGGCCCAGGTGAGGGCTTATCCGGACCAGTGGGTGTGGATGCACGAACGCTGGAAAACGAGGCCCCCGGGCGAGGCGTCCTAATGGTTGTGTGGATCCCGCCTCGCTGCGCTCGGGTGGGATTCCCATTCCCCGTTTAACGACGAGAAGGTGGGGAATGGTCATGCAGGAAGGTTGGAGAGGCGCAGGATGAGACCGCCTGGGAGAAAATCTAAAAGTCCATGAAGCCCTTAAAAAAGAAAAAAACGATCGCCTGGCTGCCCGAGCCGCCGGATAAGTCCCAATCCCGCCGCTTGTACCGAAAGAACGCCTGGATTTTGTCGGCGGCGGGGCTGGTCATCTTGTTCTTGTTCCTCTTGGTCAAGCACAACACGGACAAGCACCCGCCTTTCGAGGAGGCCGAGCAGGGGACCGTATCGCCCGATGCCACCATCGACAAGTTCCACCTGATCTCCACTTCCTTGGCCCAGAAGCATTGGGAGCTTTACGCCACCAGCGCCAAGCTTTACCAGAATTTGAAGCGGGCCGACACCCAGGATATTTACGCCGAGTACTATAAGAAAAACCGCATGGTCTCCAACCTCACGGCGGACAAGGCCGAAATCAATACCGAGACCAATGCCACCCTGGTGGAAGGCCATGTGGAACTCATCACGGAAAACGGCTCCAAGCTCCAGACCGAGAAATTGGCCTGGGACCCGGACACGGATCAAATCCGCACCAATGAGCCCGTTCATGTGTTCAAGGGCATGGATGACATCACGGCGGTGGGGATGGTGGCCGACACCGAGCTCAACAACATCCAGTTCACCCGCGACGTCCATACCCAAGTGAGGAACACCAATGAGATTGAGAATTTCAACCGTCCCAAGCCTTTTTAAGGCCGCGCTCCCGCTGGGGCTGGGGGCCCTGCTGGGGATGGGGCCGGCCGTGCCGGGCCTGGCCCAGGTCGGGCCCACCCGTCCCGCCCCCCAGGCCGCGGCCGTGGCCGCGGAAAATCCGGACGCGGATTCGTCCGATCCCTTGGACACGGGGAATCGGGCAAAGATTTCCGGCTCCAAGCCCGTCAACATCTCCTCCAACCAGTTAAGCTTCGACCGCCTGAACGGTTTGACCCTTTTTAACGGGGACGTGAAGGTGCTTCACGACCAACTGATCCTCAACAGCGACCAATTGCAGGCCGCCGAGGACAACCGGGTGGCCTCGGCCTTTGGCAACGTGAAGGTGGATGACTTGAAGTCCCGCCTGCACCTCACTTGCGGGAACCTCGATTATCATGACCTCATGAACCAGATCACGGCCCACGACCACCCGGTCTTAAGCGCCGTGGACGAGGCCGGCCACCCCTTGACGATCCGGGCCCGCCAGATGGAACTTTATCCCCAAACGAAAGAAGTGGTGGCCCACCAGGACGTCGAGATCCTGCACGACTCGGGCCGGTCCGAGGCCCAATTGGCGACCTTCGACTCAAAAACCGATCAATTGGTCCTGGAGGAGAACCCCCGGGTTTTCACGACCCAAGGGGTCATCGCGGGGCGGCGCATCACCACCAGCCTTTCGGGGGACCATCGGGTGGTGGTGGAGGGAATGGCGGAAGCCGAGTTTTACGCCTCGCCCCAACCCTTGCCCACCAAGCCCCCCGGCGAGGGGACGTCGACGCCTTTGGGGTTTCAGGCCACTTCCTCGGTCCCCTCGACGGCCCCCACGCCGGGCGCGGGCAATCAGGGCGCGGTTCGGGTGGACCGGTCGGGCCCGGCGGTGACGCCGACCCCGGCCGCGCCCGCGGTTGTGACGCCCACGCCGGCCGCGCCCTGAGCCGTTAAAAATCCTTAGGAAGCCGGGGCGCCCTCCAGTATGCTGAGGGCGCGGCGCGACTATTTTGATCGAGGGGTCTGATGGGAATCCTACGCACCCATGAGTTGGCCAAAAGCTACAACAAAAAAAAGGTCGTGGACCGGGTTTCCATCGAGGTCCAACAGGGGGAAGTGGTGGGGCTTTTGGGCCCCAATGGGGCGGGCAAGACCACGACCTTCTACATGACCACGGGCTTCATCGCCCCCGACGCCGGCCAAGTGACCCTGGAACAGGACGGCGCGGCGCTGGACATCACCCACTTGCCCATGTACAAACGGGCCAGGCTCGGCATCGGCTACCTGCCCCAGGAAGCCTCGATTTTCAGGAAGCTCACCGTCGAGGAAAACCTCTTGGCCATCCTGGAGTTGACGCCGCTTTCCAAGGCCGAGCGGCAGAAACGGCTGAAGACCCTCTTGGCCGAGTTCAACGTGTCCCACCTTTCCAAGCAAAAGGCCTATACCCTGTCCGGTGGGGAACGCCGCCGAGTGGAAATCGCCCGGGCCTTGACCACGGACCCGGCCTTCATCCTTTTGGATGAGCCCTTCGTGGGCATCGACCCCATCGCGGTCCAGGACATCCAGGGCATCATCCGGCACCTGAAGAAAAAAAAGATCGGCATCCTCATCACCGACCACAATGTCCGGGAAACCCTTTCCATCGTGGACCGGGCTTATATCATGTTCGAGGGCAAAATCCTCTTGTCGGGGACGGCCTCCAAATTGGCCACGAATAAAAAAGCGAAGGAAATTTATCTGGGCGAGCGCTTCACCCTTTAAAGGGCGAAAAACCCCGCCCGCTTTGGGAGCCCCGCTTGGACCAAAACCGCCCCTCCACCCGTAAAACCCTTAAAAAGATCTGGGACCTGCTTTTGGCGCCCTTTCTTTCGGCCTTTATTCGTCTAAAAATAACACCCAATGCCTTGACCCTCACGGGGGCCCTGTTGTCGCTCCCGGCGAGCTGGTGCTTGTCACGGGGGGAATGGACCGCCGCTTCCCTTTGGCTCTTGGCCGGGGGTTTTTTTGACGTACTGGATGGGGCCCTGGCCCGGGCCTTGAAAAGCCACAGGGTCTTCGGGGCTTTCCTGGATTCCACCATGGACCGGATGTCCGAAGCCGTGGTGTTCCTGGGTTTGGTGCTATATTACGGGACCCAAGGCGACGGGCTCTCGCTGGGACTGGCCTTCACCACGGCCTTTTTATCCCAGCTGATTTCCTACACCCGGGCCCGGGCCGAGGGCCTGGGAGTGGCCAATGAGGTGGGCTGGGTGACCCGACCGGTGAGGATTCTGGGCCTGGCGGCGGGGCTCCTGCTCCAGTTTCCCACGGCGACCCTTTGGATTTTGTGCCTTTTATCACTGGTCACGGTTTTCCAAAGAATTTACCATGTGTACCGACAGACGAAATCGGGCCCGGGCGCCCGGCCTCAAAAGGCGCTTCACCCAGGAGGACGGCATGGCATCTAAAATTCGAGTGGCGATCGTGGGGGTCGGCTGTTGCGCCTCTTCCCTGGTCCAGGGCGTCTTCTTTTACAAGGACTCCGACGAGGAGGGCTTCATCCCCGGGCTGATGCATCCGCGCCTAGGCAAGTACCATGTGGGCGACCTGGAATTTTCCTGCGCCTTTGACGTGGACGAGAACAAGGTGGGCCTGGACTTGGGGTCCGCGATTTTCGCCCCTATCAACAACACGATCAAATTTTCCGACGTGCCGGCCTTGGGCGTGAAGGTGCAGCGGGGACCCACCCATGACGGCCTGGGGAAATATTACCGCGAAGTGGTGCGGGAATCCGCGGCGGCCCCCGTGGACGTGGCGAAGATCCTCAAAGAGACCCAGACCGACGTCCTCATCAACTACCTGCCGGTGGGCAGCGAGGAAGCCACCAAGTTCTACATGAGCGAGGCCCTCAAGGCCGGCGTGGGCGTGGTCAACTGCATGCCGGTGTTCATCGCGTCCAACCCGGCTTGGGCCAAGAAATTCGCCGAGGCGGGCCTGCCCATCTTGGGGGACGACATCAAGGCCCAAGTGGGCGCCACCATCACCCATCGGGTTTTGTCCAAGCTCTTCAGCGACCGCGGCGTGGCGTTGGACCATACCTCCCAGTTGAATTTCGGCGGCAACATGGACTTTAAGAACATGTTGGAGCGCGAGCGGCTTGAGTCGAAGAAAATCTCCAAGACCGGGGCCGTGGTCAGCCAATTGGCCCATCCCATCGATCCCCAGGACATCTATATCGGCCCCTCGGATTACGTGCCCTGGCTCCAAGACCGCAAGTGGGCCCATATCCGGCTTGAGGGCCGGGAGTTCGGCAACGTGCCGGTGAGCATCGAGCTCAAACTGGAAGTCTGGGACTCGCCCAACAGCGCGGGCGTGGCCATCGACGCCATCCGCTGCTGCAAGTTGGCGCTCAACGCCGGGCTGTCGGGCGCGCTGGAAGGGCCTTCCTCTTATTTCATGAAGACCCCGCCGGTGCAATACTCGGATTCGGACGCCAAGGAATCCGTGGAGCAGTTCATCGCCCAATATGGCAAGGTGGGGCCGAAGGTCAAAGCCTGAGGATCCGGATGATCCCTTCTTCTTCAAAGCCCGGCCTGGCCCGGGCTTTTTTTATTGCTTTGGTTTTCTGTTTCCCGGCCCCGCGGCTTTTCGCCTGGGGCCCGGTGGGTCATGAGACTGTGGCCTACATCGCCCAGGACCACTTGACCCCCCAAGCCGCCCGGGCCGTGCGGCAATTATTGGGGCCGGGGGAAGATCTCGCCGCGGTTTCCAATTGGGCGGATTCCATCGTGCAAATCCGCCCCGAAACCGCCAATTGGCACCACCTGGACCTGGACGTGCGCAAAAACCTGACCCTGGCCGACCTTGCGGATTATTGCCCGCGGGGGGATTGCGTGGTGGGCCAAATCGAGCGGGATTTGGCCGTCTTGAGGAACCCCCGGGACGGCCCCGACCAAAAGCGGGAAGCCCTGAAGTTCCTGGTCCATTTCGTGGGGGACCTGCACCAGCCGCTGCATTGCGCCAATGACAATGACCGGGGCGGCAATGAGAAATACTTGATCCTCCACGCCTCCTTCTGGCCCCGGCACTCCCGGTGGGTGCGGCTCCATGGCTATTGGGACCATTTATTGGAGGAAAAAACCCGGGAAGTGCCCCGGGACCTGGCCACCCGTTTGGAGGCGCGCGTCACCCCCGGGGACTTGGCCCGGTGGCAAGGCGGCAGCGTGGAAGCTTGGGCCTTTGAGAGCTACCTCATCGCCAAGGACGACATTTACGCCGAACTGCCCGAAGGGCCCATGCGCGGGGGATGGGAAGGGGTGCGGCCGCCGGCGGATTACCGCAACGGCGCCCTGCGCTTGATCGTGGACCGGCAACTCGAAAAAGCGGGCTTCCGGCTGGCCTGGCTCTTGAACCAAACCTTCAAATAAATCTTCGCCACCCAAGCCCCGGGGCGGCGGATCCGCGCGGCTTCCCGTGATTCATGATTGTTTTCTTGGTGTCGGGGCGCCTTGGTGGTGAAATGATCCGGCATTCATTCTGGGCTCAGGACAAAGCATGCTGAAGGTACAGACCGCCATCGAGAAGGCCCGGGTTTATACCGGCGCCGCCGACAAGGCCCTGACGAGCGCCACGATCCTCATTCGGGGCGAGCGGCTGGAATATGTCGGCCCCCATTCCAAGCGGCCCGATTACGAGGCGCAGCAAGTGATCGACGGCCGGGAATGGGTGGTCCTGCCGGGCCTGATGGACCTGCACGTGCATGCCCTCATCAATGAGGCCACCCTGGCCAGCTTCCTGCAAAACGGCGTGACGGCCATCCGGGACCTGGCCTCGGATCCTTTCCACGCGCTGGAGTGGAAGGCGCGGGAACAGACCGGCCTCATTCTTTCCCCGCGGATTTTTTCCTCGGGGCCGGTGCTGACCTGTCCCAAGGGCTATCCGGAAAACGTCTGGGGCCCCCAATTGGCCATGCGGCTCACCGGCCGCTACCAGGCCCAGGAAAAGGTGAGGCAACTGGCGGGGTTGGGCATGGACCTGATCAAGCTTGGATTGGAGCATGAGCTGGGGCCCTGCCTTTCCCAAACCGAGGTGGACGCGGCGGTGGAGGCGGCCCATGCCTTGGGCAAAAGGGTCACGGCCCACATCACCGACGAGCGGGATTTCGAGTCTTGCGTGGCCGCCGGGGTGGACGAGGTGGCCCATATGCCCGCCCGGCCCATTTCGGACGACCTTTGGAAGGAAGCCATCCGCCGCAGGATCAAGATCGTGCCGACCCTGCACGCCCACGCGGGTTGGGCCGAGGAATGGCAAAGGCGCGGCGACCATCCCTTCGGGCAACATTGCCAACATGGGTTCCGCCAGGGGCACCAGCAATGCCTGAAAAACACCGAGCGGTTCTTGAGCCTGGGGGGCAAGTGGGTTTACGGCACCGACGCGGGAAATCCCCACATGCCTTTCGGGATTTCGGTGCGGGAATGGAAGGACCTGCAAAGCGCGGGCGTGAGTCCCGCCCAATGCCTGAGGATGTCCACCCTGGAGGCCGCCAAGGTGCTGGGCATCGAGGCGGATGCGGGAAGCTTGGAAAAAGGGAAGTGGGCGGACTTGGGGCTCTATCGTTATGACCCGCTGGAAAACGCCCAGAACTTCCGCACCATCCAATGGGTCTTCAAGGGCGGCCAAAAATTTCCCGCGGGGCCTTTGGAATTCCCCCGGCCCTTTGACCTGGATTATTGGATCCGGCAATGGGAGAAGACCCGATTCGAGCTCAAGGCTTGGGACGAACCCTGAGGCGCCGGCCTTCGGGCGCCGCTTCTTTTTTTCAAAAGCTTATTTTCCCCCGCGAATAAAGGGTATAATTTGTCCTAAGAGGCCCTCCGGCCCGATTTGGCATCAAACTTGTGGAGGGTTTTTTCCCCCTTGGGGGCAAACCGCCCTGGATGGCATGGAATATGCGCCAAGAATTCCGGATGAATCAAAAGATGCAGCAGCGCATGGTGATGACCCCCATGCTGCAGCAAGCCATGAAGATCCTCCAACTTTCCACCCTGGAATTGAAGGAATGGGTGGAAAAGGAAATGACCGAGAACCCCGTTTTGGAAGAGGAAGAGGCCGGGGCCGAGAAGCCCGAGACCCCCGGGTTGGCCGAGGCCGACGACAACGGCGCCCCGACGGAAAGCGACCTCAATTATGAGCGGGCCAAGGAACGCCACCAGACCGACGTGGTGGAGCAACTGCGTGAAGGCGACCGGATGAGCACCGAAACCTGGGCCCTTTACGGCGAGGGCGAGGAGTATGGGGAGTACTACGGGGGGCGGGGCGAGTCGGTTTCCGCCGACGACCAGGAAAAAAGGGATTTTCTCGAGGCCTCCATCACCCGGGAAACCACCCTGGCCGAGCATTTGGACTGGCAGCTGGTCTTGGCGGCCAAGGACGAGCTCCAGACCAAGCTCGGCAAGGTCCTCATCGGGAACTTGGACGAGAACGGCTACCTGACCGATCCCCTGGAGGAGATGGCCAAGGCTCAGGGCGTGGCCGTCCAGGAACTGGAGCGGGCCCTGCAGTTGGTGCAAAGTTTTGACCCCCCGGGCGTGGGCGCCCGGAACCTGCGGGAATGCCTCTTGCTCCAGCTCGAGGGCCGCAAGGGCGACTTGGCCCGCAAGGCCTATCGGGTGGTGGCGGAGCATTTCGAGGACGTGGAGAAGCGGCGTTATCCCCTCATCCAGAAGAAACTGGAGATCAGCGCCGAGGAACTGAGGGAAGTCTTGGCCCTCATCGCCACCCTGGAGCCCAAGCCCGGCCGGTCCTTCCAGGAAAACAACACCAAATACGTCACGCCGGACGTGAGCGTGCGCAAGATCGAGGGCGAATATGTGGTGGTCTTGAACGACGAACCCGTGCCGCGGCTGCGCATCTCCTCCTACTACCGCAAGATGCTCAAGGACAAGGAAGCCCTCAAGACCAAGGAGACCAAGGCCTTCCTGGACAACAAGATCCAATCGGCCATGTGGCTCATCAAGAACATCGAACAGCGCCGCAAGACCATCTACCGGGTCACCGAGGCCATCTTCCGCATCCAAAGGGACTTTTTGGAGACGGGGTTGACCGGACTCAAGCCCCTCACCCTGAAGCAAGTGGCCGACATGATCGGCATGCACGAGTCCACCGTGAGCCGGGTGACCACCCATAAATACGTGCAGACGCCCCGGGGGCTTTTTGAGCTGAAATATTTTTTCACCAGCGGTTTGGAATCCGAGGCGGGGCTGGACGTGTCGTCGCTGTCCGTGAAGGAAAAAATCAAGGAATTGGTGGACCAGGAACCGGCCCAGAAGCCCCACTCGGACCAAAAGCTCACCCAACTCTTGAAGGACCAGGGCATCTTCATCGCGCGGCGCACCATCGCCAAATACCGCGAGGAACTGCGCATTCCCTCGGCGTCCCAGCGCCGGAAATATTAAGCCCGCGCGGCATTTGCCTTTTGGTTTATCTTAGGGTCGCTTGGTCTTTGCCCCCGAAAAAGCATCCGGAACCGGAGTTTTCAGACCTCCGGGCGTCATTGACTTCCCTTTGCCCAATGTTAGAATAAACGGGCTTTTGACCCCATTTCATCCCTTCGGGAAATCCAATGAAAATCACGATTACCAGCCGTCATGAAAAATTGACCGAAAGCTTGCGCTTCCACGTCGAGCAGAAGATCGAGAAAGTGGAACGCTACATCGGCAAGATTAAAGAAGCCCATGTCATCCTGAATTTCGAGAAAAAGGGCCATACCTGCGAGATCAACCTGGTGGCCAAGGGCGTCAAGATGAGTTCCAAGGCGGTTTCCCGGGACATGTACAATTCCATCGACGGAGCCCTGGAAAAACTCGAGAGCCAAGCCAAAAAACACAAGGACATCCGGGTGGAACGCCACCATGGCGGCCGGATTTCCCCCTTTAAGTCCGTGACCCACGGCCTGATCCCCCAACCGGTGGAAGGCGAGGAGATCCGGGTCATCCAATCCAAGAAATACTCGGTCAAGCCCATGGCGGTTGAGGAGGCGGCCCAGCAATTGGCCAAGTCCCGGGATGAGTTCATGGTTTTTTTCGACGCTGAAACCGGGCGCACCGGCGTGGTGTACAAGCGCAAGGATCACCATATCGGGTTGATCGAACCCGAATATTAAGCTTCAAGCGGTTTTTGACCGACCGGACGGTCTGTCAGGGTGAGATCTCAGGAGGATTTTCGATGCAGATATTGGATTTTTTAGCCGCGGACGCCATCAAGTTGAATCTGGAATCCAAGACCAAGAAAGACGCCATCAAGGAATTGGTGGAACTTTTGGTGAAGTCCGGCAAGGTGAAGGACAAGAAGAAAATGCTCCAGACCCTGATGGAAAGGGAAGAATTGGGCTCCACCGGCATCGGCCAAGGCATCGCCATCCCCCATGGGAAGTCCGACACGGTCTCGGACCTGTCGGCGGCCTTCGGGGTTTCCCAGGAAGGCATCAGTTTCGACGCCTTGGACGGCGAACCCGTGAACCTCTTTTTCCTTTTGGTGGCGCCCGAGGGCGCGGCCGGCGCCCATTTGAAGGCCTTGGCCCGCATCTCCAGCCTTTTGAAGGACAAGTTTTTCCGCAAATCCCTCCTTTCGGCCAAAAGCCCCGACGAAGTCATCAAGATCATCCAAGAGGAAGAAAAACTAAAGCACTGAGGCCCTTCGCCCCCGCAGGGGGGCGGACGACCCAAGGCGCCCGAGGAGCGGTTGGATGAAAAAAATATCCGTCGAAGCGCTCTTTCAACAGGCCAAGGACCGCCTGCGGCTCACCCCCGTCGTCGAGGAAGGCATGGCGTCCCGCCACATCGTGAGCGTGGACATCAACCGCCTGGGGATGGCGCTGACCGGCTATTTCAAGTGGTTCGCCTATGAGCGCCTTCAAATCATCGGCAAGACCGAGATCCACTACCTGCAGACCCTGAAGCCCGCCCAGCGCCGCCAGATTTTCCACAAGATCTTCTCCTACGCCATGCCCTGCATCATCGTGACCCACAAGATGAAGCCGCCCGCCGAAATGGTGGCCGAGGCCCAAAAGCACAAGATCCCCATCTTCACCACCCCCACGCCCACCACCAAATTCGTTTCCGAGGTGTCGGTGTACCTGGAGGAGGAATTCGCGCCCGAGACC
>DATKNU010000066.1:0-3297 GCA_035541195.1 bacterium
CACCTTGTGTAAAAAGAGGGCGTAGTATAGAGTAGGCCCCTATGGGTGTCAAGCAACGCACCCCCCGTCAAACGAAAGACCAACTGCCTTCTTCCAAGAATCGCGTTCCGTCCTTACCCTGTTTCGACGCATCTCACTATGCCTTGGGCATGAATAGGAATTTAAACTAATGCCGAGAAAAAGACGCTCAAAAAACCGCGGCTCCAACCGGGGCCCGAAAGACAACAAACCTTCCCACTCGGGGGGCGGCCGCCCGCACTCCGCCAAGCCGCACCACGGAAAATCCTCCGGCGGCTATGAAGTCTTGGGCATCGTCCAGGCCAACGAGAAAGGCTTCGGCTTCCTCGTTCCCCAGGACGGCTCCCCGGACGCCTTCATCCCCCCGAACCAGATGCGGGACATCATGAACGGCGACACGATCAAGGCCCGCGTCATGCCCGACCCGCGCAAGGCCGGCAAGTTCATCGCCGAGACCCTTTCCATCGAGAAAAGGGCCCACGCGACCCTGGTGGGGACGCTGGTGAAGGAACAAGGCCGGGCTTTCCTGAAGCCCGACGACACCCGCCTGACCGATTGGGTGGTCCTGAAGACTTGGCCCGCCCACGGCAAGGAAGGCCAGAAGGCCGTGGCCCAGATCACCCAGTGGCCCGGCCAGGGCGGCGCCCTCCAGGGGACCGTCAACGAGATTTTGGGTTTCCCCAACGAACCGGGCGTGGATATGGCCTCGGTCATCCATAAATACCAATGGCCCACTTCCTTCAGCAAGGGCGCGATTTCCGAAACCCACGCCTTGCCCGAGAATCCCCGGGAAAGCGACTGGGAAGGGCGGCTGGACCTGCGCGCCACCCCGATCTTGACCATCGACGGCGTGGACGCCAAGGATTTCGACGACGCCATTTCCCTCGAAAAGACCCCGGCCGGCCATTGGCGGCTGGGCGTGCACATCGCCGATGTGTCCCACTATGTCAAGGAAGGCAGCGGATTGGATACGGACGCCCAAGGGCGTTCCACCAGCGTGTACCTGGCCGACCGCGTGCTGCCCATGATCCCCCACGAGCTTTCCGACGGCCTTTGCTCGCTTCGGGAAGGCGTTCCCCGCCTGACCATGAGCGCCTTCTTGGAATATTCCCCTTCGGGCGAGTTGCTCAAGACCGACTTCGCCCAATCCGTCATCCAAAGTTTCCGCCGGGGCACCTATAATGAGGTCCAGCAGGTGCTGGACCGCACCGCCACCCCCGAGGTTCAGGCCAAATACGCGGTCCTAGAGCCCATGCTCCGCGACATGCAGGCCTTATCCTTGATGATCCGCAAGAACCGGGAAGCTAATGGGGCCTTGGATTTCGACTTCCCCGAGGTCCGCGTGGTGTTGGACGCCAAGGGCAACCCCATCGACGTGCGCAAGACCGAGCGTTTGGGCACCCACAAGCTCATCGAGGACTTCATGGTGGCGGCCAACGAGGCCGTGGCCACTTTCCTGAGCCAGTCCCATTCCCCGGCCATGTACCGCATCCATGAGCCGCCGGACCTGAAGGATTTGGAGGAGATCTCTTCCCTGCTCCAGGCCTACCGCATTCCTTATGAAAAGAAGGACCTAACCACCCCCATGGGCCTGCGCCACCTCATGGACTCGGTCAAGGGCCATCCCCTGGCGCCGGTCATCGCCATCTTGTCGCTTCGCTCGCTGAAACTGGCGGTTTACTCCTCCAACAACGCGGGCCACTTCGGCTTGGCTTTGAAGTCTTATTGCCACTTCACCTCGCCCATCCGCCGCTATCCGGACTTGGTGGTGCATCGGGCGCTTAAGAAAACCCTGGAGAAAAAGGCCAAGGGCGACATCCATCATTACGAGAAGCTGGCCCAGCATTGTTCCCTGCAGGAACGCCAGGCCGAGAAGGCCGAGCGTGAAAGCCAACGCATCAAGCAGCTCAAGTTCATGGAAGACAAGGTGGGCAACACCTTCACCGGCTTGGTGCGGCATATGACCGCCCACGGCGTCTATGTGGACCTGGAACCCTATGGCCTGGAGGGCTTCGTGCCCATCGAGAACCTCACCGACGACCAATACCAGTTCGACGAGAAGGCCATGGTGTTGCGCGGCAAGCTGGGTTCCTTCGTCCGCTACGGCGAACGCATGAAGACCAAGGTGCTGTCGGTGGATACGGCCTTGCAGCGCCTCACCCTTTCCAAAGTTTATGGCTGAAAGGGCGCCCAGCCTCCAGAACCGCAAGGCCTTCCATGATTATTTCGTCATGGAAAGCCTGGAAGCCGGCATCGCGCTGGTGGGTTGCGAGGTCAAGTCCATCCGCCTTGGGAAAGCCAACCTGCAGGACAGTTTCGCCCGGGTGGAAGACGGCGAAATCTTCCTCTACGGCATGCACGTCACCCCCTATGAGCAGGGCAACCGCTACAACCCCGACCCGACCCGCGTGCGCAAGCTCCTGCTCAACCGCGCCCAAATCAACCACCTCACCAGCAAGGTCCAGGAAAAGGGGCTGACGCTGGTGCCCGTGAAGCTCTACTTCAAGGGCGGCAAGGTGAAGATCCAATTGGCGCTGGCCAAGGGCAAGAACGTCAAGGACAAGCGGGACAAGCTTAGGGAGAAGGAAGCCCACCGCGACATCGACCGGGCCCTGAGAAACCGCAACCGGTGATCACCGCCGGTCCATTCAAACTTTGACCCAACCTTAAAACAGATTTTAAGACCGGCTTTCGGACGCGCCTGCCTCGTTCTTCGTTTCCTTGAGCATGCGGAAGAACTGGTCCTCGGAGAGAGGATGGCTGAAGTAATAGCCCTGGACCTGGTCGCATTGGTGGTTCTTCAAAAAGGCGATCTGGGCCTCGGTTTCCACCCCCTCGGCCACCACGCTGAGCTTCAAGCTGTGGGCCAAGGCGATGACCGCGGTGACGATGGCCGCGTCGTTGGGGTCGGTGGCGATGTCGCGCACGAAGGACCGGTCGATCTTGAGGGTTTCCAACGGGAAGCGCTTGAGGTAGCTCAGGGACGAGTAACCCGTCCCGAAGTCGTCCAGCGACAGGTGGATCCTCATCTTTTGCAGTTCGTTGAGGGCCGCGATGGTGAAGTCCGCGTTTTTCATGGCGATGCTCTCGGTGATCTCAAAACCCACGTATTGGGGGTCGATCCCCGTGTCCGAAATGACCTTGGCGATGGAGGTCACCAGGTTCCGTTGCTGGAACTGGCGGGCCGACAAGTTGACCGAGATGCAGACCTTGGGCAGGCCCATGTCCTGCCACTTCTTGTTCTGTTGGCACACCTTCTTGATCAACCACTCCCCGATG
>DATKNU010000067.1:0-2328 GCA_035541195.1 bacterium
GGCCGTGGCCGCCGGATGTGCCTTGGCCTTTTTGCTTTCCCGGGCCCAAAAGCGATCGGCCGACCGGGCGGGGGTCCACCGCGGCTAGAGGCCCGCGCTGGCGACGACCAGCCCCTCGGATTCCCGGCGGTCCAGGGTAAAGCCCAGCTTGGCGCAAAGGGCCTGCATGCGGACGTTCTCGGGCAGGATATAGCCGACCAAGCGCCTGAGTTTCTCGTCCCGGGCGGCCGCCAAGAGCGCCTTGAGCATTTGCCCCCCCAGCCCCCGGTTTTGAAAAGCGTCGCTGAGGATCATCGAGAATTCCGCCTCGTCCTTGGGACGGACCCGGCTGAAGCGGGCGACGCCCAGAATCTGATCCCCTTGGAGGGCCACCAACACCATTTCGCGGCCATAGTCCACGAAACAGGTGCGGGTCAGGCGCTCATGGGCGGTGCGGGCATCCAGCTTCATTTCCTGGAAATACCGCAAATACACGCTTTGGGCCGAGAGGGTCTCGTGGAAGCGCACCATGGCCGGCTCATCCTCGGGCCGGATCGGGCGCAGGGTCACATGGGTCCCGTCCTTGAGCGTCAGCGGCGTCACATATTGGGCCGGGTAGGGGCGGATGGCGGTGTGGGAAAGCTCCGAATCGGGAGTGTCCTTGGGATGCAAAACCACCCGGGCGTCCAGCGCCACCAGGCCCTCGGGCGAAGCCAAGAGGGGGTTGATGTCCATTTCCTTCACCGCCGGTTGTTCGGCGATGAGCCAGCTGAAGCGCACCAATAATTGTTCCAGCGCCGCCAGGTCCACCGGGGCGCGGCCCCGCACGCCCTTCAGGGCCCCGTAAATCTTGGTCCTTTCCATCAATCGCCGGGCCAATGTGGTATTCAATGGCGGAAGTCCCAGGGCATGGTCCTTATAAACTTCCACCAACTGGCCGCCGGACCCGAAAAGCAACACCGGCCCCACCTGCGGATCCAGCGAGCTTCCTAAAATGAGCTCGTAACCTTCCCACTTCACCTGCTTTTGCACGGTCACGCCCTGGAAATGGCCTTTGCCCTTGAGGCGGGTGACGGATTCCCGGATGTCCGAGAAAGCCTGGCGTACGTCCTTGGCCTGCGTGAGGTTGAGTTTGACCCCGCCGACGTCGGTCTTATGGGTCACCGTGAAGGAATGAAGCTTGAGCACGACCGGATAGCCCAGGGCCTCGGCCATTTGGGCGGCCTCGTCGGCGCTTTGGGCCAGGCGGGTGTCGACCGTGGGAATGCCATAAGCGGCCAAAAGCGACTTGGACTCGTACTCGCTCAAAAGGTCCCGGCCCCCTTGGCGGGCCTGGGCGAGCAGGGCCCCGGCCTTTGGCCGGTCCGGGGGCGCCGCGCCCTCGGGCAGGCTGGGCGTTTCATAAAGGGACTTCAGGTTGGAACTGTAGCGCCACATGTAGTTGAAAAGGCGCGCCGCCGTGTCGGGAAAGGGAAAACAGGGAAGGGAGGCTTGGTTGAGGATGGATCGGCCTTCTTCCATGGCGGCCCCGCCCATCCAACTGGCCAGGATGGGGCGGTCCTGAAGTTTGGCGAAGGGCGCGACGCGCCGGGCGGTCTCGGTGGGGTCCGTCATGGCTTGGGGCGTCAGGATGACCATCACCCCGTCATTTTCCGGGTCTTTGGTCACGTCGGCCAAGGCCTTGGCGAAGCGCTCCGGGTCGGCGTCGCCCAAAACGTCCACCGGGTTTCCGTGGCTCCAGGCGGCGGGCAAGAAGGCGGATAAGGCCTGCTGGGTTTGGGGGGAGAGGCCGGCCAGTTTTCCGCCGCCGCCGATCAGGGCGTCGGTGGCCAAGACGCCGGGTCCCCCCGCGTTGGTGACCAGGCAAAGGCGGGGGCCCTTGGGACGGGGTTGCTTGGACAGCACATCCGCCATGTAAAAGAGGTGTGAGATGTGGTCCACGGATAAAACGCCGCAACGGCGAAAGGCCGCTTCCAAGACTTCCTGGCTGCCGGCCAAGGATCCGGTGTGGGAGGCGGCGGCCTTGGCGGCGGCTTCCGTGCGCCCGGCCTTGATGACCAGGATGGGTTTGGTCAAGGCCACTTCCCGGGCCGCGGATAAAAAGGCGCGGGCGTCGCCGATGGTCTCCATATAAATCACGATGCTTTGGGTGTGGGGGTCGTTGCCCAGGTAATCGATCATGTCGCCCCAGCCCACGTCCAACATGGACCCCAGCGACACGATGGAACTAAAACCCACGTTTTCCTGGAAGCTCCAATCCAAAACCGCGGTTAAAAGCGCGCCGCTTTGGCTGATGAAGGCCACATTGCCGGGTTTGGCCATGGCGTTGGCGAAGGTGGCGTTGATGCC
>DATKNU010000068.1:0-4801 GCA_035541195.1 bacterium
ATTGGTCCTTTCGGCCAGGGTCTTCCCCCGATAGCCATTGACCACCACACCCAGCACCTTGACCTTACGGCGGCGCAGGGCTTCGAGCGTTAAAAGCGTGTGGTTGATCGTCCCCAATCCCGCCCGGGCCACCAGCAAAGTCGGCAATTTCCATTTCACCTGCCAATCCACCGCCAAAAAGTTCTTGGTAATGGGCACCAAGACCCCGCCGATGCCTTCCACGATCACTCGTTCATATTTCCCCATCATTTCTTGGTAAGCCTTTTCAATCTTGGAAAGCGGGACGGCTCCTTCTTTCCAGGCGGCCACATAAGGCGCCAGGGGTTGACGGTAATGCACGGGGACAATGGAAGGATAAGCTTCCTTCGGCAGTTGGGCCGCCCGCTGCAACAGCTTCCCATCCCCGCTCGTCAACCGGCCCAACCGGTCGGCGGCGCCGGATGCCACGGGCTTCAAGACGCCCACCGAATGGCCTTGGTTCACCCAAAGCCGGGCGATCCCGGCGGCGATGAGCGACTTGCCCACGCCCGTGTCGGTGCCGGCGATGAATAGGGTTTTGACGGATGCTTTCACTGGATTCCGATCAAAGTTTTTGGAAGGCCCGGAACAATTGGCTGATCTCATCCTCGCTGTGGGCGCTGGAAACCGAAAGCCTCAGGCGGGCCGTGTCCTTGGGAACCGTGGGCGGCCGGATGGCCACCACCAAGATTCCCTCCTCTAAAAGCTTGGAGGACATTTGGACCGCCTTTTCATTGTCCCCCACCATCACGGGAATGATGGGGCTTTCCCCATCGGGCACCTTAAATCCCAGGCCTTGTAAGCCCGCCCTGATCTTGGCGGCGTTTTGCCGGAGCTTTTCCACCCGGTCCGGTTCTTCCTCCAAAACCTCCAAGGCCCCCAGGGAAGCCCCACAGACCGAGGGCGGCAGGCCCGTGGTATAGATGAAGGTCCTGGCCTTGTTTAAAAGCGCTTCCACCAAGGTTTTGGATCCGCCCACGAAGCCCCCCAGGCTTCCCAGGGCCTTGCTGTAGGTGCCCACCACCGCCGTGGGCGGGGTCTTCAGGGCGAAATGGTGGGCGCCGCCGCGGCCCCCGACCCCCAAAACCCCGGTGCCATGGGCGTCATCGATGAGCACCAGCGCCTCGAACTCCGAGGCCAATTCCATGATGCCGGGCAAGGGCGCCACGTCCCCGTCCATGCTGAAAAGCGAGTCCGTCACGATGAGGCGCCGCCGGTAGTTTCGCGCGCGCTCCAGGCAAGCCCTCAAGTCCGCCAGGTTCAAATGCTCGTAAACCAACAGTTTGGCCTTGGAGGAGCGGCAGGCGTCGATGAGGCTGGCGTGGTTCAACCGGTCGCAAAGCACCGCGTCCTCGTCGCCCACCAGGGCCGACACCGCGGCCAGGTTGGCCATGTAGCCCGTGGGAAAGGCCAGGCAGGCTTCCGTGTCCTTAAAGAGCGCGGTTTTTTCTTCCAGCAAATCGTGGATGGGGAAATTGCCCGAGACCAGGCGGGAGGCTTGGGATCCCGCGCCATAACGGTCCAGCGCTTGGCGGGCCATTTTGACCACCCGGGGATGGTCGGCCAAGCCCAAGTAATTGTTCGAGCAGAACAGCACGCAGTCCCGGCCCTCGACCCTCGCCTTGGCCCCACCCAAGGGATCCACCGTGCGCAAGGCGCGTTTGAGGCCTTGGGCCTCCAGTCCCGCCAGTTCTTGCCTGAGCTCCTCAATCCAATCCAAGGATTCGCCTAAACCAGGGTGAGTTCGAAGAAATATTCGGCGCTGGGCTCGTCGTTGTAGCGCGGGATCAGGCGAAACCCGTATTTTTTGAAGAGGTGGTTGGCCGCCGGCGATTTGGAATTGGTGTCGAGCCGAAGCTTCCGGAAGCCGAAGGTGGGCGCGCTTTGGATGACTTTCTCCAGCAAGGTCTTGCCCTGGCCCTTGCCGCGCTTGCCCGGGGCCACGAAGAAGCGTTTGATTTCGCCCGTGCGGTCCTCGATCCAGCGCAAGGCGATGGTGCCGATGATCTTTCCCTGGTCCCGGAGGACCCAAAAATCACCGGTCTTTTGGTAGAACTCCGGGATGCGCCGCAGGTCCGCGTGGCGGCCCGTCAGGTCCAGGTCCTCCCCGATTTCCTTGAAGGGGCCCAAGAGGAACTCTTCCAGCTCGCTTTGAAACTCGGCCCGATAAGGCAAGCATTCCATAGGCTTCAACCTCTCGAGAAGATGACCGCCCCCAACTGCCCCCCGATCCCGTAGGAAAGGGACATCACATGCCGCCAATCGCCCGCTTGGCCCCCGGGGGGAACATGCCGGGCCCCGCACTCGGGATCGGGATCAACCAAGTTCCGGGTGGGCGGGGCCCATCCCCGCTCCAGCGAAAGAAAGGCCAATACGGCCTCCACGCTGCCGGCCGCCCCGAGCAAATGGCCCGTGGCGCCCTTGGTGGAGCTGACGAAAACCCGGTCCCGGCCGAAAACTTCGGCCAGGGCCAAGGCCTCTACTTTATCATTAGCCCGGGTCCCAGTTCCATGGGCGTTAATATAACCGATATCTTGGGGCTTAAGCCCCGCGCGGCGCAAGGCCCTTTGGATGACTTCCAGGATCGACCGACCCCGAGGGTCCACTTCCAGGATGCCCTCCCCGTCCGCCCCCAAAGCCCAACCGCTGAGCCGGGCCCGGATGGGCGCCCCGCGCCTTTGGGCCGAATCCTCCGACTCCAGGACCATGGCGCCCGCCCCTTCCCCCAGTAAAAAACCGTCCCGATCCTTGTCAAAAGGCCGCCCACCCTCGGGCGACTTGGTTAAAAGACCCATCCGGGTGAAACCCGCCCAAACCAGGGGATGCAAGGAAGACTCCGCGCTGCCGGCCAAAACGGCCTCCGCGACGCCCCCCTCAATCCAATCCGCCGCTTGAATGAGGCTGGCCAAGCCCGTGGCGCAGGCCGCGGCAAAAGAAAGGACCGGGCCCCTCAAGCCCAAACGGTCCCGCAAAAAAAGACCGGGCGCCCCAGGGGAAAACTCGTCCAAAAAACCCGTTGGAAGGGGACGGCCTTGCCGCAAAGCCTCCCGGGCTTGGAGCAAGGTGAGCAATCCGCCCTTGCTGGAGGAGAAGGTCGTGGCCATTTCCCGGCTCTCGCCTTGAAGCCCTGACCGGTCCCAAGCTTCTTGGGCCGCCCGAACCCCCAATCGCAAAGACCGGTCCCGGCCTTCGGTACCGGGCGGCGCTTGAAAAGGTCCCACTTGGGCAGCCCGGGGCGAGCGGCAGGCTTCCCATCCGGGTCCCCGAAGGTCCGATCCCGATCCCCTGCCGGCCCGGAGGGATTCCCACACGGCCTCGGCGCCAATCCCCAAGGGGCAAACCAATCCCCAACCCGTCACCACCGGCCGGATCAAAGCCATCCGGGAATCCGCGAGTCCAAGTTGAAGACCTGGCCTGAGATGGTCTTGGTCCCCGCCAGCCACAAGGCGAAGTCCTCCACCTCTTTCAAGTCGGTGGTGAGGGGCAAAAGGTGTTTGGCGCGGATGGACCGTTCGGCCTCCTCGCTCAAGCCGTCGGAAAGCCTGGTCTTGTGGAAGCCGGGACACACAACATTGACACGGATGTTTTTGGAGCCATATTCCCGGGCCAAGCTCCGTGCCAACCCCACCAATCCCGCCTTGGCGGCGGCATAGGAGCACTGGCCGACGTTGCCCGTCGTGGCCACCACCGACGAGATGAAGATCATCTGGCCGCCCTCCCGGAGCATGGGCCGCAGGCAAGCCTTGGCGATCCGGAAGGCCGCCCCCAAATGCACCTCGAGGGTTTTGTCCCAATCCGCCTCTTCCAAGTTGAGCAAACGGGCGTTGTGGGTGGCGCCGGCGTTGTGGATGACGCAATCAATGGAAGAAAAGCGCCGGCGGGTGGCATCGATCCAGGCCTGGAGGTCCTCGGCGCGGGTGACATCGGCTTTTTGGACGAGAAAATCGGGGGTCAGGACCTGAAGGCCGGCCCGGGCCGACTCGGCCGAGGCCTCGTCCTGGTGGTAACAAGTGGAAACGGCCCAGCCGGCCCGGGCGAAAGCCTGGGTTAAGCCCCAACCGATCCCGCGGGTGCCCCCCGAAATTAAAAGAACCGGCATAATCCCCCCGGTGAATGCTCAGAAGTCATTTCAAAACCCTTTTACCGCGCAGCCGCGGCGGTAAAGAAAAATCCAAAAACATTTTTTGAAAAAACCTCAACTTCGTCCGCGCGCCCTTGCGGCGGAAATCTTTTCCTTTGGGATTTTGGAGCGGGTCCTAGTTGTTTCCGGAAAAAGCTTGGGAAAAAAGCTGCAGCAGGGTCACCGCGCCCACCAAGAGCAGGCCGGCCAAGAGCAGCAGGGGGAAAATCACCCAGATCGCGAAGCTGATCAAAAGGGCGTTTCGGCCCACTTGGCGCACTTCCCGGGAATCCCGGTCATAGAGAAAAAGCCCGATGAAAACCCCGAGCCAGGGGATGAAAAAACTCATCCCATACCAGGCCCAGCGATGGCCCGTCACCAAATGGTCTTCCCCTTGGGCAAGGGGCGCGGCCGGGGCGCGGCGGGAAGGGGTCCGGGGGGGCATTTAAAACACCTTGAACATGAGGCTGAAAAAAACCAGCAGCAGCAGAAAAATGGAAAAAGGCAGGAAAACAAACAACAAAGCCGTCCAGCGGGAACATCCTAAAATCCGCTCCATCCCCAGGACCTGGAAAAAAACCGTGCTGAGCGAGAGCAACTTGCCGACCCAACCGCCCAATCCCAGCAATACCAACCCCGCCGAGGAGTAACCCACCATGAGCC
>DATKNU010000069.1:0-10278 GCA_035541195.1 bacterium
ATTGATGGCGTTGGCGCCGTAGCCCAGCAGCAAAGCGAAATGATGGACCTCGCGCGGCTCCCCGCTCTCAATGAGAAGTCCCACCTTGGTGCGTTCGCCCTGGCGGATCAAATGATGGTGCACGCCGGCGGTGGCCAAGAGGCTCGGGATGGGGGCCAGGTCATGGTTCAATCCCCGGTCGGACAAGACGATGATTTGATAGCCGTCCTTCACGGCCTGGCTGGCCTTGGCGCAAACTTCTTCCACGGCCTGGGCAAGGCCCTTTCCGCCTTCGGCGACCTTATAAAGGATGGGAAGCGTGATGGCCTTGAAGCCCTTGTAGGAAATATGGGTGAACTTGGCCAACTCGTCGTTGTCCAACACCGGGCTCTTGAGCTCGATCTGGCGGCAGCTTTCCGCCTTGGGCACCAGGAGGTTGCCTTCGGGACCCACGGTGGTGTTGACCGAAGTGACCAACTCTTCCCGGATGGCGTCCAGCGGCGGATTGGTGACCTGGGCGAAGAGCTGCTTGAAATAATTGAAGAGCGGCTGGTTCAGGTTCGACAGGATGCCGATGGGCGTGTCGTCGCCCATGGAACCAATGGCCTCTTCCCCGTTGGTGGCCATGGGGGCCATCAGGATTTTCAAATCCTCGTGGGTATAGCCAAAGGCCTTCTGGCGTTTGAGAACCGTCTCATGGTCGGGTTCGGGCACATGCGGGGCCTCGGGCAACTTGTCCAGGCTGGTCAAATTATCCTTGAGCCACTCGCCGTAAGGGTTTTGTTTGGCGATTTTTTCCTTGAGCTCGGCGTCATCCACGATCCGTCCCTCGATCATGTCGATGAGGAACATCTTGCCCGGTTCCAGGCGGCCTTTCTTGAGGACCCGCTTGGAATCGATGTCCAATACGCCCACTTCGGAAGCCATCACCACCAGGTCGTCCTGGGTGACGTAATAACGGGAAGGCCGGAGGCCGTTACGGTCCAAAAGCGCCCCAATGACCCGTCCGTCAGTGAAGGCGATGGAAGCCGGGCCGTCCCAGGGTTCCATGAGGCAGGAATGGTAGTGGTAAAAGTCTTTCTTATATTGGGGCATGGTGGCGTGCCCCGTCCAAGCCTCGGGCACCATCATCATCATGGCATGGGGCAGGGACCGGCCCGCCATCACGAGGATTTCCAGCGCGTTGTCGAAACAGGCCGAGTCGGACTGGCCTTCCCGGATGATGGGCAACATTTTCTTGATCTCGTCCTGGCTGAAAAGAGGGCTTTCAAACAAGGCTTGGCGCGCGTGCATCCAGTTGATGTTGCCGCGCAGCGTGTTGATTTCACCGTTATGGGCGATGTAACGGAAAGGATGGGCCAAATCCCAGGACGGGAAAGTGTTGGTCGAAAAACGCGAGTGGACCAAAGCCAGGGCGGACTCGGTGTCCTTGTCCCGAAGGTCGCGGAAATAGGAATTCACCTGGCCAGGCGTCAACATGCCCTTGTACACGATGGTCCGGCAGGACAGGCTGGCGACATAAAAGAGCGCCTTTTCGGACAGCGCGGAAGCCGCCACCTGGTTCTCAATGCGCTTGCGCGCCAAGAAAAGCTTGCGCTCGAAAGCGTCTTGGTCCTTCAAGCCCTGGGGCTTGCCCACGAAGAGGTGCTTCATGATGGGCTCACTGGCCCGGGCGGTCAGGCCCAGTTCGGTGTTTTCCGTCGGGGTGACGCGCCACCCCAAAAGGGACAGGCCTTCTTCTTGAAGGACCTTGGCGATCAGGTCCTCGCAAGCCTTGATCTGCTCGTGGTTTTTGGGAAGGAAAACCGCGCCCACGCCATACTCGCCCTCAGGGGGCAGGGACACACCGGCGTTTTTGCGGAAAAACTTGTCGGGAATCTGGAGCAGGATGCCGGCCCCATCGCCCGTGTTGGTCTCACAGCCGCAGGCGCCACGGTGCGTCAAGTTATAGAGGATTTCAATGCCCTGCTCGACGATTTCGTGCGACTTCTTGTTCTTCATATGCGCGACGAAACCCACGCCGCAGGAATCCTTGCCCGCGTCAAAGGGGGTCATCAGGTTTTCGTTTGGGTTCACCTGGATTGGCTGTTCCGGCATGGACTGGCTCCTTGGGATGCCTTTGGGGCCCCGCGATCACGCGGGCTTATTCTCTGGATTCCCGGCCTTTTTACAGGTAAAAAAAGCGGCCCCATCGCTGGGCCGCCCGGGTTTAAGAGGCGTTGGTTTGGTCAGTCAAAATACAATACCCAGTAGGGTTTTTCAAGCAAACTTCATACCACTGGGGCCTTCCCAACCATTTTTTACGTTGTCATAACGCCATGTTTGCGGGAAAGAGGCCATGGAAATCCGGAAGAAGGCGGGTAGGCCGAAAAGCAAAAGACCGCCAGGGCGGGCGGTCTTCAGGGCTGTCTTCCTACCCTTTTGTGCGACGGGAAGGAATGCTTGGACAAAAATGTTGGGCAAAGCCGGGGCCCTTCCGCCAAGCCCTAAACGCGAGGACTTTCACCGCCAAGACGCCGAGCGCAGGAAAAAATCACTTTCATTTTCCCCCGGCTTTTGACCCTTGTCTTTGCTTTGCGCTTCCGTGCCTCTGTGGTGAAAGAGGTTTCAAAATGGCGTCGAAGGTTCAAGCCGCGCTCACCGTCCTGGCTTCCAAAAGCCGGCGGATCTCAAGTTTGAGCGCGTCCAGGTTGACCGGCTTGACGAAAAAGCCCTGGATGCCGCACTCTTTCAGGGCGAAGTCATTTTCCATGCCCTTGAAGGCCGAAGCCACCAGGATGGGGAGGTCGGGGTGCTCGGCGCGGACCCGGGGGATCATTTCCAAGGCGTGCATGTCGGGCATTTTGATGTCGGTCATCAAGAGGTCCACCCGGACATCCTCCAGGGTGCCCAGCACCTGTAGCCCATTTTCCGCCGTCACGACGTTGAACCCCGCCTCGGTGAGTTCCTCGGTATAAAGCAAGCGGGAAGCCTCCTCGTCCTCCGCCAGCAAGATCGTGAAAGTCTTGGTTTCCATGACGCGCCCCTTTGAAGCCTTATTGGTCTTCCAGCGGAAGATAAATCATGAACACGCTGCCCTTCCCCACCGTGCTGCGCACGTCCAGCGTGCCGCCGTGGGAAGAGATGATCTTGTTGCAGATCGACAGGCCCAGCCCCGTGCCCGTGATCTTGGTGGTGAAAAAAGGGTGGAAAAGCTTGCTCATGTTTTCCTTGGGGATGCCGCAACCCGTATCCTCGATGGAGATGACCGCCATCTTTTGGCGCAGGAAAAGTTGCTGGAAAATCAGGGCCTCGTTTTGGCCGCCGTCGGCCCGGGGAACCACGCCTTCCACCACGCCGGTCTTCAGCGTCAGGCAGCCGCCCTTGTCCATCGCTTGCACGGCGTTCAAGACCAAATTGAGGATGACCTGGCGCATCTTGACCAAATCCAGGCCCACCTTGGGGAAATCCGCGGAAAATTCCCGTTTCACCTCGACCCGGGCCTTTTCCAACTTTTCCGACAGGAAGGCCAGGGTCTCTTCCAGTATTTTGTGGACGTCCGCGGGCTCCTTGGCCACCCGGTCGGGCCGGCTGTATTCCAGCACGTCGTTGATGGTGGTGTCCATGCGGCGCACCTCCTCAACGATGATGTCGGCGTATTTTTTCAAGGAGGGATCGGTGATTTTCGCCGAAAGGCGGTTGGAAAAACCCTGGATGGCGTTCAAGGGGTTTTTGATCTCGTGGGCCACGCCCGCGGCCATCTCGCCCAGGGCCGAGAGCCTTTCGGCGCGCAACAATTGGGTTTCCATTTGGTGCAGGAGGGTCATGTCCTTCAGCGTCGCGATGGCGCCCAGCATCTGCCCGTTTCCGCCCTTGAGGACCGAGGTCTCCAGGGTGACCGGGATGGATTCGGAACGGGTGGTCTTGAGCTCCAAATGCTCCTGCAGGCAGCCCTTTTGCTCCCGCAAGGTTACTTCCAGGGCCCGGGCCACCGGCGCCAGGGCTTCGGGCAGGTCCTCCAGCTTCTGGTCGGCCATCTCGGCCTCCACGAAACCCGTGATCTGCCGGGCCCCCGCGTTGAAGGTGCGCACCGTCCCGTCCATCTGGGCCACGATGACGCCCGTCTTGAGCGAGCTCAAGACGCAGTGGTGGTATTCCAACAGGCTTTTGAGCCGCCGGTTGGTCTCCAACAACTTGGAAGTGGAGGCGTCGGCTTGCTGGGCCAAAAAGCGGTTCATCTCCTCCAGGTGGCTCTTTTCGTCCTTGTTCTTCTTGCCCTCCATGGCGATGAAGCCGCTCATGGCCGCGGCCACGAACAGGAAGGGAAAGCGCACCAAAAGGGCCGTGTCTTCCGAGAAAAACACGCCGGTGGTCTTATATTGCAGGAAGGCGTAGAGCGCGCAGGAAACGATGGCCACCCCGAACACGCTTTTGATGTCCTGGGACATCGCCGAAATGAAGACCGTAATGAAGAAGATCAGGAAAAGGTCTGTGTCGGTGACGCCGGTCAGGTAGATGCCCGCCGTGATGAAAAGCGTGTCCAACAGGAAAAAGACCGGCAGGACCGCCTTCTTCTCGAACCAAAGGGGTTTCATCAACAGCATCCCCGCGATGGAAGCCGCGAAAGACCCCAACAACCAAAAAACCTTCGGGTCCGCCAAGGACGAACCATCGGCGTTGTTGAAAAAAAGCAGGACCAAAAGCACGAGCAAAACCAAGGCCCGGAAACAAGCCAGGATGTCGCGCTTGTTCAGGTTGATTTTTTTGTTCGAGAAGGCGGGCGCCTTTCCCAAGGGGTTCCCCAGGAAGGCTTCGGTCGCGGCGGCGGTGAAGGTGCTCATGCCCTGTTGAAAAAGCAATTGGCGTGCCAAAAAAAGGCCCATGAAATGGCCTCTTATCCGGCCACCCGCCCCATGCCCCCGGCTCTTTTACCCACCGCTGGGAAATTTTTACCCGCTATTCGGGAATGGGGGCGAAATAGGCCTTGAGGAACTCGGCCTTGGCGGCCTTAAACCTTTTTTCCCGGATGGCGGAACGGATCATTTCACAAATCTCGGTCATGAACCGCAGGTTGTGAAGACTCACCAAGCGCAGCGCCAAAATTTCCTCGGCTTGGAACAGATGGCGCAAATAGGCACGGCTATAATGACGGCAACATTCGCAAGAACAATCCGGGTCCAAGGGGCCTTCTTCCCGTGCGTAACGGGCGTTTTTAAGGATGACCCGGCCCCGCCGCGTCAAGGCGGTGCCGTTGCGGGCGATGCGGGTGGGCATGACGCAATCAAACATATCCATTCCCCGGTCCACGCATTCCCAAAGGTCTTCCGGCGTCCCCACCCCCATGAGATAACGCGGTTTTTCGGCCGGCAGGTAGGGCGCGGTCTGTTCCACCACCCGGTAGATGCTTTCCTTGGGTTCGCCCACGGACACGCCGCCGATGGCGTAACCGGGGAACCCGAGCGCCAGCAAAGCCTTGGCGCTCTTTTCCCGAAGGTGGGGGAAATTCGCGCCTTGGACGATCCCATAGAGCGATTGCCGGTCTTCCCGGCCGCTTTGGCGATGGGCCGCCAGGCACCGCTCGGCCCAGCGGGTGGTGCGGTCCACCGATTGCTCGACGTAATCTTCCGGCGAGGGATAGGGAATGCATTCATCGAAGGCCATGAGGATGTCGGAGCCGATCTGGTGTTGCAGGCGGGTGGCGCTTTCGGGCGTCAGTTCCTGACGGCTCCCGTCCAAATGGGATTGGAATTCAACGCCCCTTTCGGTGATCTTCCTCAGGTCCGCCAAGCTGAAGACCTGGAAACCGCCGCTGTCGGTCAGGATGGGTTTTTCCCAATGCATGAAACGGTGAAGCCCGCCCATTTTTTCCAATAATTCGGCCCCCGGGCGCAGCATCAGGTGATAGGTGTTGGCCAGCAATATCTCGGAACCGCAAGCCAAGACATCCTCGGGCGAGAGGGCCTTCACCGAAGCCTGGGTGCCCACCGGCATATAACAAGGCGTTTGGATGTCCCCATGGGGGAGACTGAGGCGGCCCACCCGGCCCCGAGTCCCGGGGTCGGTGTCCAAAATATCGAATTTATGCGCGTTCATGCGCCGCCTTTCCCGGGGCCAGAAGCCCCAAGCCTAGAAAAAACCAGATTCCCAGGCACGCAAGCAATCCGAAGAGGCCCAAACGGACCGTCACCGGCTCGAAGGAAAGGGCCGCCTGATTTTCCCCGGATTCCAAAACCAATCCGCGGAAACTGTGGTTGACCACTTCCAGCGATTTCCCCTTCCCTTCCACCATCGCCCGCCAGCCCGGATAAGCCAATTCGCTGGAAATCAAAAGGGCCCTTCCCCCCGGCGCGGCCCTCAAGATGAGCCGGTTGGGCGAAGGCCGCTCCAGGGTCAAATCCCGCGGCGCGTAGGATCCGGCGCGGAGGGGATTTTCCACGAAACAATCCCGGGCGAAATCATAATGGGGCCCAGCCATCTTTTGGAAGTCCGAATCCCAGCTTCCGGCCGCGTGGGCTTCCCGGACCGGGAACCATTTGGGGTCCCATTTGCGGTTTTCCCAAACCCGCGTCCCTGCTCCCGCCCCGGGCTCGACACCCACAAGGCGGGAAACATTCAGATAGCTTAAAATCCCGGCCCGGCCGGAAGCGGGCGCTTCCTCAGGGGCGTAATACCAACGCAGGAATTCCCAAGAACAAATCGTGTTGTTGAATCCCGCCTCCTCCAGGCCGTCCGCCAGGGGCCAATTGGGCATCAGGGAGCTTCTTAATTGCCCGTAAGCCTCAAAAGCATCGGCCCCGGAAACCGCCTCTTGCCGATCCATCCAATCCGGCCAATGGTAGATCCTCGTCCCCTCGGGCACCGCTTTGGCCCAAAGCGGCGTTTGCCCGTAAAAGGCCTGGGGAAAGACGAGGTAAAACCCCTTGTCCGCGGGAATCAGGGAGGCCAAAAGCGCGAGGACCAATAAGACCCCACGGCCCGCGCCGGCGAAAGGAACCCACCCCGCCGCCAAAAGAAGGGCCCCCGCGATCCAAAAAGAAGGAAGGTCCGCCGGCACGCCCAGGGCCAAAGCGCCCAGCAACAGGACTACCGTCAAACCCGACCAAAAGAGGGCTTTTCCCTCGCCCTCCAACAAGCGCTTGGCGCCTTCCATCGCCGCCCAAGCCCCGGCGAAACAAACCAAGGGGATCCAATAGGCCGACCGAACGACCCATCCATATTCGGGCACTAAAAACCGAAAACCATCGGCCAAACGCGCGCTGTGCCCCAGGCTCAAAAGCAGGAATAATAAAAGAAACGCGGCGGCCGTCCCCCGCCGGGCGCCCCCCCATAGGGCCAAAGCCACCGAAGGCAGGCCCATAAAAAAGCCCCAAAACATAAAGGGCGTTTCATGCGAACCCCAAAGCGGGTGCCCGCAAAAAAAGGGGTTCAACCAAGTGGCCAAGTGGTCCCACCCCAAACCCGAACCCATCCCCAGGCGGGCCGAAAGGTTGCTGCGCGGAATGCGCTCGGCGAAGGGCAGCCACCAAGCCGCGTTGAAAAGCAGCGCCGTCCCCAACGCCCCGGCCCAGGGCCAGGGGGAAAAAGGCGCGCCCCGGAAAGCTTCCCAAAGCTTGAGCGTCCCCAGCGCCAAAAGGGTCAAGTAGGCGTAAACCGGATAACCGGCGCAGATCTGAAGCGAAACACAAAGCGAAAAGGCCAAAAACCCGCCCCGTCCCCCCTTCCCCAGGCGATCCGCGGACCAAAAGACCCATGGAATCCAACTGGCCGTGAAGAAAAGGGCTGAAGCGCCGATGAGCAGGGCCGTCGACTCGTAACTAAAACCGAAAGCCAAGACGCCCAGACAAGCCGGCCAAGCCTCGAAACCGCGGCCCCGGGCCCAGATCCAAAATCCCGACAACATCCAAAGCGAATGGGCCAAGCCCAACCACCGAAAGGCTTCCCCGGCGGGCAGGATGGCGTAAAGGAGGATTTTAGGCGGATACCAAGTGAGGGTCTCCGGGTCAGCCACCGAGGGAAAACCCAAGGCCGCATCGGGGTTCCAAAGCGGCAGGTATCCCCCGCCCCAAACCCTCGCGCCCCAAGCGAAAAGCGGGTAGAAGAAGTTCCCGCTGTCCAAAAAACCGAAGTTCCGGCCCTGAAAAAGGACCGGGAAATGGAAAAAAATGAAAACCGCCAAGATCGTCCCCATCGCCTGATGAAGGGGGTTGCCCAGGATCATCCTCTTTTTCCGGAAGGCCATCGCGATTCCATCCTCGGGCGCGCCGAGCGCCTTTTTGATACACTGGCCCCATGGAACGGACCAGCCCCATCTATACCCCGCCCGGCGGCCCCCAGAGCCGGCCGCCCAGCCCTGAAATATACCTGAAAATGGGCGAGGAAAATATTTTCCGGATGCTTTCGGACTTTTACCAAGAATTAGGCCGTTCGGACATCCGCTCCCTATTCCCCCCGGACCTGGAAGCCGCCTCGCGCAAATCGGCGCTTTTCTTCGTCACCCTCCTGGGAGGACCGCCGCTTTACGCCCAAACCTACGGCCCGCCCCGCATGCGGGCCCGGCACCTGCCCTTTGAGATCGACGAGAAGGCCCGCGCCGTTTGGCTGGCCTGCTTCTTCAAGGTCTTGGAGGAGGCGCCCGCCCGTTACGCCTTTCCACCCGAGCACCTGGAGGGGTTCAAAAAATTCCTGGATGATTTTTCGGGCTGGATGGTCAACAAGGCCTAGGACAAGAATAAAAGACAAGGCTTGGGACCCGCGGGCTTCTTAAAGAATCAGCATGGCGTCGCCGTAAGAGAAAAAGCGGTATTTCTCCCGGATGGCTTCCTCGTAGGCGGCCAAAACCCTTTCCCGTCCGGCAAAGGCCGAAACCATCATGAGGAGCGTGGACTCGGGTTGGTGGAAATTCGTGAAAAGCGCGTCCACGCCCTTGAATTCATAACCCGGCGTGATGAAAAGCCGGGTTTCGCCCTTTTGGGCCTGAAGTCCCTCAGGCGTCCAAGCGGACTCCAGGGTCCTCGCCACCGTGGTCCCCAAAGCCACCACCCGGCCGCCCCCCCGGCGGGTCCCCTCCACCGCCTTGGCGGTCGCCGCCGGAACCTCGAAGACTTCAGGATGCATCACGTGATCCTCCGTGTCCGCCGCGGTCACGCCCAAAAAGGTCCCCAAACCCACATGGAGGGTGACGGGGGCGGTCTGGACCCCGCGCCCCTTCAAGGCCTTGAAAAGCTCCGGCGTGAAATGAAGCCCCGCGGTGGGCGCCGCCACCGACCCTTCTTTTTTGGCGAAAAGGGTCTGGTAACGGCTCCAGTCCGCCGTCTCATCCTGTCTTTTGATATAGGGCGGCAAGGGAATATGACCCGCGGACTTGAGGAAGGCCTGGAAGGGGCCCGTCTTGCTGAAACGCACCAGGAAATGACCCGTCCCAAGGTTTTCCAAAACTTCCAATTGCCCCCGCGGCTGGATTTGGAGCGTCAAGGGCCCCTTGATGCGTTTGGCCGGGGAAAGCAGCGCTTCCCACTCGGCGTTTCCGGCCCCGGTCCGGCGCAGCAGGAAAACCTCGATGCGGGCCCGGGTCTCGGGCTTCACCGCGAAAAGCCGCGCGGGGATCACCTTGGTCTCGTTGCGCACCAAAAGGTCCCCGGGGAGCAGCCATTGGGGCAAGTCCTTGACGCGGCTATGGGCCAAGCGGCCGGTTTTGCGGTCCAAGACCAGCATCCGGGAGGCGTCCCTCTGGGCCAGGGGGCGCTGGGCCACCAACTGGGCCGGCAGGGCATAATGGAATAGCCGGGTCTTCACGAGGGCCTCAACTTCTCGACCAAGACGCCCCGATAATAGTGGCGGATGATCTCGTAGGCGTTATAGCCCTTTTGGGCCATGCCGCAGGCGCCTTCCTGGCAAAGGCCCACCCCGTGGCCCCATCCCAAACCATTGAAAATCACCCGGGCGTTTTCCACCTTCGCCTCGAACCGGGTGCTGCGGATCAAATCCGGCCCGACGGCCATGCGGAAGGCGTTGGCCTTGATGCTCTTGAGCTCCCCGTCGGCGTCCATGACGCCCAGGACCGCGATCCGGCCGCTCTCATCCCGGCGCAAAACCCGCAACTGGGCCACGTCCCCAATCTGAAGGCCCGCCCCCCGCAAATCCCGGACCAGGTCCTGGGTGGGGATCTGGGCGCTCCAACGGAAATGGTCGCCGTTGCGGCAATAGTCGCAGGCGATGGGTTTGAGGTAGGGCAAGTCCTGGCTCCAGACGCTCATGGCCCCGGACGTTTCCCCGCCGCAATTGGAATGGAAAAAAGCCTCGATGGGCTGTCCATCGTAAGTG
>DATKNU010000070.1:0-10698 GCA_035541195.1 bacterium
CATCCTCTTCCTCGACGAGATCCATCACTTCAACAAGAGCCAACAGGACGCCCTGCTTCCCCACCTGGAGCAAGGCGTGATCATCCTCGTGGGCGCCACTACCCAAAACCCCTTCTTCGCCTTGAACAGCGCCCTGCTTTCCCGCTCCCGGGTCTGCGAGCTCAAACCCTTGGAGGAGAAAAGCCTGGCCGTGATCCTGGACCGGGCCCTGGCGGACCCCGACCGGGGATTGGGAAAGCAAAAAATCACGCTGACCCCCGAGGCGAGGACCCACTTGATCCAATCCGCTTCCGGGGACGGCCGGGTGCTTTTGAACGCCCTGGAAGTCGCCGCCCTGACCACCCCCCCGGACGGCCAGGGGGTGATCCTCATCGACCTCAACGCGGCCCAGGAATCGGTCCAGCGCAAGTTCATCCAATACGACGCCTCCGGCGACCAGCATTACGACACCATCTCGGCCTTCATCAAGAGCATCCGGGGCTCGGACCCCGACGCCGCCCTCTATTGGCTGGCCAAAATGCTTTACGCCGGCGAAGACCCCCGCTTCATCGCCCGCCGCCTGGTCATTTCGGCCGCCGAGGACGTGGGCAACGCCGATCCCCAGGCCCTGCCCCTGGCCGTGGCCGCCCAACAGGCGCTGGAATTCATCGGCCTTCCCGAGGGGCGCATTCCCTTGGCCCAAGCCACGGCCTACCTGGCCAGCGCGCCCAAAAGCAACGCGGCTTACATGGGATTGGAAAAGGCCACCGAGGACCTCAAGCAGGAAAATATGAAGGAAGTCCCGAACCACTTGAGGGACGCCCATTACGCGGGAGCCAAGACCCTGGGCCATGGCCAGGGCTATCAATATGCCCACGACTTCAAGGACCATTTCGTGAAGCAGACCTACGTGGAAGGCGGCAAGCGCTATTACCTGCCCACCGAACTGGGCTACGAGGCCAAGATCAAAAGCTGGCTGGAACACCTGCGGGCCCCCGAATCCCCGGAAAAGAAACCATGAAACCCGATCCCCAAGCCGCCCTGAGGGAAAGCAAGGACAAGCTGCGCAAGAAACTGTTGGATTTGCGCGCCCTCATCGGCAATGACATGGCCGAGATGGCCAGCCAGGCCACCTGGGCCCTCTTGAAGGAAAGCGACGCCTTCAAGAAAGGCGCCATGGTGGCGGCCTTCGCCTCCATCCGGGGCGAAATCGACACCTTTCCGATCCTGGAAGGGGTCCTTGGCTCGGGACGCAAGCTGGCGCTGCCCCACATCTCCAAGGACAAAAGCCAGATCCGCTTTTACGAGGTCAAGGACCTGAACCGGCTTTTCCCCGGCGAGTTCGGCATCCCCAGCCCCGAGCCCCTGCACCCGGTGCCCTTCGACAAGATCGACCTCATGCTGGTGCCGGGCCTGGCCTTTGACCGGCGGGGCCACCGCCTGGGCTTCGGCAAGGGCTTTTACGACCGCCTGCTTCCGGGCTTGCGCCCCGACGCGCTCTCGGTGGGCCTTTGCTATTGCTTTCAATTGGTGGATTTGGTGCCTACCGGCCCCCACGACGTGGCGGTGAAGGCCATTCTCCATGAAAAGGGCCTGCAAAACGCCGAGGCTTGATTTGCTTTTCGGGGTGATTTTGTTTAATCTCTTCGGGCTTCCCACTTCACGTCCATAGAAAGCCCCCATGAACATCCTGCTGATCGGCGACATCATCGGTAAACCCGGCCGCCACGCGGTGCACAACTGCATGACCCGGGTCAAGAACGACCACGCCATCGACTTCGTCATCGCCAACGGGGAAAACATCGCCAACGGCACCGGCATCCAACCCGACTCCTTCCGCCAATTGCTGGAAGCCGGCGTGGACGTGGTCACCAGCGGCAACCATATTTGGGCCAAGAAGGAAGTGCGGGAAATTTTGGGCAAGGACGCCCGCCTGCTGCGCCCCCACAACTACCCCTCGGACAATCCGGGCTCGGGGCTCGGGATTTACGACTGCAAGGGAACGCCCATCGCGGTCCTCAACCTCATGGGCCGGGTCTTCATGTACCCCATCGACTGCCCCTTCAAGACCGCCGACCGGGCCCTGGAGCAGATCCAGGGGAAGGCCAAGATCATCATGGTGGACATGCATTGCGAGGCCACCAGCGAGAAGCGCGCCATGGGGTGGTACTTGAACGGCCGGGTCAGCTCGGTGACGGGCACCCACACCCACGTCATGACCGCCGACGAGGAGATTTTGCCCGGCGGAACGGCTTATTTGACCGACATCGGCATGTCGGGTTCCCCCAACTCGGTGATCGGCATGAAGCAAGAGCAGGTCCTGCACCGCTTCATCACCGGTTCCCCCGCGCGGTTCGAGGTCTCGGAAACCATGCCCTATTTGTTCCAAGCGGTCGTCGTCAGCGTGGACAAGGAAACCGGCAAGGCCACCAAGATCGAGCGTATCCGCCAGCTGGTGAACTAAAAGCTAGAATCCCTTATCCCGGCGGCGGCGGTCCCCCGCCTTTTCCTTGCCGCCCATCATGCGGGCGGCGCCGCAATTCGGGCAAACGAACTTGCGCTTTTTATGCGCCGAATGGCGCATCTCCCGCATCTTCACCTTGCAACGCCGGCAGAACATGGTTCCCCCTAAATAAAAAAGGCCCCGGCCGATTGGCCGGGGCCCAATCGTTTCGCTTTTACTTCCCCGCAACCGGGGTGCCGGAAACCGCCGCCGGGCTGGCGACCGGCTCCGGGCTAGCCGCGGGAGCCACCGACGCCGCGGAAATCGACGGCGAAGCCTCCGCGAAGGGGGTTGGGGCTGCCGCCGTTTTTTTCTTCTTCACCTTCACGGCCGCCTTTTCCGGGCCGAGTTTGGCCAGGTACTTTTTGGCGGTCTCGGTCTGGGGATCGATCTTGAGGGCCTTCTTGTAGTACTTGCGGGCCGTGTCCAAATGACCCGGGGTGGTCTTGTGAAACTGGTAAATCACGCCCAGGGTCGAATAAGCCTCGGCGTAATAAAAGGACGGCACCACGGGATCCTTGATGGCCACGCAAAGGTTGAAGTCCGCGATGGCCGACTTGTATTGGCGCTTGGCGAAGGCCCGCACGCCCGCGTGGTAGTACTTCTTCATCTTGGAAACCACCGCCACTTCCGTGGCGGAGGGCGTGGGCTCCATGGCCGCTGAAATCTCGGGCGTGGGCGTGCCCATGGACTCGGTGGCCGTCGCAGTCACGGTCGCGGTGGCGACCGGCGTCCCAACCGTCGGGGTGGGCGTCCCCGTGGCGGTGGCCGCGGGGGTTTCCATCGGCGAAGCCGTCATCACCGCCGTGGGCTTGGCCTTGGGGGCGCTTTCCGCCGGGGTCGGCTGGGGGGCTTGCGCGGGCGGCGGCGTGATGTCAAAAGCGTAGCCCACGCCCATATGCAGGTCGGCGTATTGAAAGGCGCCCGGATCGGTCATCCAGTGATAGTTAAAGCCGACATCCAGCAGGGTGGGACCCAGGAAGGGCAGCTTGTTCCCGAAGCCGATCTTAAGCCCCGCGCCTCCCGGCCATCCGGTCTTGGGCGTGAAAAGGTTGAACCCCGCCCCCGCGGAAAAGTAAGGTGAAAAATCACGGATGAAGGCGCCCAGGTAATATTTGCCTTCCAGGTTCAAGGTGCCGGCCGCGAAATGGGAATTCCCGTAAAAACCCGTTTGCTCGTAGCTGAGCCCCAAGGAAGCGAAATAGGAAGGGTTCCACTCAAAGAGCCCCCCGAACCCCAGGCCGTCGGCGTTGCTTTGGGCGAAAGCGTTGGGTTCGGTGGGGGCCCCGTAAAGCCCGTAAACCGTCACGTCAAAGGGCAGAAGGTCCGCCCGGGCCGCCGACGCGGTGAAACAACCGACGGCCAACAGGCCTAAAGCCCCCAACGCCAAACGTTTGATGTTCACGAGGTCCCCTCGAAAAGGATTTAATTTTGGCCCGGCGCCACTTCCCCGATGTGCTTCTTGGCCGCCTCGGTGGTCGGGTCAATCTTCAGCGCCTCATGATAATACTGGTAGGCCAAGTCCGGGTGAACAATATGGAACTGATAGATCACGCCCAACATGGCGTTGGCCTCGGCGTAATAAAAACTGGGGGTATAGGGGTCATGGACCGTTAAAGCCTGCTTGAGGTATTTGATGGCCTCGACGTAATCGTCTTTGCCGTAATACTTCATGCCGAGGGCGTAAACATCCTTCATTTTCAGCACACCCTGGGCCGACAGGGGCGTGGGCACGGTGGTGGGGGCCGCGGTGGGCGCGGCGGCGGCCGGGGCCGGGGAAACCACGGGCGTGGGCGTCAGGGCCGCCGCCTCGGTTTCCTGCAAATCGGCTCCCGCCTCAGACTTCGACGCGGGGTTGGCGGCGACGGGACTCGCCGCCATGGGCGAGGCCGCGGGCGCCAAGGAAATCCCGGAAGAAGGGGCGGCCAAGGGGGCCACCGCCGGCGTGGGGGTCATTTGACTGGTGGCGTTGTCATCCCAATGGATCGCTTCCTCGGCGAGAATAGGGGCCGGGACCAAGCCCGAGACTCCCAGGGAAACCACGGCCAGGAACAAAGGGTTCTTCCAAGCGGCACGGTTCTTTTCCATCACGCACCTCCCGTTTTTAGCGGCCCGTCTTTTCGGCCTCCACTAAACTTTCTCCCACCGCCCTCACAATCCGCCTCAAATGCTCCTCGCCCAAAGCCGAAGAGAGAAACCAAGCCTCGAACTGGGACGGCGGCAGGTAAACCCCCCGCCGGGCCATGGCCCAGAAGAACCGGGCGAATTTTTCCCGGTCGCTCTTCTTGGCGCCTTCGTAGTCCTTGACCGGCTGGGGCACGAAGAAAAGGGTGGCCATGCTTCCCACCCTCTGGAAAACCGCTTGAACACCGGTTTTTTCCAGGGCCTTCCCCACCCCCTTTTCGAGGAAGGTTCCGGCCCTTTCCAACGAGGCGTAGAAATCATCTTTTCGGATTTTTTTGAGCGTGGCCAATCCCGCGGCCATGGCCAGGGGATTGCCCGAAAGGGTCCCGGCTTGGTACACCGGACCTTCGGGCGCGATTTGAGTCATCAAATCCGCCCGCCCGCCGTAAGCGCCGACGGGCAAGCCGCCCCCAATAATTTTTCCCAGCGTGGTCAGGTCGGGCTTGACGCCATAAAGTTCCTGGGCGCCCCCATAAGCCACGCGGAAGCCCGTCATCACCTCGTCAAAGATGAGCAGGGCCCCGGCTTTTTGGGTCAATTCCCTCAGGCCCGGCAGGAAGCCGGGCGCCGGGGGAACCACCCCCATATTACCAGCCACCGGCTCCACGAAGACCGCCGCGATGTCGTTAAATTGGGCAAACGCTTTCTCAACGGCTTTCAAGTCGTTATAAGGCAGGCTGAGGGTAAGCGCGGTGAATTCGGGCGGCACCCCGGGGCTGTCGGGCAAGCCCAAGGTGGCCGGACCGCTGCCCGCCGCCACCAGGAAACTGTCCCCATGGCCATGGTAGCAACCGTCAAACTTGAGGATCCGCTTCTTGCCCGTGGCCGCGCGGGCCAGGCGCAGGGCGCTGAAGGTGGCCTCGGTGCCCGAACTGACGAAACGCACCCGGTCCATGGAGGGAAAGGCGCGCTTCACCTCGACCGCCAATTCAGTCTCCAGGGGCGAAGGCGCGCCGAAGGTGACTCCCTTGCGCAGGGCGCGGCGCATTTGGTTGGCCACTTCCAGGTTCAGGTGCCCCAGGATCAGGGGGCCCCAGGATCCCACCAAATCCAAATAGCGGTTCCCGTCCACGTCGATCAGGTAAGGCCCCTTGCCCCGGGAAAAGAAAATCGGGGTCCCGCCCACGCCCTTGAAGGCCCTGACCGGGCTGTTGACGCCGCCCACCAGGTGCTTCTTGGCCTCGGCGAAATATTTTTCCGAACGGTCCAACCGGAAGGTTTTTTTCAACTCTTAGCCTTTCCCTGCGGTTTCTTTTTGAAGAGGACGATGGCGTTGCGGGCCTCGTTTTCCCGTTTTTCGCGGCCCCGCCAATAAAGCTGAACCGCCACCGCGCCCGCCAGGGACCAAAGGCATTGGAAAAGAAAAACGTTCCGCGCCTCGGTGTAAGTCAAAAAGCGCGGCGCCACATAACCGAACAAAAACCAGGTCCAGGGAATGACCGACCCCACCCGGAAAAGGTAAGCCAACCACCATTGGGGCAGGTCCGGGGCGAGGTTCCGGAGGAAAAACTCAAGCGCCAGGGTTCCCAAGGCCCCAAAGACGCAAAAGTCCGCGGCGGTGGGTTCGTGATAAGCGAAGGAAGCCCGGGCGCCAAAACCCAAAAAGTCCGCCAAGAGCAACCCCAGGGGGAAAAGAAAATACCAGAACAAGGCCCCCACGGATTCGCGCAAGGCCCATCCCAAAACCACCAAGGTCACCCAGGCGTAAAAACCCAGGTCCAGGATCATCCAAAGATTCAAGGCCCCCTCCTTCCCCGGATTCCCATCCGTCAGCTCTTTTCCCGCCTCAAGACCCGGGCGGCTTCCTTGGCCCAATAGGTCAATACCCGGTCCGCTCCGGCGCGCCGGATGGCCAGCAGGCTTTCCATCATGGCGGCTTCCTCGTCCAGCCACTTCATGCGGGCGGCGGCCTTGATCATCGAGTATTCCCCCGACACCTGGTAGGCCCAAAGGGGCAAATCGAACTTCCGGCGGGCCTTGGCGATCAGGTCCAAGGCGCTCAAGGCGGGCTTGACCATGATCAAGTCCGCGCCCTCCTCGATATCGGCGGCGATTTCCCGCAAGGCCTCCCGGGCATTGGCACCGTTCATTTGATAGGACCGGCGGTCGCCGAAAGCCGGCGCCGATTCGGCGGCGTCCCGGAAAGGACCGTAAAAAGCCGAGGCGAACTTGGCGGCGTAACTCAGGATGGGGGTTTGGTTATAGCCTTGGGCGTCGAGCCCCGCGCGGATGGCCCCCACCCGCCCGTCCATCATGTCGGAGGGCGCCACGATATCGGCCCCCGCTTGGGCGTGGGATAGGGCGATCTTGCGCAAAAGCCCCAGGGTGGGATCATTGGCCACTTCGCCTTTTTGGATGATCCCGCAATGGCCGTGGGAGGTATATTCGCAGGCGCAGACGTCCGTGATGACCACCAAAGAAGGGATTTCCTTCTTCAGCCGCCGAACCGCCTTCTGGACAATGCCCTCGGAGCGGTAAGCCTCGGTGGCCGCCGCGTCTTTTTTCTTGGGCACACCGAAGAGCAGGACCGCCGGAACCCCTAAAGCATGGGCTTGGCCGGCTTCCCGAACCAAGGAATCGAGGCTATGGCGTTCCACCCCCGGCATGGAGACGATGGATTCAGGCTTTTTTAAACCCTCTACCACGAAAAGCGGGAGGATAAAGTCCGAAGGCGAGAGGCGGGTTTCTTGGGTTAAAAGCCTTAAAGCCCGGGTTCGGCGCAAGCGGCGGAGGCGTTGGGTGGGAAAAGCCATGATGACCTCGAAAAGAATTTAAAGCATTTTAGTGTTTTTTGGCGAGCGGTGGGCCCATTTCACGATCGCCTCCACCAAATCCGGCACCGTATAACGCTTGGGCTGCACTTGGACCTTGGCCTTCCACCGGCGGGCGGCCGCGGCCGTCACCGGGCCCATGACCGCCAGGGGCAGGCGGGAAACCCACTGACGGCGCTGGGCGGGGGTCAAAAGGGCGTAAAAATGGTCTACCGCCGAGGAAGAAGCGAAAGTCAGCAGATCCACCCCCCCTTGATCCTCAAACAAGGCCCGGAGGCGTTCCGGGGCGCCTTGGGGAATCCGGTTTTCATAGAGTTCGAGCAAATCCACCCGGGCCCCTTGGACCCTCAAGAAACGCTCGAACACTTCCCGCCCCTTCTTGGGTTTTGGCACCAACACCTTTAACCCCCGGGTTTTTATCTTCTTGAAGGCGCGGACAAATCCTTCTTGCTTGAATTCTTTCGGGACCAAGTCGGCCACCAAACCTTTTTGCCGAAGCGCTTTGGCGGTCGCCTCCCCCACGCAGGCGATTTTAACCCCCCGGAGGCTCCGGGCGTCCAAACCCAGGCGCAGGAGGGCCGTCATGAAGAAATCCACGGCATTGGCGCTGGAAAGGATGATCCAGTCATATTCGCCGACCCGCCGCAAAAGCTTGGCCCGGGCCCGGGAAATCCCCAAGGGGGATAATTCAATCGTGGGGATTTCAATGACCTCGGCGCCCTTCTCGACCAAAAGCTCCGACAAGGAGTTATAAGGCAGGCGGCCTCGGGTCACCAAAATCCGCCAACCAAACAAGGGGCGGCGCTGGATCCACTTCAGCGAGTCCCTTAAACCCACCACCGGACCCACCACCACGGTGGCGGGGGGCTTCAAGCCATGCTTCAACACCAGTTGGGGCAGGGTTTTGAGGGTCCCCACCAGGGTCTTTTGACGGCTGGTGGTTCCCGATTGGATAGCCGCCGCGGGCGTTTGGGGAAGCTTGCCCTCCGCGATCAGGCGCCCACAGAGCGAAGGAAGCGCTTTGAGTCCCATCAAAAAGACCAGGGTGCCCTGGTTTTGGCCCAGGCTCGCCCAATCGATTTGGGGGCTTTGTTTTTCGGGATCCTCGTGGCCCGTCACCACGGTCAGGCTCGAATTCAAGCTCCGGTGGGTCACCGGAATGCCGGCGTAAGCGGGAACGGCGATGGCGGAGCTGATGCCCGGCACGATTTCAAAGGGCACTCCGGCCGCAAGCAGGGCCTGGGCTTCCTCGGCCCCCCGGCCAAAAACAAAGGGATCCCCCCCTTTGAGCCGCACTACCCGCTTGCCCTGGCGGCCCAGTTTCACCAAAAGCCGGTTGATGGCTTCTTGGCTCAAGGACCCCGGCTTGGCGCGCTTGCCCCGGAATATCTTTTGGGCCGAAAGGGGAGCCATATTCACGATGACCGGGCTCACCAGGGTGTCAAACACAACCGCTTCGGCCTTTTCAAGCAGTTGTCTGGCCCTCAAGGTCAAAAGTCCCGGATCGCCCGGACCCGCCCCCACCAGATAAACCATGCCTCGGGGGGTCATTTCGTGCCACGCTGGTCGTTGTTCACTTCGTCCCCTTGCCCCGGTGGGGCCTTTCGTAAAGCCGGATCCGCCGGGCTCATAAGCCCCACGGCGTTGCCGTCCGGGTCCTCCAGCACCGCGTAACGGGACCCCCAAAAAGCATCATAGGGGGGCTGTAATCCAACGAAACCCGCCGCCGTCAGGTCTTGATAACGCTCATCCACGGCTTTCCGGCTTTCGAGCCGGAAACTCACCACCATCTTGCCGGCCAAATCCTCACGACCTACCCATCCGGGGTTCCAAATCTTGGCAAAGTCCGGCTTGTCAAAATCCAGGCCAAAACCATTGTCGGTGAAAAGCCCCACATGGCCAGTTTCACCCGAAGTTTTCTCCCCCAAGGGCAATCCCAAAAGCCGGTAAAAGGCCAGGGACTTTTCCATATCGCCCACGATGAGGTTAAGCTGGTCCAAGTGAACCTTACCCGGCACGCGAAAACTCCTTGGCGGTTAAAGTGAGGGACTCCAGTTTACTTCAAGCCCCTTCGGGCGGCTGAAAAGATCGACCGCGAACCCCTCGGCGCCCTTTGAAAGACTCAAGCGCCTCCTCCAGCCTCTCCCAAGCCCCAGGCCCTTGCTAGGAACCCCAGGTGAGTTCCGAAGAGATGAGGGACGCCCAAACCAAGCTCCGGCCCCTCTCTTTTGAAGCCTCGGGCCCTAAGTTGTTATTCATCAGGCGCTTTTCAGAAAACCTTCATCCATGCTTTGACGCGAAGCCCCTCGACAGATAGAAGCGAAAGTATCCTGGAAAATTTCGGCCCAATTGGTCAAATTTGCATTTAAACACATTTTTTTTGGACGATTATTTGAGGGGAGCATTCATTGGACGTCCCATCGAAAGGCTCAAAACCGTCCCAAACCGGATAAAAACCGCTGAAGCTTGAAGCGCCGAAGAAGCTTTAAAAGCTTCCTGAATCCCAGCTTTCCCCCGCTTGACGGGAACCTCGGCCGCTGAAGACCGTCCCGGGGCCTTCCCTGGACGCCTCCGCCCTTTTGCCCCTGCCATCCCACCCAACAAAAGGGCTTTTTTATTGGGTTTTTAAAATAGTTAAAGTGAACTTTAAAGCCTTCAAGCGCATGACGGCCGTACCCTGAGTGTCTTTAGACCCGCCCATAACGCTTCAATATTTCCCCCGCCCCACGGCTCAGGAGCAATTGGGCCAGTTGAACCCCCAGGTCGCTGGGTTGGGCGGCCAGGCCCTCGATTTTATCCCGAATCACCTTTGCGTCCGTGGGATCGGCGATGAGTCCGGTCAAAACCAAACGCCCCCCTTCCCTCTCGGCCAGCGCGCCCACCGGCACCCGACAGCCACCCTGGAGGGCGCGAAGAAAGGAACGCTCCGCGACGGCGCAAAGCCGGCTGGTCTCGTCGTTCAAGGGCTCCAAAATCCGGAGCCATTCCTCGTCGCAGTCCCGGATCACCAGGGCTAAAACGCCCTGGGCCGGGGCCGGCAGGGACACTTCGGGCGAAAGCCACTCGGTGATTTCCGATTCACGGCCCAGGCGCTTGACCCCCGCCCCCGCCACCACCAAGCCCTCATAAAGCCCTTCGGAAAGTTTGCGAAGGCGGGTATCCAAGTTCCCCCTTAAAGGCGCGACCGTGAGGTCGGGCCGGGCGGCCTTCAATTGGGCCTCACGGCGGGGCGAGGAAGTCCCCAAACGGGCCCCCGAGGGC